>DUFZ01000062.1 GCA_013331635.1 Candidatus Woesearchaeota archaeon | reverse complement strand
CCTGAAGGATGGTAACGCTTCATATTGCTGAAGTATTACTTGTAACCATAATCCTTATAAATCAAGGCTGAATTTGGTTTGTTGTTCGGGATCGTAGCTCAACCTGGGACTGCTGGAGAATTTATCTTTCTTCAGGAGCAGGCAAGAGCACCACGCTGAAGGGTAAGGATTTATATCTTTACGATGAAACGTGGGTGTCGTGGGTTCAAATCCCACCGATCCCATATTTTTTTTAATAGTTAAGGCTTCTTTTCTTTAGATTTTTCACTCCCTCTTGCGTCAAGGTTCATTCTAATATTTTTTTGTGATTTAGCCGTTCTGGAATAAGTGCTGGGATATACATATATTCTATTCTCCAGAATTCTAAAAAAGATTGGAATACCTCTATCTTAGAGAGGGGTACAAGAACAACACCATCGGCCAATTTAATCCCTGATACATTTTCAAGTATTCCTCTTTGTGCCCCTCTTCCATTTAAAGCATAATAGTACTTTGTTCTTTTGAGTTTGCTCCATCCTTTGAAATGATATTTAAACATCCCTACTGAATTATACCCATACTGTTGTCCTACATTTTTATCTTTCAAAAGACTCTTTCCTTCAAATAGGATACTCTCTCTGGCATCAAAGGCAGGATCAAAAAGCGTACTGGGAGTCTTGGATATGATAGATACTTTTTTATATTTTTTTTCTATCTCTTTTCTTATTTGATACTCTGTTTCTTTAACCACGCTGTTCTTAAAGATAACGATGATGTCTATGTCTGCTGGTTTTTCTTTTCCTTTTACCACGGAGCCAAATACTATGATATCCTCTACTTCTTTTTGCTTTTCTGCAATTTTCTTAAGATTTTTACGTAATATTATATCGTTTAAGATCATTTTCAACCATCTTTTTTATTCTGCTGCAGGTTTCTTTATCTATGATTTTCGAGTAGGTGTCCCGGTAGGTAGAGAATTCCATATCCAGTTCCTGAAAAAGATCCGGAAAGTATTTTTCCAGTTTTCTAAATCGCTCGGAGTGATCCTTAGGCGATTCCCCTATTTTTTCGAGAAGGAGAAAGTCATGTAGTGCAAATAGTGTTTTGAAGTACAGAATTGATGCCGATGTAAAGTCTAATTGTGAATATAAAGTATCTGCGGAGTGCTTAAACACCAGTATCTGCGGTTTAGTAATCATGTTAGTTATGGTAACATTTAACGTATATTTAAACTTTTCTGTTAGTTAGACTAACACCACGCTAGTCACTTCTCTACCCACCCAGCGTCTTTTGCATGATGGTGCTGGCGAAAATGCTAAAGAGGACAATGACCGTTCCCGCGAGAAAGCAGTATAATAAAGTGCTGTTGATGAGGTTCTTGCCGAGTTCATAGCGTTCTCCTAATTTGTCGGCGCCGTTTTCGATGCCGTTGCTCAGGAAGGTGAGGATATAAGTTATCTGTACAATGTAAATGCCAACGGCGATCTGAAAGTAAAAGGTGGGGATGCCGATGCCAAAGAGGGTTAACATATCACCAAATCCGGAACCTGAGCCACTGGCGGAAAATTGCTGCAATTGAGCGCTTAATCGGGTGAGGATGGTGGATATCATAGAGGTTATCCCGATGACGATTCCGGCGATGGCAGGGGTTAAGAATTTGATCTGTCCTTTCATGGAGGAAATCACGTCTGCCATCAGGTCTTTGAGGCGTTCTTCGACGCGATGAATCTCCTTGATGTATCTTGACATGGACAAGAGAGCTTGGGCGGCAATGCGCGGGCCTTTTTTGATGCTTTCAACCAAAACTTTCATCGATGATTCAATGACTTTAGAGGGAAAATTGGTCAGTGCTCCAACTTTGGGGTCAAAAATCGATTGTTCTAATCCCATCCCTAACCGGGTGATGTTTTTTTCGACCAGATTGAAAAAATCTCCAGAGGTAGTTCCTTCCATGGTCTTGGCGACTTTGGCAAAGGCAATTTCGGCAGGAATGCCATCAGCTAAACGATTTCCCAATTGAAATAAAGCGGAGGAAAATTCTTCTTCCAAAGTGCGGGTGTTTTCCCTGATTTTAACGATGTTTTTGGACCGTAAGGAGTAATATAATCCAACAGAAACGCCTAGCCCCGCAACGATGACTAAAGAAAGGATGGAGGCTCCAATGCCATAGGGGCCAACTTTTTGTTCGGCGGAACATTGAGCGATTCCGGCGGGGCAGACGTATTCCATTAATTTGAAGTTTCCGCTCTCACCTTGGATTTCAAAGTTAGGATTGAAGAAGTGCAGAAGAAGGGGGCTGAATCCAATAAAGAGTGTTACGACCAAGACCATGATGGAAAGGTAGAGGGGATTGACGCTGATGAGTAGTTTTTTCCCCAGAGGTATATTGACGTTTCTAAATGTTTGCAGTCCAGGCTGTTCGCTGATGTCACTGGCACCATAGCCAGCTGGGCGTTGGGAAAGGATGTTTTTTCCGAGGTAATACACCCCGATGGGTAGGGCAATGTTGTACAGTAAGGAAATTGAGGCAATGGTGGTAACGGTACTGGTGTCATTGCTGAGGAAACTGACAATCAAGGGAAGGATGACCAATCCTAAAATGGGAAGGATGATTCCCAGCATGTGCAGCATGGTCATCGGCGCTTGGAGATTATGGGCGTAATGGAGCATATTCTCATAGGTTCCATTGAGGATGACATCCAAGGCTTTGTCTAACAAGGTTAACCGCCGGTCTTCTGAGCCTTCATATAAAGAAGATTCAATGAGATGGAAGGCTTCGACGAATTCTTTGTTCCAGTCTTTCCACACGTCGAGGTAGGCATTGGCGGATTCACGGATGTTGCTGTATTTCTGGGTTTCCACATCCCAGAGAATTTTGCGAAAGTCTAAAGATAAGGGGGGATCGAGATGGTCGGCAGCAAATTCGATGGCCCTTTCTAAATTGGAGGTGTGCCTCATGTAGGTAACCATATAGAACACACTCTGCACCATTTCGTTGCTGGCTTTCATGCGCCAGGTATTGCCCATGAAATCAGGTATTCTCTGGAAGGCGGGGATGAGCAGCAATCCGCCGATGATGGAAGAGATGACAAGGAAGAGTAAGGGCGGCGCACCGAGCAGGATGGGGATGGCAAAGGTACTCAGCGAGCCGATGAGTATGACGATGATAGCTATGAGAATTGATAAGGAGATTACACCTGAGGGAGAGACGTTGAGGTGGCATAGGTCCAGATTTTTCTGCATTGATACGGCATTGGCAGGGCTTACTCTGAGATGGAGGAGTTTTTCGGCGAAGTTGCAGGATCTTTCGTACCAGGAGTAGCGGGCGGGGTATAATTCTTCTTTGAATTGGGTGTATTCCTGGGAAGAGACTTGATGCTGGGCAGCGGGAGTTTCGCCGAATTCCTGCTTTAATTTCGCTTTATATTTTTCTAACAGCTGCTGGTAGTCATCTTTTTGCATTCTAAACACCCTTAGCTAGTTCCTGCAGTTTTGGATATATTTTATTCATAAACTCCAATACTTTTTGAGCGTAGGCAGGTATAAGGATAGTGCCATAATATTTAGTTCCGTTGCGAAAGTATCTCATTTCATTCAGGAACACAACATTGCCTTCGGAAAAATTGATATTTCGCAAATAGCTTACTTCAGCTTCGTGGGAATTGCCAGCATTAAACCCATCTTTAAGCATCCTAGCCCTAATAAGTTCCAGGAGGATATCATAACAATAATCAACGATGAAATTAGCGTTCATCTTTTCTGGTGGAATGCTTTTAACACAAATGGATAAGAATTGCTTTTTCTCTTCTGCCTCTTTGATTAAAGATAGTGCCCTCTCAATATTAGGGGTTTGTCTCTTTATGACTCCATTCTCGACAAATTCTGCGAAATGCTTCATAGTTCTATTGCCCCTTTGAGAGTGATTCCATTGAGGATATTATTTCGTAGATGTTTATCAATATTGCGAAAGGAGAGGTAATAGTTTATGATTATTGGTCGCTGTAATATTTCTTCGAAGGCTTCAAGATTAAGACTTTTTTTCCTACTTCCGATTACTGCCAGATCAATATCTGATTTGAGAGTATCCTCTCCAAAGGCATAGGAGCCAAAGAGGATGATGGTATCTCCAGCAAAAGTATCATACAAATATTGAGCTAATTTGCATTCGTATATTTGTTTGAGGTTATCGGCTCGCTTGAGCCAAATCATGAAATGATCATCACGATTAAGCTCTATGGATAAGCGTTTGCTCTCTTTATCTTTAACCACTTTGATACAATTTTCTTTTTCTAGATAGGGGAGTGCTTTGGAAATTGCCGGTTGGGATACGTGTAAATTTTTGGCAATTGCCCGGGCATTGAGCGAGATTCCTACTTTAATATATAATAACCGCAGTATTTTCTGCTGAAGATTTGTTAACTTTAGTTTATAGATGTTAATCATAGTTAATGGGTGTTAACTTGGGTTAATATATAAAGGTTTTGCTCTGAAATATTATTTTGATAGAGAATATTTTTAAAAACAAGCCTAAATTACCTTTGTCTATGCCCGATTACTACCTCGAGGATCCTTCTCGCTTACAGGGACAGCCCAAACGATCCATCGCTGATTATGTGGAAAGTGAGGGGATTTTGGTGCCTCGGCGGTTTGATTCATTGAAAGAAGCAAGGGTCTCGGGATTGCCCATTATATGTAGGAGCGAACATCCGCAGGAGTATGATGGGGTGAGTGGATTGTTGGAAAGCAAAAATCTACAAGAATTTGCAATGGTTAGCAGTGAGCAAGAACTTAAAGAAAAAATAGTAATTGAACCTAAACATGGTACCAGCCAGCTTCGTCAATATTGTCGTTTTCTGGGAATTGATGAAGAGCAATTCAAACAAGAAGTTTCTTTCTCATTCTGGCAGGAATTAGGTGGATATAATAGAGCAGTGGTAGCGGATCATGCCATTGCCGGACGATACCATATTATGACCCATACTTTGGAACCATTTTTTGCCAATTACACGGTGTGGAATTATGAAGAAACTACCAGTTATGGAATAGACTTGCCACCATTACTTCAAAATGGCTTACTTGATTTAATCCATTTTTATGAATCGGTGCGAAGTTTAGATAGATTTGATGTAAATCATTGTCCCATTATGGAACTACAAACAGTGGGTGATACCAACTTTTTTCTTCAATATCATCGGACTAGAAATTTCAAGCCAGCAACCTTTTCGTTCGATGAAAATTTGAAAGAGAGAGAGGGGAGAATTAGCAGTTGATTTTGTGGTTGGAGCAACTGCACCTGAAGGAATGAATTGTACGATTGCAACTCAGTATGCCTGGTGGCTTTCGGATAAAGAAGAGATTGATTGGAAAAAACAAATTCATATTCCGGAAGATGGGTCATTTGACTTTCATTATGGTTTTGTTTTTTCTGATTTGATGGCATGAAAAAGAAAATTGCAAATTACTGCCAGCAGAAACCCAGAAAGTAAAATTTTTGAGCTTGCGTTTGGACATGAAGCTCGTTCTAAGATTTTCAAACCAGAAGTTTCTGTCATTATTAATCGAGCAGTACAAAAAAATTTAATTTCTGAACAAGAAGAGAGAAAAATTTTTAAGAAAATACACAGCACTGGTGAAAACCAGTATATGCAAATCCACCTCGTCTCTGATGGCAATAAAGCCTATATTAAACTGGTCTAAAGATTTCTGTCGAGAGATATACATTTATTTTTTATCCTCCACATAAAGAGGGGGAAATAAGACTTGATCCCTGGTTTTGCTCTCCTAAAAAATGCAGGTATAACGTTTTGGTTAGCATCAGTTTGGCAACATCAGTTGGTATCAATAACATGGGCAAAGTGGCTAGGGTGCGGGGAATCTCTTGTATTTTCTGGCATTGGGTTTGGGTGGTTAGAGAGTACACCTTTACATCATATTCGCTTAGAATACTGCTAAAAATGAGTTTGGTGCGGTAGTAGGATTTGGATGAAGAAAGCACCAGTATTTTTTGTGTTCCGGAGGGGAGGAGTTTCTGGCTGTAGATGGCATTCTCTAAAGTATGGTGGCTTTGATTTTCCAGAAGAACTATCTCTTGGGAAATTCCCTCTTTTTCCAGCAAGGGAACCAGCTGCTGATACATCAAGGTGGCTTCTATCTCTCTTTCTTCTCTGGGAATATATCCTCTTCCATATCCACTGAGGATGATGAATGGTTTTTTGTTCTGAATTTGAGCGATTGTTGCAGCAAGCATGATTCTCTGTGGTGCATCTCCCCATAAGATACCATCTCTCACGCCTTGTCCGGGAATGATAATGGCATCAAATTCTTCTGACAGGACGGCGGGGGCAATAATAGTAGTAGTATATTGCACTAGAAGAACACCGGTGATGATTACAACAAGGATAATACCTCCCAGTATCCAAAACGTTCTTTTCATGCCCTCTAGAAAGGCCGCTACATTTAAAAAGCTACTCTTGTGCTCGATGATTATGCCGGTATTTACCATACTCCATCGCGACAAGCAGACGAACGCCCGTAGGGGCAAACTCAAAACTGCTCATGGCACCATTGAAACTCCGTTCTTCATGCCGGCGGCAACGAAAGCGACGGGAAAGTTCATCACGACCGATGATTATAATAATCTAGGTAAAAATACTAAAGTACAGGCGATGATCTGCAATGCCTTCATCCTGAGCTGCAAGCCGGGTATTGATGTTATTAAAGCAGCAGGGGGGGTGCATAGCTTCATGAATTTTAAAGGAGTTGTTTTTACTGATTGCGGCGGGTTTCAGATGTCCAGAAGCATGTACGAACATAAGAGTGATAAAGGAATTCATTTTCGCAATCCGTTCAATAATCAGAAAATTATCCTTACTCCGCAGAAAATCATGGAAATTGAATTGGCTCTGGGAAGCGATGTGGCAATGATGCTTGATGATATGTCGGGCTATGGAGTGAGTAAAGAGGAAGCGCGAATTGCCATGAATAATACCCATGCTTGGGGGAGTTTGAGCCTGCGCATTCATCAAGAACTGCGGAAAAAGAATAAGTCGAAGCAATTATTATTCGGCATCGTGCAGGGAAATTTTTATCCTGATTTACGGCAAGAGAGCGCGAAATATATCTCTTCTTTGGACTTTGACGGCATTGCCATCGGCGGAGTGGCTATCGGCGAACCGATGGAAAAGATGTATGAGGCAGTGGATGCGGCTTTGCCTTATATTCCAACAGAAAAGCCTCGCTATGTGATGGGAGTGGGAAGTCCTCTTGAAATTTTAGAATTAATTGGGCGGGGCATTGATTGCTTTGATTCCGTTTTTCCGACTCAAAATGCCCGGCATGGAACGATGTTTACCCGAACTGGGAAAATGTATATCATGCAGACAGCGTATGCGTTTGATTTTACTCCTCTGGAAGCTGGCTGCGAGTGCCATACCTGCCAAACCTATACCAAGGCGTATCTGCATCATCTTTCCAAAGTGGAGCCGGGGTGTTTTAAACGATTAACCAGCATTCATAACCTCTGTTTTATGATGAATTTAATTGAAGATGTCAAGAAAGCGATTAAGAACGATGCTTTTCTGGAATTTAAAGAAGAATTTAAGAAAGAGTTTTGTAGAAAAAAGTGAAGGGGTTCAACTTTAAAGCTATTTCAGATACATAATATTTATATTCACTCCACTCTCTGCAGAAGTATGGATGTTAACAACGTGTTGGAATATTTGGTTTCTTTTAGAAGAGATTTAAATAAGCTGTCTGAGGATGCAGGAGTTTCCAAACAATGGGAAACTGATCTTGAAAAAGTGAGGAATATGTATGTTGATGAATTTTATGGTAGAGATTATTATGAGGAAGAGAGATATTTTTTGGCGATGGATAATTTATTTACGGCCGTGAGGCGCGTTTTGGGTGGAGATTATTATTTTGTGGAGGAATCTGCCCTTGACGAAGGAGATGGATCGGATACTGATTTTTGGGATGTTTATTTAGCCAAGAGAATCACGTCGGAGAGACAGGAGCCATTTGAAAAAGGGATATATAAAGAGCATATTATCCGGGCGCAAGTTATCAGCCGGGACCTCCTTGATTCTGCGCTTGACTCCATCGATGATGAAGACAGAAAAATAGGAAGCATATTAAAGAAAATAAAAAGGGCGTATGATACTATTGAAGAAGGTTTGGCTGGCAAATGCTAAATACTTCACATCTTCCTCTTCTTCCCTTCCCGCTTCAGCCATTCTTTGAATTCAAACAAAATCTGCGGGCTGTCGAGCTTTCCAGCCTGGTTCTTGACGCGGTCGGAAATCAGGTGAAACTGGTCGTTGGCTTTGACTACAAAATCAGCTTCCAGGATCCCGGCATCTTGGTATTGGGAAAACAAATCTACGATGGCTTGTTTGCAGTCAGCCCGCAGTTGGATGTTGTTCCAGATGGCATCCCAATCGCCGGCAAATTCCTTAATGCGTCCAGCCATCCTTTTTAAAATGTCGGAATTGCCGTTGCGCAACTCATCGGTTACTTCTAATTCATCGGTTTTGGGGTTGTAGATCATCAAGTCTACAAACGCTCCTTCCCGCAAGGGGTCGTCATCCCACTCTTTCCGCACTTCGGTGATGCGTAAAATGCGTTTGAATTTTTTCAATCCGGAAATGACTGGGTTAACCGTTACAATAATGTCAATGGCTTTAAAGGAAGTCTTGGGCACGCCAATATCGTTAACTACCCGGTCAAAGACCCCATAGGGTGAATCGGCGTGAATGGTTCCGGCAACCACATTCGCGGCGGCGCCCACGCGCATGGCTTCAAAAAGGGCAATTGCTTCCTTTGACCTTACTTCTCCCACAAAAATAGCCGAGTCACCTAATCGAAGAGTTGAGCGTATGCCAATGGAGGGGTCAACTTCAGATCCAGGAGCGGAAAGCGCTGAGGCTACTTTGAGTGAGCCGAGGTTGTATCCTAATATTCGTAGGGATTCTTGGGGTAATTCGAAGGTATCTTCGATAGTTATAATTCTGGTTTTGCGGGGAATTTCAACCAGAAAACTTCCTAGTAAACTACTTTTTCCGCTGGACCTGGTTCCGGCAACCAGGATGGCGGCATTATTGTCAAGCAGGAAACTGAGCAGTCCTGATGCTAAAGCATTAATCATTTTGACTTTGGGTTGAAGATAAAGAGGAAAAGTCCAGGGAAAATCCCGGTGGCGGCGGAAGGAAAATGAAATCCCTAAGGGGTTTAAAGGGGCGGTGATGGCAGCGACCCGTGAGCTAAATCCCGGAACGCGTAATTCGGTGTCAAGAATAGGATTAGCTTCATCTAAGGCACGGCCGGAAATGAGGCGCAGTTTTGTCGCCCAGCTTTCGACTTCCTGTCGGGTGGGGTAAATATTGGTATAACAATCGCCATAATCCTGATGGACGATGAAGATGGGCAGCTCGCCATTGGGGGAGTTGATATTGACATCTTGTATTTTGGGATCGGATAAGAGGAGTTCGATGAGGCCGAAACCAACAGTGTATCGAAGTAAAGCGTGGGCAAGCTGGTCAATTTTTTCTTCGGGCAGGTTTTCCTGGTTTTGTTTGAGCAGGTCGTTGAGCAGATCTTTTCCGATGTTAAAGAAGACTTCCCTCATCCGCTGAGGATCGACAAATTCTTCCCGAGTTGGCTTATGCTCAGAGAGGATGCGTTTGGCATTGTCGAGCAGTTCATAGAGCTCTTCTTCAAACTGGAATTCCGGGGGGGTTAGGTGGTACATGGTTTTGATGTCATTTTCAAAATTGAAAATGTTGACCTGGCAGGTGTCATTTTCAGACGTAAAATTGTAGCTGTCAGTAAGCTCACCATCCGGAAATTCAGTGATGAGCTTGGTGTACATGAAATCAGGACGGGTGGTGGGATGGAAGATATTGCCGTAGATTTCCCTGGTTCCTACCTGATACTCTTTGCTGTGGGGCAGGAGTGAGGCAATGATTCGCAGGTTTTCAAGGCGGTGAATAATCTCTTGCAGTATCTGGACAAATTGCTGTTGGGAATGGGCATGGCGCTGGTCAACGATGTTTTCATAGTTGATTTTTTCCCGGCGTTCCAGCCTTTTCAGCTCAATGTAGGCTGCCAGCGGGTCTTCTTTGAGCTTTTTGGAGATTAATTGCTGAAAAATGGCGTAACTGCCGCGGATGTAGCGTTCGTGCTGGGGATTAGTGATGATGTGGGAATAGGAAAGGCGGTCGTCTTTGTTTATTTTTTTATAGCATAAGGCTAATTCTACTAACAAAGAAGTTTGAGCGTAATCATATTCATATTCCCGCTGCTGGGAGAGAATGATAATGGTGACGCCGCTTACCTCCAGCAGGGCATCGATAATCTTGGACATGCAGAGGCTGCTGTATTCAATGGAAGGGGGAAAGGTGCATCTTTCGGTGTGTACCTTGAGAATTTTATTCTCGCCTTCGTGATAGGTCTCGTACTGGAAGCAGGATTGGTCGGTGGGCATGTTTATCTTTCTATATCATTACGGAGTTTGTCAAATAAATATTTAACTCTAGTTTTGAAGATATTGAACTCTTGCTCTTCCATCTGGGTTTTGGTTAAGTATTGATATCTTTCCCGGAGATCTAGCATGGTCTCACTATGGCCCAAGTCTATGTCGGTATCATCAATTTCTTTCAATTCTTCCAGGGTAATTGATAATTTTTTCTCTTCAATCATCTTTTCTATAACCGCAAAAGTACAACGTTGATTGCGCGATTCGTATCCTTCTTTTATTACTATTGCCAATAACAGGTGGTATAAGGCATAAAAACCAGCAGAAACGGACCAATCAGAATATCCTCTCTCTTTAAATATAGTTATCGCTTGGAAATTATGGATGGCTTTTTGAACATGACTCGCTGCCTTTTTGATATCGGGAGCAATTTTTCGAAGACCTTTATGCCTTTCTCCTCCTTTTTCACCACTTTGGATGCACTTGCTTATTTTTTCATGGACAGACACTGGATAGCACCTCTATTAGCTGATCATATCCCCATAATACCACTCCCTCTTGTAAAGCTTTCTTAATAACTTTATTGTCCTGCTGTAGATTATTGATAAAGTCTTGCTTGGTTTGCAGAACATCGTGGATTTTGACCGGCATTATTTCCTGAATCTCTTTAAGGGTCTTTTTATACTGGGCAAAGTTGGATCTATCGATAATGGTTATAATATCAAAATCTTCCGGGTGTTTTTTTTCAGTTATATATGATCCAAAGGCAATGCAGATGGGGGATACTTTTTGCAAGGGCAGAAGGTCTTTATATCGATGTTCAAGGCGGCCGGCTATTTTGTCCATAAAAGCTAGTTCAATAATTCGTTTTGCTTTTAAAGAGCCGCAGGTAACTTTGAATGCTTTTATATTGGCGATATTTTTTGGATACAGAATGCTCTCTTTTTGGAGTTTTTGTAGGATTTTATACGCACCATTGGGAGAGAGATGGCAGTTTTTCGCCACTTCATTGATGGATTGGTCTAGATTAAAGTTCACTAGAAGATACTTTACTACTTTTTTGTCGTTGAGGGTGAGCATATATATACCTTTAGTGGATGATTATACACCCAAAGTATATAAACGTTGCGGTACAGTATCTATTTTCTATCCCACTCATTTTTTTAAGAAGTGGAAAGGCAGAATACCTATGCAGCTGCCTTTGTTTAATGAGTATACTAGAAAATGCGAGATGGCTCCGCACAAAGTGCGGAGTTAATAATAATAGCTCGCATTTTCTGTTCCGAAAACTCGCCAATAGATACGAGAGCCGTAAAGCTCCGGACGAAGTCCGGAGATAGGCTCGAGTGGCGAGTTTTCGTTACNNCTTCGTTACTGAAAGTTCACCAAATTTTCGGATCCAAATTCCCCCTTTTTCTACCGGCTCTGATTTGGAGCAGTTTTTATCTGATCTTACAATAGTGGAGGTGGCGAAGGATACGTTAGGTGATCTTCGGGTGCAGCCGCGTCCCATAAATTCTAATTATTATATTTTGTGTCCCTATCATTCTGAAAAACTGCCTCGTGCGTTCTTCGGCCCCGAAGCAATACTTTTTTTTGTTATGGCTGTCATGTCAATGGCGGTCCTTTATCTTTTCTCCAGGTATGTGGCTATACCACTCAAATTGAACCTAGCCTGCTTGATCGATTGGCTTTGGGTATGGGAGTTTTAGTGAATGATCTTTATGATGAGTTTAAACTCTCGGATACCAGTGATCGTTTCACCTTGAGGCAGGCAGAACTTCTGCAGGTTTTCCATACCCTGCAACATGATGAGGAGAGACGAGTTAAGAATTATTACTATTTCAGGAAATCCTGAAACTGGCCAAGCCATCACTCAAAAAATAGACAGTATCTCCTACTACTTTTAAATACTCACATAAGTTTATATGTGCTGTTTCTTAGATGAGAGTATGGCCAGCGATGCAGGTGGTATGGACAGCGCTAAGATGTATATGTGGATAAAAGGGCTGGAGAGTAAAGTAAACACCTTGTTGCGGGAAGTTGATATTTTAAAAAATGATTTTCTCAATAAGCAGAATACGATGAAAAAAGACTTGAAAGTGTTGAATCAGGACTTGCTGGAGATGAAGCGGCAGCAGGATGCTTCCTTGCGGACGATGGATCTGATGATTCAGGAACTCAAGAAAACAGCCGGGGCGGAGGAAGTTACTGTACTCAAAAAGTATATGGAGTACTGGAATCCGCTGACGTTTGTGACGCAACGGGATTTAGAAAGGGCACTTGCGAGCCAGCAATCAAGCAGTATGGCGGCTATGGTGGAGGAAAAGAATAAATAGGAGATTATTCTTCTGGTACTAAAAGGTGATGATATATGGCGGGATTTGCTCAAAATGGTAATGCGGTTTCAACAGTGTTGCAGCTTCGCAATCAGGGCTTAACTGATGATTTAATTATGGATGAGATGGCCCGGCAGGGGTTTCGCCCGGAAACGGTAAGCCAGGCGCTTTCCCAAGCGGATGGAAGTGCGGATATGGGGATGGCTTCCAGCAGTTATGGCAGGATGGGAATGATGCCTCCCTCTGCTCCACTCTCGGAAAACCCACAGAATGATATGTACTCCCGGATGGAGGATATTGCGGAAAATCTTATTGATGAGAAGTGGGATCAATTGCTGGGAGAAGTGAAGAAAATTATCGAGTGGAAGGAGCGGGTGGAAAGCACTCAAGCTAAACTGATAAGTGACGTTGGCAAGCTCCAAGATGATTTTAAACTGTTGCATGGCGGGGTCTTAGGCAAATTAGAAGATTATGATGCCCGGATGAGGGATGTGGGTGTGGAATTAAAAGCGGTGGGGAAGGTGTTTAAGGACGTGGTGCCGCAGTTTGTGGAGAATGTGAAAGCACTCTCGAGTATTAAAGATGAGATGAGGAAGAAGTAAAAGAGTTTTTTTTTCTAATATTCAATTTTTCTCTCTTTTTTCTATCCACTGAGTAGGGCTACCGCAAAAATAGCAATGGCAAAGAGCACCATCAATCCCAGAACTTTTGGATGAAATAAGGTAGCCGTGATGTTCTGCTGGAAATTAGCGGTGGCAACTCCATTGGCATTGGTAGTGGCATTCACGGAAGTGCCTTGGAAGGCTGATTCGGTGAACTTCTGTCCCAATACATTGCCAAAGGCGGCAATCATGATTACCAGCGCCACGCCGACGATGACCCAGCCGATGGCTTTATCTTTCTGCAGTGCGCTTAAGACGTGTTCTTCTTTTGCGCCAAAAGTCTGGAAGATAAGGATGAGCAGGACAAAGAAAATCAAAGCGATGACGAACCAGGGTATCATGAAATTGATGATGTCAATGGCAGTTTGGGACAGCAGGACGGTAAAAGCAGCGACGGTGGCAATGACGGAATTAATCCCCATGGACTGTCCAATGACTTTGGTTTTCTGCAGCAGGGCAAAGACCAGCGCCCATACTAATAGAAAGGGGAAAACCACATCAAAAGAGCGCAACAGTCCTATATCAAATAAGGTTGCCATGGTTACCGCTCAAATAATTTGCTGATGCCTCCCCATACTTTTTTGAGGGTTTCTGTTCCTGAGCCTTGGTTAGGCTCTTTGGTGATGAACCAGACGATCAGCCCAAAGACGACAATGACAATCATCAGTTCAGTTACATCCGGAGTCCACCAGTAAAATATATCATAGGGACCAGTCCATAAATTCAGCGATGCGCCAAAGATGTAAATGACAAACCCTATCGCAACCAGCGCAATGATGGGAACAGCGCTGGTAGAAAACTTAGTGCCAAAGATGCCCATTAAAATCAGCAGCATGATGGCGGCAACGGCAACCAGGGAAATGCTGGGCAAGGTCTCGTTCATGACCTGGACCGGGTCATAGCCCAGCGGGTAGGAGCCGATGATGTGGGGAACGACAAAGAGAAGCGCCAGAACTAAAGCAATAACGACATTGAAATTTTTCTTGTCTCCCAGAATCTTGGTCTTTTGCATCACGGCAAAGACGATGGTGAATACCAGAATGAATGGGAGCAGGAAGTCCATCACTCCATAGGTTTGAAAATAGATGGCGAGATTATTAAAACTGGGATTGGCCATGGTAGGTACCTCTTATTTTTTTTCCTCTTTGCCGGATTTTTTAGGGGTATGGTCAGCTATGACATACCAGAGGAATATGCCGATGACGATGAGGAAGATGATCGAAGCGGCCCAGGTGGCGTTCCAGTGAATGAAAAGGGAGAGAATATATTTCAGCCAGTCCAAGGCATTGAGGAAGATAACGACGATGCCTATGAACATCAGGATCATGAGAAATCGTATCCAGGTGGGAAATTGTTCCAAAGTAAACTCTTTATCGCCAAAGAAGACTCCTACTAAGAGCAGGAAGGATACCCCTAAAATCAGGAGGAGGATGACATTGGCCATCACTTGATTGATGACGGCTACCAGCTGAGTGGAGGCAATGACCAGGAAAGCAATGACAAAGGCAACCATGGCGTTGATGTTTTTCTTGGGGTGCTCTTTTCCATCAATTTTTTCCGAACCCAGAATCTTGGTCTTTTCCAGGATGGCGAAGACAATGGTAAATACCAAGAGAAAAGGAAGGATAACATCGTACACGCCTATTTTATCCAGAAAAACGATAACGCCCCGAAAGGTACTCTCTTCTGCCATCTATTTTTTTCCTCCTTTTTGAGTCCTTCTTTCTGGGTTTCATTAAAAGTCTTTAGTATATAAATGTTTTCCCTGACGAAAAGCGAAGGCTTTAAATAGGAGTTTGCATTTGTGGATAGGTACAAGAGGTGTAAGGAAAAGTGTCACGTGCGTGGTTTTTGTCGTCGCTACTAGTGGTACTTTTGCTCTTTTCGGGAGTCTCCTTGGCAGCCTCGGATTTAGCCGTCGCTCCTATCAAAAATGAGATTACACTGGCTCAGCATGCCTCTTTTCTTCTTACTATCACCAATCATGCTAAAGAAAAACAGCGGTACAGCATTTATTCCTTGCAGAACGGGCAGGGGTGGAGTGTTGATTCTGCGCCTTTAAAAGATAAAATCGTGGAAATTAATCCCGGGAAAAATTACAGCACTACTATAATCGCCCGGCCTTTGGATACTTTCCCTCCGGGAATTTATTTTATCCGGATTTCAGTGGAAAGTGATTTGGGTGAGAAATATGAGGAGTCGTTAAAAATTTACCTTAGCCCGGAAAAGCCCTTGGATTATCTGCCTTCCATTAAGGCAACGGTGGATATGGATGATAAGGTTGATCCCCAGCAGGCAGTTGCCATCAAGCTGTTTTTAGAGAATAGGAATCCTTTAAATTTAAGCAACCTGAAAGTTACGGTTCAGGGTGATATTCCAAATGAATTCAGGAAGGAAGCCTTTCTGGATATCGGCCCGCTTTCATCTAAAACGGTGGAATTGACCGTCACTCCTTATCGTTTCCAGCAGCCGAAGAAGTATACTTTATTGTTTATATTTGAGCGGGAAGGCGAAACGGTTAAAATAGTGGAAAAGAATATCGAGATTATTCCTTTGACACCTCCCTTTACAGTGGAGAAAAACTCGCAGGCAATTTACCTGAAGGTTTTTAATCAGTTAACGGTTACGAATGGGGGAAATGTTGAAAATACTCAGGAGGTTAGAATTCCGGTTACTTTCTGGCAGGCCTTGTTGTCGAATGCCAACGGTAAAAGTGTCGAGGGGCAGCGGTATTTGGTCTGGGAAAGCACGCTGGGACCAAATGAATCGGGAACTATTTTTTATACCACCAATTATCGGCTGATTTTGTATGTGCTGGCGCTGTTGGCTTTCTTGGCGGTGTTTTACTTCTATATCCGCTCTCCGGTGATGATTACGAAGCACGCATCTACAGTTCGGGGGAATGATGAGGCTTCGCTGTCGGAAATTAAGCTGACGTTAGAAGTGAAGAACCTGACGGGGTTGCCGTTGCGGGATGTGGAAGTCGTTGATGTGGTTCCGGCAATTGTCAATGTGGAAAAAAGCCTGGAGCTGGGAACCCTGAAACCCCATGAAATTAAGCATACCCAGCATGGCACGAGAGTGATGTGGAGCATTCCAGAGTTAGAGGGGCATGAGCATCGGCTGATTACCTATAAAGTGAAGGCGAAACTTAATATTTTAGGCATGGTGAGCCTGCCCCGGGCAACGGTGCGGTATATCCGCAAGGGGGGAAGAAAGGGAAAAGCCTATTC
>DUFZ01000090.1 GCA_013331635.1 Candidatus Woesearchaeota archaeon | reverse complement strand
GAGCAGGCACTTCCTTGAATGCACTGCCGAACTTACCGACAGCCGTCCTTACACCACTAATCAGAACTACTTCTTCAGTCATATTCTTCATACTGTGTGTGACAGTGCACAGTGATGCTTTATGCGCTAATTCCTCCAAGATCCGGGTTGCAAATCTGTCCCTTAATTAAAAATATCTGACTCCAAATTGCAAGCTTGAATCAGTAGAAGGGACATAAAATCTTCAGTTGAAATTTGCAATCAGAGTGCATATTACCTATCTCATGCATCATGTTAAGATACTAATTTCCCCATACTTGCTGGATTATACAGAGCGACCTTTTCATGTCAAGCAACTTATTTGGTAAGAAACTATTTTGGTCTGATACATAGTCTATGTAAAATCCTTCAACCTAACCCGAACTATTCGGAAATTGTAATGTAGGGNNAGGTCATTAGTTGACTTTTTGTTGCCAAATTGATATATATGTTGTATATTATGTACAATTCACAAAACCATTATACCCCAATATAAGGAGTATAAAAGCAATGAACACTACCATCTCTTTGGATTCCGTTACGGCCGAATGTATTAAGTCAATCACAAACAGTGGTGTATATAGCCGCGGACTTTCCTATTACAAAAATGATCATGTCCGTAATTTAAAATACGATGATGATGAATTAACTGCTGAAGTTGCAGGAAGCGAACCAATTCCTTATAACGTCTTCATTCTCTCAGATGGAAAAGAAATATATGACATGAATTGCTCATGTTTTTACGCCTCAGATGGAGAGATATGCAAGCACATTGTTGCCACTTTATTACAGTGGATAGAGCGTAGAAATAAAAACAAATCTCATCAACCATCATATCGCAGGCAAAAATTGCCTTTAGACTCAGATGATGTCTCGATATTCGAAATTATTGACAGAACTATGCCATTTTCATGTTACGAAAACAACCCAACCGATGTGCTAAACGATTTATTTTCTGATTTCGGCGATTTTAATCTTAAGGTAGACCTGCTGAATGGCGGACCGCGGCTAGAACTTAAGCTAATCTCTGATAATGGCGACGAATCTGTGCTTCACATCTCTGCCGAAAGAAGTCCGCACATCTTTGGGAAATTAATAGGAAATCACCGCTACAATGTAGAACTATCGGTACGAGCAAGACGAACCAAGTTGTATAAAACCCCTCTCGTTCCTTACCTCCACGCCGATATAAATGACACTGGGCACATCGAGCTATTTCCTGTTCTAAGATTGAAGGGCTCTAATAAAAGTAATCAAACTTTTCTCTGGAAACAATTAGATGAAAACAGGATTAGCAAACAGTGGGTATGGCTTAATAATTCCTATAGACCGGTTGCGCCCATTCCCTGCAATTTTAAACCTTACTTTAATAACTTAAAACCGCTTGTTTATAAAGAAAAGGATGCGGTTAATTTCCTTAAAGAGGACTTCAACCAATTACTTATTGAACCTTCCTTTAAACCATCAGAACGGTTAAAGCTTGTGGAAATCCATGACGAGCCAGATGTTTCTCATGTACAGGTGGAAGTCTGCGACAACGACTGGTTGTGGCTTGACCCTACGTATAAAGTGGGACGGCACACTATTGTACTTTCTGAAATTCTGTCGTGTATTGATAAAGACCGTTGCATCCGAAAAGACACGGACTATATAGAAATCCCCAAAAATATTTTAGACCTCTGGCAGCGTGGAAACGGTATCATTGAGAATGGACGGATAAAGATGCCAAAATTGGGATACTTGCGTACCCGTGCAGAATGTGGCAAGAACGTAGGGGTAACTGCATGCAATGAGACGCAAAAGTTCCTGCTGAACTTTGATCGAATTAATCCGCCGCAGCCAGCACCACCCGTCACTTCATATATAGGCAGCCTGCGTAATTATCAACAAATTGGTTATGACTGGCTCTGGTTTCTGCATACAAATAACTTCAGCGGCATCCTAGCTGATGAAATGGGATTAGGCAAGACGCATCAGGCAATGGTATTGCTTCTCTCTGCCTTACAAACAGAACCTGCTTTGCCTAATCTGGTCATCTGTCCAACTTCCGTGCTTGACCACTGGGAATCTAAATTCCAGACCTTTGCCCCTGAGGCAAAACCGGCCAAATTCTATGGGAAAGAAAGAGGCGATCTTCTTTCAGGTAACCTTCCACCCATTGTCCTGACAACATACAGCATCCTTTCACGTGACATGGAAACCCTCAGTAAAATTCAATGGAACTACGTGGTATTGGACGAGGCGCAAAAGATCAAGAACCACAAAACCCAGATGAGTAAAACAACAAAGCTTCTCAAGTCAAAGTGCCGCCTGGCTTTGACAGGCACACCTATTGAGAACAGATTAACTGAATTGTGGTCGATCTTTGATTTTCTGATGCCTGGCTATCTGGGAAGCATGGAGGATTTCAGGAGACGATATGAAAACCCGATTACGAAATTTCAGGATAATGAAAGGCGTGAAATATTAAAAAAGATTATTCATCCCTTCAAATTAAGACGGCTTAAGAAAGATGTTTTGGCTGAACTACCGCCAAAAACCGAAGAGAAACGGTATTGCAGCCTAATGCCAACCCAAATTGTCATGTACAAGGATTTTATTAAAGAACATGGCAGCAGGCTCGTCACGAAACTACGGGACGAAGCCAGCCCTGTAGAATACATTCACATTTTTGCCTTGCTTACCAAATTAAAACGACTCTGCGACCATCCAAAACTGCTTCTGAATGGGACCGCTCCCAAATGGGCTACCTCCGGCAAGTTTGAACTTTTCAAAGAAATCATGGAAGATACGTTAGAATCGGGAGAAAAGGTTGTCGTTTTCTCTCAATATCTGGAAATGCTTGATATTATTGCCGATTGGCTGAAGGAGCTCAACGTCAAGTTTGAATCCTTACGCGGCAGCACAAGAGATCGGGGCAAAGTTATAGAAAGATTCCAGAACAACCCAGATTGCAATGTCTTTCTGGGAAGCCTCATGGCAGGCGGTCTGGGCATTGATCTGACCTCTGCCTCTGTGGTTATCCACTACGACCGATGGTGGAATGCCGCACGGGAAGACCAGGCCACCGACCGCGTCCACCGCATCGGACAGACACGCGGCGTGCAGGTCTTCAAGCTGATCACCAAGGGTACACTGGAGGAAAAGATTGACACCATGATCACCACCAAGTCCGCCCTCATGGATTCCATCGTCGAATCCGACGACGTCGTGGTCAAGGCATTTTCGAGGAAGGAATTAATAGAGTTGTTGACGTTTTGAAATTGAGAAATTATTGTAAGAGCCTAAATAAAGTGATACACATGATTTTTTGTTTACTAATAATTAGGGCACATTAAACAAATGGACGACAGACTAAACTCAATGATGATTTGGAATGTCGCAGATGAGTACCTCGAAGCTGCTAAAACCCTACGCCGAGAAAAGGATAAACTCTTCTCACCTACCTATTTTCTGCTTGGACAATCCATAGAACTCGCCCTTAAGGGATTTCTCCGTGGGCTTGGAGCTTCTGAAAAAGATTTAAAAAATCTAAGCCATGATCTCGACAAAGCACTCCAAGAAGCAGAAAAGAAGGGGTTGCAGAACCTTGTCAGCCTATCAGATAACGATAGAGGAAACATTGCTTTGCTAAATGTTTACTATCAATCTAAAGACCTGCAATATACACTTTCTGGTTTTAAGCGTTATCCCAATTTAGACAAAATTTTTGATATTGCTAAAAGATTACTCGATGGAACCAAAAATCATTGTATACAAAACAGAGAACGGCATTTTGGTAAGTCAACTGCTGTATTATAAACTTTAAAATTATTCCCGCAAATAAACGTTAGTATCGGTAGGATGGGTTTTGCTTAATCCAATTTACTTAACTGATCATTGACAATCATTAGAGGGTTTAGGGCACAACGACACTGTGCGGAGCAGGGAATTCCTGGCAGGAAAACTTATCGGCCTATATGGCGAAAAGGAGTAACTGTTATGGTAAAATACGTATTTAACAAGTTGAAATCTTTTCTTCCTGTTTCCCTAGGCATTTTTGGCTGGCTTGCATTTACATTCGGTATAGTTATCGATGGACATATTTGTTTGAAGCTTGTGTTATTGTCAGTTGCTAGGGTCCTGCCCTAAACCCTCTGTTGTGAAACAGACCTAATTATGAAAAATCGCAGATTATAAGCAAAAGGTACGACTTTTTCTTTACCATTGTTGATGTACCAGAAAAAAAAGGATTGCTTTACCATGAGGCAAATGTGGCGCTGATACAAGAAAATCGAATCGTTGTGCTTTGTTTTACTATACCTAACCTACGTTATTTTTTGTTTTAATTACAAAATTATTCCTGTATCATTGTATTGTCAAGAATAGGACATAACACCGCATACCACACCAGAGAAAGCGTAACCAAATGTTAACTCTATCCAAACCTGTTGCAGGCTTCAAACAAAAGGACGCTTTGAGCGAGATTGAACGCCTTGACCAGGACTTATATCATCACTTCGAGGACAAATTTCACCTTGATCTTTCT
>DUFZ01000073.1 GCA_013331635.1 Candidatus Woesearchaeota archaeon | reverse complement strand
ACTTCAGAAAACTGAAGTATTACTAAATGCCGACTTAGTAGAAAAGTCTCGTTCGCACCCTCGCTTTCTGATGTTTCGTATTTTCTTTGACTATTTACCCGAGAGCGAGGGCATAGTAGTCTTACAAATCGTTCTGTGCTCACTGGCCCTCTTGGCGACTTTTCTACTAAGCCTAAATGGCCCATTCATTTCTTAATCTCCCCGCCGCCGGCAGGAAGAAAAGCGATGATGTCATCTAAATCTCCGCCCTTGAGTTTGGCCCGGATTTTTTTGGCTAAACTGCTTTTCTTTTCGTCTCCAACTATAACTATAAGGTAGTTAGTGGTTTGTTTTTTGACGGCAGAGACTGGACCGCCGATGATCTGGTTATCTATCAGTCCAATGGCATATTCCATTTTGGGATGCAGGTAAGTGGTTTTTCCGTAAACCATGAAGCTTCCTTTGGCAACAAACTCGCCGGAACGGGCTTCTTTGGTGACTTGGTCCGGCTTTACGTAGAAGACATCGGTGGTGGCATGCCCGAGCTTCCAGGCTTTGGAATAGACGGCAACGGCTTGCGCAGTTTCATCAAGAGTTATTTCGCTGGCTTTTTGGCCGTCTTTAATGACAAAGAAAGGAGAGCCGGCCATATCGGTATGAAACACCAAATCCTGCGGTTCAAGGTGTTTTTTTATGACCAATTCATTGGACGTGGCATCTTTTCCACCGAGGCAGAGGAATCCTTCGGAGGAGATGAACCAGTGAAATTTTTCGTACCATTCTCGCTTACGGTCCTGCTTATGTCGTTTTTGTTCATCTTCTTTCCAAAAAGCTGCTTCCTGCTGCTGGAGCTGGACGAGCTTCTTTTTACTTTGCTCGAACGCATCTTTGGCGCCTTGCAGCTTTCTCTTGGCCTTTTTTGCCAGGTCAAAATAGACGCCGGCATTCTCGTCCACGGATTTCTGAAGGTCCATCTCAATGTCCATAGGCTTAGGAATATCAGGCTGCATTAAAAAGGTTTAGGAGGAAATTATGAATGAACTCATTCATTTAATTACTTAAAAATAGTTATCATAATAAAGCTTATAAATTACCACTTCCTGCGTCAGAAAATGAGTGATTTAGAAGAAATATTGAAGACGTTTGATACCGTTAAAGATATTTTTCGCAGGCCACTGGTTCTCTCTCAAGAGAATCCTGACATCATCATTAAGTATCCGATATCGATGCTGCAACTCGCCCCCCGTCTCGAAAAAAAAGAAGAGATAATGGCATCATTTGCGCAACGCTTCCAAGCTGATGTGGGACAACTTACCTCTTTGTTGCAGGATGAGCATAACTGGATGGATTATCTGTTGTACACGGCTTTTTCAGTTCACTGCCAGCAGCAATTAGAACTCGATGATGATTCTTTTTATACTCAAACTGCCCGAAAAACCTTTCTGAATTATCAGGATAGCCAAATCCAAGCTGCTCGTTTTATCCCTTTAAATATGGTGCTGGGGGGAATGTCCAAGCAATTCAAAAACTGGACGAAGGTAACGAAGGTTGAGGTTGAAAAGCTCAAAAAAGGGCAGCATTCTTTCCGCATCACCCGACAAACCAAGCCAGAATATCGACAGCGAATGGAACAGATAGTGGGTAAAGATATTACTCAAGAAATTCTGCTTCGTGATTGTTCCTTCACACTCCGCGCCTTTGAGGTATCTTTCCAAGAACTGTTTGGACAGCAGGATCTGCGGGTAGAAAGGACTAAAAGCGAGGGTGAAGCGGATGAGTACAGTGAGTACGTGGTTCATCCTTCCCGGTCATACCAATCAATCCTAGAAGAGAAATGGGAAAAAGCGAGAAAGTACTTTATGAGGGTGTTCCTGCCTTGGAAAGAAAATAAACGTATCCAAGTGGAAAATGATGGCCTTAAGCAAGACTTATTTGAACGAGAGCAAACCATCCAAGGTCGAACCGATGCTTTAGCCAGGGCAAATGCGCAATTGGAACGAAGGCAGGAATTAATTGTCCAGTTGTTAGGGGACCTGCAAAGGATTAAATCATCGGGACAAAGACATGCTATTGTCAATTTTTTACAGAATAGGGAAATTAGTGTTCGAGCTACTGTCAATCACAATATCGCTGAGCAGCTGTATCAAGCAGCACGACTGTATGCAGCTGATGAACCGGCCCAAAAATATCTCCAACACCTTTGTGAACCATTTGGCATACCACTAGAAGCACTCCTGACTTCCCACCAAGTTGAACTTCTGCTAAGCAAGATTAAAATGGGGCGTAGTGAAAGATCCTTGCCTGTTGATGATCTCTTTGCTGATTTTTTTGCACAGGAGATTTATCTAGCAAATGCCTATGAGACTATGCAACAGGCCAAAACAACATACGCTTTACCTTCTCTCCATCCTCTCTCCCAGTTCGATCCGTTTTCATTGTTATTTGCACTGGAGTCCATGAAAGAGGTCTTTACAGAAGTTAATGCTCGTTTTGCAAACCTAGGACAGATCTCTATTCTTGATAAAAGTAAGTTTTCTGACGCGGTGCGGCTTGCCAAAGAGTACGCTCAGAAAGAAAAAAGAAGCCCACTTGATATTCAACTGGAACTGAGCTATGATCCGGTTTTCAATACCAATGGTGATGCTCTGGTGTATATGGTCCGGGATCTTATGTACAATGCCATTGATTCTGGTGCTTCTGCAATACGTATAATCGGAAAACGTCCCGCACAGGAAGAAGCAAATTTACCTCATCTCGAACAATTTTGTTTTAAGGTCTATCCTTCTTTTTATGCGGTATTTGAAGACAATGGTTCGGGAATTCCTGATGAGAAAGCCAAACAGCTCAATGACTATCTGGAGGGAGCTGCTTTAAGCACTGATGAATTGAGCACCAAAGGAAAAGAAAAGGGAGGATTAGGAACCAAGAACATGAAAGATTTCTTCCGATTGCACAACGGGCATGGATTTTATGAGCGGTATGAAAACGGGACGAGGGTTCATACCTATTTTGAGCGACTAGAGATATAAAAAATCTAGGATTAAAATTGTATGCAGAACTATTTTTTTCTTAAAATAGCGGCTAAATTGTACTGAGAACTTTCTGCCCGTGCTCTCAGACCTCTTGGACCGGTAATTTTGTCTGGAGAGACGGTTTTGAGGATACGAACGACTTCATCAGGAGTAACTTCAACTTTTTCCGCTATCAGGAGTGCTACCTTAGGATATACTCTGGGAGTGTCCATAATGACGTCAGACTGTCCTACCTGTTCTGGATACCCGGAATACATAATGACGACGCCTCCGTTTAGCAGATACCGTTTAAATGTAGAATCATAAAATAAACTTTCCGTCGGCCGGCGATTTCCTTGCGGATTATGCCCCATGTTAAAATCAAGAACAGCATACAATGAAGCCTGAGGAGACTGGCTAAGACAGGATTCTAGCCCTGAAATAGCTTCACTGGTGCTGGAAGCAATAATAACCTTGGCAGTAGGCTCATTGGAAAAATATAAGTCTGCTGAATTTTTTAACGCGAGCAGCTGCTCAGCATTATCCTCAGTCAAAAGCACGATACGCTGGTATGGTAGTTTAGGAGTATCCATCGTGGTTACTACTTTAAAGTTGGTATTTAAAAATATTTGTATACTGTAGTATATATGTTTAGACGTTTTCTAGCTTTTTAAAGAACAATTTATGGAGGGATTTAGGAAGGTAGAAAACTATCTTAAAATCCTTTATGTTAGAGTATAACAATATTTAAGAATATACCTATCTATTTTTTATGCTGGGTTTACCATGGCAAATATCTATTTATTGGAAGATGATAAGAGATTCATTGCACAGGCGGAAGATAGTTTTCAAGAAGCTCATGCCCACACATTATATCCTCTTGAAGCCCAGCTGTCCAATAAAGCTGAGTATTGGAGAAATTTAGATATAATGCCTCATGACTTAGTCGTACTTGACCTTAATCTGCAGCTTGCTGGTGCACGCTGGACGGGATTAGAAGTACTTCAGCTCCTTGATAACGAAAAAAAAGCGGGAAGATTACCAGGCCTCGAACGAGTGTTGATTGCAACCGGCGTTCCGGGACAAGTGGATCCTGAGAATATATATCCTGAAATTGGATTTGTTAGTAGATTTAAAGTATATGGAATGGAAAAGGGAGAAGATTCTGCTGGGAGGACCAGTGCAGTTGGCTATGGAGCAAGCTTAGTAAGAAAAGTGGAGGCTATTATTGCTGGAACCGAGGAAGAACTCAACAATAAACCTCTCGATGATCATTTTGATGATGTAGAGTGAAGGTGTTCATTTTTTAGAATATTACTCTCACCTTGGCTCTTTGTTCACCCCGGGAAAAATATTCTATGGAGCCACGATGATGATCTCTAATTATGTTATAACTGGCAACTGCGCCCTGGCCATTGCCATCGGATTTCGTACTGAAAGCTTCACGGGAATTAAGCTTCGCGGCATTTTCAGGTGATAAATATCCACTCTGAAAGATATCGATTATCGTAAAATCGCGTTGAGCACGCCTAGTTTTTCGCTCCGTAATTTCTATTTTTCCTAAGGGGAGGGAGGCTTCAACGGCATTTTTAATTAAATTGGTAAAAGCTACTTTTAACAAATGCAGATCTCCTCTCATCAAAATATCAGTGGGGACATACTCTATTCCAACATGAGGATAAACACGGGCAACGCTATGTACGATAGGAGTAAGAACGCTGGCACCAGAAAGTGTTTCTATTTTTATGGGTATACCACCCCTCATATTATTACGTTCATTTTCAATAATGGCATTCATGGTCTCAATGGTTCCTTTCGTATAGGCAGCGATACGTCTGAGATCGGGTGGTGCTGCCATATCCTGAAAGATTTGAACCATTGCAGCATGGTTATCTATTGGTACAACATACTGCGAATGGAGAAAGAGCGTTTCTCTGAAAAGAGTAGCTGTATCAGCCTTAGTAACCAGTGCATGATTTATAGTATCATGAGCCTGAGCCCTCATTTCCCCGAAGACTTTATTCACTGCACTTACTTTCTGCTCTAAGGTTAACTTTGCTTCTGCAGTATCCGCCCGGGCTTTTTCAGCATCAGCGATGGCTTGAACCCGTTGCATTGCTTCATGCTGTGTGGCGTAGAGAGATTCGGAAATAACCACTTCCGGCGGACGGCGAACAAGGATGCGATAGGCAGCATCTTTATTAAATAGAGAACGCCAGGCAGCACCGGCAGCGTAGAGCAATCGCCTTCCTACCCCCACGGTTGGCAAAGTAACTTCATAGCGATTGCAAGGCATGCCAAATCTTGTCCCTTTGGCAAAAGTTATGCCATCGAGCGTGAGATCTTCACTTAGTTCGCTGGGGTGATAGCTGGATAATTCTTTGCTGAGATACTCTTCCTGCGGTGAGTAGCCAAGAATTTTCTGAGGATTATCTTTTAAGGAAAATATTTTTGCAACAGGTTTCTGATTCAGGAGAATAGTATCATCATTTTCCTGATATGGCAAATGGAGGTAGGCATAATCACGCTTTATCAGTTCTTCCAAGGAGAGCTGCACTTCGCGCAATACGGTTTCTCCAAACAGGGGGTATCCCCAGATTAAGGGAATACCTTCCCAATACCCCAGAGCTGCAGTCACCATCTCAAAGTAAGGGGGATGGTCAGGGGAGCGGGGAAGAAAATAGTGTTGAATGGCAGCATGGACTTTGAATCCTGAAAGTTCTATTCTTTCGACGACTATCTTCTGGTCATTATTCAGATCAGCGTTATAACGTGGACTTAGTTCAATCACCCATTCGGGACCGGCGGCAGTGGATGCTAATTGAGAAAGTGCATCTCCCACGGCCGGGATGACTCGCCCTAACTCTCGATAATGGAAAGGATTGCGGATTCCACTGATTTCCTTAAAACAATCTAAGATGCGCTGATAGTCCTGCTGGGGCAAGAAAGTTTTAGTATTCAATAATTTTTCTTCAGTGTAGGCCGGAACGCGCTGGGCAACCAGGGCAATGAATTCATCGTAGAATGATCCACGTTGGGCGAATTCCCGTAAGAAAGGATCGCCGGCTGACTGGAGCAAATTGGGCTGCTCAGCATGCGCTATCAGAAATTGCAGGGAAACACTTTTACAGATGGGGACAGGAACGAGTGAGGTTACCAATACTACTTATAAATGATTAATCATATTTATAAGTGTTTAGAGTGTAGAAGATATATAGTATAAACTCAGAGAGTATA
>DUFZ01000084.1 GCA_013331635.1 Candidatus Woesearchaeota archaeon | reverse complement strand
TCCTGCGCAGACAAAGACCATATCCGATCCTTTCAAGGCTTCTTTGATCTGAGTTAACGATTCCTGAGCCGCTTCCGCTCCCTTGTTAGGAAACCCGCCACAGCCAAGTCCCCGGGTGCAATCCTTACCTATCAAGAACTTGCGGTCAGAACCAGTCACACCCAAGTGTTGATGATCAGTATTACAGGCAATGATTTCTGCCCCTTTAATCCCCTTCTTATACAGCCAGCCAACCATATTGTTGCCTGCTCCGCCAACTCCAATCACTTTAATATTCGCTTGACTCATGTTGTCAAAGTCGTACTCTGGCACGCTTCCCAGCGCTTTCTCCACAATAAAATCCATTTTACACCACCTCAAATTGTTTTGGTATCTTCACCCACTATTTTTTATACACCCCAATATATAGTTTGCAAAACGCAAAAGATTATATATGAGTTTATCCTTTCTACACCTAGAACTAACCAACAAGTTCATACCAACGCCTACCAAGCCACGGAGAACTAACGTTTATCCAACCAAACCGATTAAAACCAACTTTGTACAAAAGTTTACCAGACTTTTGTATAAAACCAATGTTTATTCTCCCAGAACTAATTAATAACTATATAAATATTTCTTTTTCTAAAGATATATATTGGAGTTATATAGAAAATAAATAACATTTATTTTTTCTGAATTTTATCGACGACAGATTGAGCTTTTTCCTTCAGCGCTTCATGGGCTGCCTGGCCCTTGCGCATTAAAATCGTGGCAATGTCATTCATGTATTTAGCTGGATCCTTAATCTTTCTCCGCCATCCGCCAAAATAAACCAAAGTTTCCAAGGGATATTTAGGCGGTTTAGGGGGAACTTCCCGGGCATAACCAAGCGCAACGATCACTTGCGGGCGAATTTCCTCGGGAATAGAGCAAACTTCTTTCAGCGCATCCTCATCAAATGCCCCTATCCAGGCGCTCCCCAGTCCTAAAGAATGCGCTTCTAAGAGCATATTTTGAACGGCGGCAGCACAATTTTGAACGCTGTACAGCCGATCTCCCCGTAATCCATAATACCGCTCCGCTTTTTCCGGCTCCGCGCACACCACGATTAGCACTCCCGCCTGCGCCAGCTCATATTGCTCATAACACAGCTCGGCAATTGCCTGCTTCTGATCTGGCTCATAGACGACGATAAACTTCCAATTTTGGATATTCCCGCTGCTAGGTGCATGACGCCCCGCATCAATGACTCGTGAAACACTATCCCAAGACACAAACTGGGGCAGAAAATGCTTGATGGTCCTTCGAGACTTGATTAATTCTAAAATATCACCCATTTTAACAGAAGGAAGAAAGAATAACAAGTATTTATATGTAACGATTTGGTGCATATACATAAGTTGGGAGGGCTGGCGTGGCCAAGAAGTCTTGCTGAAACTGCTGTTTACGAAGTTATTGTGCAAAAACAATCGAGTAACGAAAACTCGCCACTCGANNTCCGGAGCTTTACGGCTCTCGTATCTATTGGCGAGTTTTCGGAACAGAAAATGCGAGCTATTATTATTAACTCCGCACTTTGTGCGAAGCCATCTCGCATTTTCTAGTATTGAAACCTGTTTTTGCTCGGCAAGACGGCCTGCCAGCCCTCTGACAACGTGAACTGAACATATCTGATTTGATGGATTCTAAATCACCATTCCATTTTTAGAATAATATTTCATTTTTGGAATTAAGTTCCAAAAAAGAAATGCTTTTAAAGATTAACATATTACCTACTTTATGAATAAAAAAGAGGTAGTAAGCCAGCTGCTTGACCAGAAAAAAGTAGCCATCCTTAAAGTACTTCTAAGCTCCAAAGAAGAACTATCTCTCCAAGAAATAGCCACTAAAAGTAAAGTACCAACCACCTCTACCTTTCGCATTCTCCAGCAGCTCACCACCTTCCAAATACTGCAGCGCCGGGAGTGGAAAAACAGCAAGGTCTACAAGTATAATTCCCAAGAACAAACCGAATTCCTACGCTCCCTTTTAGAAGAAGAAGTCGAAGGGATAGACGAATTTGTCCGGACAGTGGAAACAACAACCAATATCCAGCAGATAATCCTTCACGGAGGCAGGAAGAAAGGAAAAGCCAACATCCTGCTCATTGGCGACAACATCAATTTAACTCTGGCTGAGCAAGCCAAAAACACCCTCAAAGAGAAAGGCTTTGATCTCAGCTACCTTACTCTGACTAAGGACCAATACGACCAGATGATTAAGATGGGGCTCTACTCGGGAGAAAAGATTGTGCTGAAGTGATAAAAAAAACTAAAGAATTACTGTGACCAGCGATGATTTACATCAATTCCACTTTAAATGATCGCTCATCTAACGCTTCAATTTTAACTTTTTTTCCAACAGTAATACCAAAATCATGTAATTTTTCCGGAAAAGTGATCCCCATACTATTTCCTATCTTAATGACCTGCCTCTCTTGATCAATAGCCTGATGAAACTCAATCCTTTTTCTAAATTCTTTTGCTTGTTCCTTAGTCAGTGTCGTAAATGAACAATTGGGACAAACCATCGCTAAAGTAGAAATATGATCTATTTTTACTTCTTTCTCTGCTAAAAGTCCCCCGCAATCGCATTTTATTTCCCTTTTGTCAGCCATGTTGTTTTTACCTCAATGAAATTTTCATAAAATAAAGCAACCACAAAATAGGTATTTTTCTTCTTACCATGATATTTTTGAAAACATACTTTATTAGGTTCCGCACACTTATCGTTTACGACCATGCCGGTTCTCACGGTTTCTTCAACAAAATCAAGGTCAAAGTTCCGCTCCAGCTGGCGGGTGAATACATGAGGGTCAAAGGTTATTTCAACAGTTGTTCTATCCAACTTTTCCAAACACTTCATGTGAACACTTGTTATAACCAATGTTTAACTACTATTTAAACTTTTAGAAAAAACAGCTCGCCTTACACCAAGAACAAAACAACAGACACCAGTATAAACAACAACCCAGCCATGATAGCAACATAGGACACTTGTTCACCCGCACTCAAACGGGTAAAAGAACTCAATTTTCCAGCCACAAAATGAAAGAACCCAGCAATGCTCTGATTCCACCCCTTGACTTGCTGCGCAAAATTCATAATTAAAAAGAAAGAAGAAAGAATATAAAAACTTATTGTTCTTTAGCTGGACTTTCCAGCTTTTCCAGCCCTTCCTTGGTCACTTTCAGATTCACTTGCTGGATATCCTTCGTAACCGTATCACCGCATACTGTTCTTCGCTTCATCAATCCCGGCTGTTTTTTCTCGTTTCTATCCTTCCCGGCAAATCCAATCCCCTTGCCGATAAGGATAGTCTTACGTGCCAGTTGAATTCCCTTGCGCATCGGAAAACCACTCTTATCCGAGCCGCCCGTAATCAAGAATTCAAATCCCGGAAAGCCTAGAGCATCACCAGAAATGGAATCATCAATCTTCTTTCCCAGCAGAGCTTCGGCATGATTTCCGCTCAGAACTCGCTGATGGCTCTTCCCATCCTTCACTCCAATAACAACTTTTACGTCCGCCATAGTATTTCCTCCCAAGACTTAAGGACCTATCGATCCACACCAACAAGGTGGTCTCAGCATTAGGTATTGCTCATTTTTAACCGTAGTTTAAAAACCCTTCGGCAGAAAGATATAAATACTAAAAAAGACTTTCCTAAACTATCATGAAAAAAGAGGCACTCTTGGGCATAGTTCTTTTTGGCCTACTTCTCACTGCCTGCTCTTCTTCCACTGAAACCATACCAGAAAATAATTCTCTTCCAGCAGGCACCGTCTCAGCGCAAGATAACATCACCGTGGAAAATCCAGAGACCGCCACGGCACCTACTGCCTGTATCAGCGGCTGGAAATGCATCAGTGCCAATATAAGGGCCTTCCAGTTAGACAATTGTACTATCACGGAAAAGAAAACTTGCACTCTGGGCTGCAGCAACAATACCTGTAGAACAGCGGTGCCCTGCACCATCGGGTTTAAATGCCGGAACTCTTTTACCAGAGGTTATCAAAGCGAGGACTGCACCTGGGCTTTGGAAAAAACCTGTGAATTTGGCTGCAAAAATGCCGAATGCCAAAATGCCACTGTTGAAGATAAAGCTGCCACGACTACAACTCCTGAAAAACCCACTCCTGCTCCTTCCCCACGATTAAGTATGGGAGAAGTAACCGTTGTTACCGTGAATGGCCAGGAACATAACCTCAGTTTATACTTTTTGGAAGAATCGCGCGCCAAGATTGCGGTTGACGGACTGCGCAGCGACTGGCTCCTGGAAGGCCAGAATTTTACCTTTAGCAATGGGGTTAAAATAAAAGTGACCGGCATCCTCTTTCAAGGCTTTGCCGGCGGAACCCGGGCAGTGGAATATAGCATAGATTAGCACCGAAAACTATAAGAGCAGCCACCCTTCCTTTTTTCAGATGGATGAAAAAACGCTGATACGCATTTCTATTATCATCATGGTCCTGGGACTGGGATTCCTCTTTTTCTACGCTGAAGAACTTGATTTACAAGTTGTTGCGCGCATTGACACCGAAGCCCCTTCGGAACCCATTACTATTGCCGGAACCGTTGAACAGCTCCAGCCGCAGGGAAAAGCCACTTTCTAGCAGCTCTCCGGCATGATGCCGGTAAAAACTGACATCATACTCTTTCCTGAAGAAGAACTCTTTCTTCAAGAAGGAGATTACGTAGAAGTCTCGGGAACCGTAGAAGAATTTNNTCACAAAAACCTATTTATCTCCTCTCCTTCCCATCCTTCCCGCATCAAACGTGATCGGATTTCAGAATCAGAAAATCCTCGTTGCCTACTTTCCGCAATATAATGTTTGATGGGCCCAAACTTCTGGCGACGGTAGAATAATACCACTAACCCTCCAATGATGATGACTAACACTGCAATGCCTGCACCAAAGTATGCCACGGTAGAGCCGCCCGTCGGTGTTGGTGGTAAAGAAGCTTCATCAACACAACTGAACGTAAGCACATCGCATCGCCCCGAACACAATTGCTGGAACACCCATTGGTCACCTTCTAAAGAACACCGTTGCAACTCCTGCCCCTCACAGCGCTTAAATCCAGGCTGGCAGAGCTTAGCAACCGGAGCGGAAATGACTTGACTGCTGGAACAAGACTGCACTTCCACCGGTTTTGCCAGAACCAGGATATCTTTCACTTTTCCTTGCGTTTTTAAGAGATCGCACTGATCAACTCGGCGGCAGGTTCTCAACTGCTGATTATTCTGACAATTCGAGTAGCTGCCGCATTCCCAATTATATAAGCATGTTCCTGCTGGTGTCGTGGTCGGAAAATTACCGCTGGACCTTTGCGAGCGCGGTCGTGAGGTATCGGCAGAACTGCTGCTGGACTGGTTAGAAGATGACGGTGATTGATTTTGCGGGACTACCACGGAAGAAAATTGGAAATTAAGTGATACCGCATCCCCATTGTTATAGGTAGCCGTTCCCACTGCCGTTTCCACACCCAATGAACTTGCCACTACAAAAGTAATGGTATCCCCATTGTTCCCTACGATTTTAAANNAAGAGAGCATTCAGTTTCATTCGACCACCAATGGAAGCGTGATATGATCACTTCGGGCAAACACCCAATACGGTTTTCCCGGTTCTAAGAGAGCATCTATGGGAAGTGAACTGCATCGTTATCCCTGCGAGCACTGAAATAAGTCATAATCCCAATCCAAGGTCAAAGTCGTTAACGACCGAGGAGTAATGCCCGGAAGAGAGATTAAATTCCATCCCCGGGCTAAACGATCCGAGCGCCGCAAAGCGCCGCCAAAGGAAGGCGGTACAATAACTGGCGGGAGCGGCCTGATAGTACATTCCGCACTGATTTCAACCGAACTGGCTTCTCTTAATTCTATAAAATAACCCCGTCCCGGCACAACGGCACTAAAATCATCCGGCGCCTCACCCTGCGTCCATACCTGAGGCACTCCATTATTAAAAGTATAGACCTTCTTAATGGAAAGATTGGTAAACAACTGGTCTGCGGTGCCAATAAATTCACACGGCAAGGCAAAAGGCTGTAATTCTGTAGTTGCTGCCAACGTAACGCTCACTCGAGCATTCCTTTCCCTTTCATTCTGAATCAAGGTCATGACAGGAAATCCATCCTGCCTCAAAGCATACACCACCTCGCCAATCGCTAAAGTGTAATAAGCATGGGTTTCCTGATTTTGAACCGTGGCAGTAATATCTAACACCACCGCATCCGAAGGTACGCCAGTAGTATTAAAAATGTG
>DUFZ01000079.1 GCA_013331635.1 Candidatus Woesearchaeota archaeon | reverse complement strand
CCTGTTCTAAAGCCATATAACTTATTTAAAAAAGATCCTCTATTCTTCCCTACTAAATCCCAAAAGATGAGGGCAAATTTCTTTCCTTGAATCCCCGCAGAGATATATTTACCATAGAGAATCATACCGCTGCTTTCAATGCTTTTCTTTAAATCTTTCCATTCCTCCAACTTACCGCTCATAATATTAATCTTATTATCGATCCCCTTAGCTTTAAAGAGAAGTGCTTCTCTGCTTTTATAAAAATTTTCGGTAATTTTCTCTATTTCCTGCAGCCATTTTTTGCTTTTATGAGTTCCCTCTATAAAGATATCTATATCACTTTCCTTGGTGTCTTCGCCCTTCGCCACCGAGCCAAAGAGAATAATTCGAGAGATAGAACTACTCTCTGGCAAGTGCATTAAAAGATAAGCTGTAAAATAGCTAGCATATGCTTTACGCATTTTCAACCTCTTTTTTAAATTTTAAGAATAAATTAATAAGTTCTTGTAATTTTTCTTCCACGACCAGCTTGCCATAGGCCATCTGATTACGCTCTTTTTCCAGCGCATAGGACTGTTCTAGGAAGTTGTCAAGTTCAGGAAGACTTTCCAAAGGACAGGTGACCTGGCTAGCTAGCTTTATCTTAACATTGTCTTTTTTCTTTTTAAGCCACTGATGGTTTATTTTTGCACCTGATTTGAACACGTGGCGTTTTTGCAGAAAAGATTCTAATAAAGCTACGCTGCTAACAGAAATGACGAAAGCTAATCGTCGTTGATGGGCAACTATTCCTCGTGAATCTTGGAGAGCAGCATTTATTTCATCCATAGTTTCTTTTAATATTTCTTCACTGGTGGTTTTCACTTAAGTCACCTATCTTTAAGCAATTAAGACATTTGACTTTATAAAAGTTACGGTTCAAATTAAGACATTTGTCTTGAAATGGTTAAGACATTTGTCTCTAAGAACGCTTTATTCACACCATTTTCCACAATTCATCTCCCACATAATGAATATTCTTGACCACTTTTCCCGACGTAATTGCTTTCATCGCTGCGCTATCCATCAGTGCTATTCCCACTGAGAGTGGTTTACAATGAGTTTGATCAACCACAACTACAAAATCATCCTTAGCAATTCCTTCATCGATAGCCACCACCCCCGGGCGCATGATATCCGCTCCGCCAATGATAAAGCGTATCGCTCCCATATCCACCGTAACCTTTCGTAGGCAAGGATGAGTTTGTAAATACTTGAGTGCGGGCACCCAAGTATCATGATACTCAAAGAACGCCGGTTCGTGGTTAATGAGCAGAACTCTAAAAGCATCTTCAAGCAGTTCAACGTGATCTTTTTTGGTTATTGAAATAGCATACTGAGTTAATTCCCGTTCAATATCTCGGCTTCGAACCTGAATCTTTTTCATCCTTTCTACCATCCCAGAGTATAATATAAATTTACCTTTTCCACCAACATAAACTCCGAAATCTTTATAAAAGAACTGTTAAAATATATAGTGTATATACAAATGACCACTCTTGACCAATTCCTAGAGGATGAATCGACTATTCAGGCCGGCACTTTGGCTGCCTATTCCTTTGGCATTGATTACTTTGCGGAACACGAACCATTGACTATACCGCTCGTGGAACAACTCCCTGACCCCTATCGTGAAGATAATCACCTCAACAGCGGAGCCATGGGGCACGTTTATCAGACATCCTCAAACACTGCCGCAAAAGTAACTGTCCTTGCGCCCCTTCCTGAAGATGCTGGCTACGAATTGTCATCGCGTCTGGAGTTCCGTTATATCGGCTCTGGCCTCTTCAAATTAAACGGAAAATTCTTTATACCTAAAAATAAAACTGTTGTTCAACAGCTTCAGCGCTGTTATGCTGAAGCCTTGCTGATGAAAGAAATGCAAGGCGCTCCCCATATTGTTCAATTCCAGGACCATAAATTTGAATACCGCAGCGGGCATCTTTGTTCAACTATCGAGATGGAATACGTACCGGGTAAGAATCTTCATCAGCTGGTGCAGGAAGGCCTCCATGAGCGAGATGCAGCCAAAGCCGTCCTTGATACCATTGATGCCTTAGTTAGTATAGGAAAAAAGGGAATAATTCATCGGGATATTAAGCCCCTCAACGTCATGTACACTCCCTCAGACACACTGGGCCAAGGAACTGCCACCCTGGTCGATTTTGGCCTGGCAATGAAACAGAAAGGATTTCAGTACCGAAGTGATATTCCTGATGATGTGCAATCCTTACTGCTTGAAGATCTAATGACTCCCGGTATGATTATGGGAACCAAAGGCTATTTTTCTCCAGAACAAGTGCAGGGGAAGGAACTCACCCTAAAAACAGATATTTTCAGTCTGGGCTTGCTGGCAGTTGAAGTATTCACTGGACAGCGGGCTTTTCCTGAAGAATATCCCGATGACAGCCAGAAAGATCTCCTTCATTGCATGTTGAAAGTATCAAATTTTAATAAAGACACCCGCCAAGGGTTGTTAGCCCGATTACATCAGCGTTATTTACCTCACAATTTGGTGAAAGCAGTAGAATGTACCCTTGATCCCAAACCAGATAGACGAAATATGCTCCCTTTACGGCAGGAAGCCTTGAACCTCGTCCAGATAAACTAAGGTAATGTACCATGGATGAAATGGAAAATTTTGCAGAATTGAATCAAGTACCAGGAGAAGAGGATAATCCCTATTCCGACCAGTATTATGCTGATAGGGGAGGGATGGCAACCTTATATCATCATCCCTCTGAGCCCTACACTCTTGAAAAGCTCACTGAGATAGAAAATATTCCTCCCTTCTTGGCAGCCAGGCATCGTTTTCCTCACCATCATCTTCAAGCCGTCCAGTACGAAGGGAACGGATTAATACGTATCGATAATGACCCCCTGGTAATTAGTTATGACCATTTAAGATCATTGCGGCGTGCTTACCATGAAGCCTACTCCTTGCAGGAACTAAATGGAACTGACCATATTGTTCCTTATCATTCCCATTCTCTGGTGAGTTCTAAAGGCAAGCTTTGTCTTTCACTGAAGATGGAATATATGGCCGGAAAAACAGTAGAAGAGCACTTGAAAACAGGTTTTTCGATAGCTGATGCCGGGAAGGCAATTGTTGATACCATTGATGCCACTTTAGGTATTGGAGATCAACATCTGCTGCATCAAGATATCAATCCCAGCAACCTTATCTACAGAATAACCGCTGAAAGAGGCAAAGGCTCAACCACCTTGATTGATTTTGGGATATCAAAAAAATTAGGAGGATATAAGCATCGGGTGCCTGTTCCTCAAGATATTCAGCTGCTCTTTGATGAAGAGATCCAAACCGAGCCCAGGATACTAGGTACCCCTCGTTATGTATCACCGGAACAAGCACGAGGTGAAGAACAAAACCAGCCAAGCGACTGGTTTTCCATAGGATTAGTTGCCTATGAACTGCTGACCGGAGAAAGATTATTCTCTCGTTCTCAGAAAAAAGATTCCCATGAGGCCGCTATGGAAACGGTTATGGATGCGGCTTTTTACACCAATGGCCGAAGAGATGTGCACCTTGCTTGGATGCATTATCATTATAACTTGGACTTGGATTTAGTAAGATCAGTAGGTTTAGCGCTGGATGAAGATCCTGAAAGAAGGGAAATTCTTTCACTTCGTGAACACGCCTTAAAACTGGCAGCGTCAGGAAATGATACCCTTATCCATGCTAAGAAAAAAGGAGATGTCCTATTTCCTCACGCACGCTTTGAATATCCTGATACTAGAAAATGCGAGATGGCTNNGATTTTTCTGTTCCGAAAACTCGCCAATAGATACGAGAGCCGTAAAGCTCCGGACGAAGTCCGGAGATAGGCTCGAGTGGCGAGTTTTCGTTACCTCAAACTCGTAAACTGAAAAATTCACTTCTTCCAGTCTATGAACGAATCTTTCTTTCGATTGATAAAGAATAACATCGCAAAGAAAGTAACCACCAGTACTGCAAATCCTATTTTGCTGTTGGTATCAAAGTAGCGGATAGTCGCACCAAAAGTAGTGCCAATGGCTCCAATGAACAAACCCATGGAAACGCTGTCCTGCAATTTTGGCAAAAATAGTGCCAGTAACAAAATAACTAAATTAAATAAAGCAATGAAAACATATTTAGGCCCCTCATAGGCTAGTTTCTCCTCCTCGAATTTCTGCTGTGCTAACTGGAATTCCTCCTGGCATTCACGTTGCCGGGTATCTATTTCCGCCCGTTTTACCTCACTAGGATTCTCCGGATAGGGATATTTACTATAGCAATTATCTCCATACCCCCCGTGATAATAGGCATTAACTCCGGTATATTTTGGGAAGAATACATTCGCTCCCACAAAGACCATCGGAACATACAAGAGCACTATGATACCAATATACAAGAGTTTAGTCCAGTTCATAGGTCCCAGAAGGGGGTGGAAGTATATAAATGTTTATAGAGGACTTTGAATAACCCCTATTTTACATTGAATTCAAAGTCTTTCTTAGAAGGGTTTGAAGTATTTGGATGGGTTAATCAAACCCTTCTATATTCAATTCCCTCTCATTTTTCCAAGAATCAGTGTAGGAACCTATCTTTAAGAGTTACCCCACATCCATTTCTACCACTTCCCGGCATTGTTTCTTGATAAGGCAATTTTGATAACAGGCATCCTGCTCAGTTGTCATGGTATCTGAATCAGGAATTTCACAAAATGTATCACACTCTCCCATCTGACTATCATTACATTCTGACCAAGATTGAGTATTCAAAACTTTAATGTTTGCATCTACCTTTACACCCTCTCCAAACACGCGTAAGGCATTCTTATACCCCACTGCTTCCTGATTTTCTTTTTCAAACCCAGCAATAACGAATCGCGAAATCTTAATTGCTCGGTCAAATACTTGTGGATCAAAAGCATATGCCGGACCGATTTCCGTCCCCCACATCACTTTGTCTGGCATAGCATCAACCAGCGGCTTATAGGCTTTGATGGCGTCATTGATTAATGATTTTTCCTTGCGGTCATACGTAGACACAAATTTGCTGATAGCTGACTGCTTATTTGAGCTGTCATAGGTGTAAATGATATCATTCCCATCTTCAAAAAGGATATGCGCCGCATCCACGCTGAAATAAAGATTATCATGCTCCCTCATTATCTTGATCAATTTATTTCTGCTTTGGTCCAAGTCTTCCCGGTACATATGGATTAGAAAAGTTGTACCTGGGTAAGCTTCAATAATCTTTTCAACATCATCTATTTTACTGGCGACCGGATGAAACATGAAGTTGATATTGTTTTTCTTTGCCAGATTGACCAGTTGCAATACTTTTGGATCATTGTGCCGAGCCGACCATTCCTGAGTTTCAATCTCTCCCAAACCACGAATAAATTCTTTCCCAGCAATCCGCTGAGAAGCTGCTAAGGTCTTAGTATATATCTCAGTTAATTCTTCACCAAGATATTTCTCCACTTCCTCTCCGCCAATCCCTGGGTTGAAGAAAGGAACAACTCTGTGGGGATGTTTTTGCGCCGCGTCAATCACTTCTCCCAATCCCTGGTCGCTGATGAGAGTATCAGCTGCGGGCTCGCCAGAGATGCCAAACATGCCTATGAAAAAGTTGATACCATTTCTATCGAGAAGATTAAAATAAGAATCCATCGATGCCGATCCTACCTGCTCCGACGTCCCATACAATGGCCCATTATAGGCTCCTTCATAGGTTAAAGTAGGATAAATGAGTTGGAACTCCATCTTTTCTTTGGCAACCCTTGGCTCTTCAGGTATGGTTAGTTCCTTTTTAACTTCCTCTGCTGGTAGAAGTTCTGGCACTTTGTCAGGCTCGGCTGTAGTTTCTTGCGGAGCCTCTTCAATAACCGGTTCAGGCGCATTTTTCATCGCTGCTTCCTGGGCAGCGCAGCCGCTCATCAGAACTATGATTACTGCTCCAATAATCAAGCTGCAAATGGGATATTTCATTTTCACCTCACATAAATCTTAGCCTTCTCTGTAAAACCATTCACTGTCGACGCAGTCTTTCCTGGAAAAGCCTCAAACTTGATTTTCCGGTCAGAAATCATCTCAACGAGTACAACGCCTTCAACTTGCTCCTCATGCCCGTAGGCTTTCCCAATCTTCGCAAAATTCTGTCGGCTCCACTCTTCATTTTTATCGGTCAGGTAGCCATACCGAACCAGCTCATATTTTATGATTCCTTTGGTTTTATCCACCTCTTTTGGATCAGGGGCATTGCCCTTCACTGCGAATTGTTGAGCTTCCCCATCATAATCACCCATGGAAACGATGAGTAAAGAAGGGTCTAAGCCATCATAGGCAAAGGCAAGATGCGTACTCCAATAGCCGGACAACCGTTGGTACTCGGCCTTGCCAAAATAACCGTTGGTATTTTCTTCAAACCAATTGCCCACTAATTTCCCATCGATATCATGATCAATTTTCCCCCCGCGAGGTTCTTTTTGGCGAACGTTCTTGTCCAAGAGCTGCGTTCGTGTCGGCTCCGCAAAATAATTGAACATATCCACATTATGAAGTTTCCAAGGTTCCGCCACATAACTCTCTGGAACAACGAAGCCCGGCAAAGTTATTTCATCATCATGCACCGAAAAATCAAACCCTGGCGCTTTCCCGATAACTTCCCCAGCTTTGACAGCCACTTTTTCTCTGGTATCAGCCGCTTTACGTAATTTCTCAGAAAGCTGGTTGATATGGATATAAATGGTATAAAAAGTACAGGTATGATAGATAATGATGCGATAATCGCCGATACTGCTGGAAGAATATTCCTCCGGCATGCTCTCAACGCTGGTTACAATTCCGGATGCCGGCGCTAAAACATCGCGGAATTTTGTTGTATCTTCTCTATTACCCGGTGCAACCCATCCTTTGGCGTAATAATAGCCATGATCGATAGGAGTCACATGCCCGCCGATCATTAATCCGATGGGTTCGATAAGTTCAATATCCCCGAGAGGCATGGGGGGCGAAGTAAAAGTAACCGTTCCTTGACCACTGCATCCACTATTCTCCTGCCTGTCAGAATCTTTTTTTTCTTCTTCTGGTGGAAAGATGATCCTGCATAATTCATTGTCATGATTCCCCCGGCAATATTCCTCGCATTGCCCACGATTATTCTGGCAGAAAGAAAGGCATTTTTCTTCTCCCTGGCATAAATTACTCAGCCATGGAGCATCGAATGATGGTTTTTCATCTTTTTGAGGCTCAGAATCTGTTTCTGCCGGTGCGTTTCCCCCCGGCTGCTGCTTTTCCATCGGTTCCTGCTGAACACCCCCAACAACCGGCGCAGCTCTCTCCTCCGCCGTTTCTTGCGTAGCACAGCGAAGTATTATAAATGCTGTCAATAAAAGAAATACTAACAAATATCTCTCTTTTTTCATGTTCCCACACTAAATCGTAGTATCCTCCCTGAAAATTTAAATTCACCGACCCATAAATAACTGCCGTCAAAAGCTAAGCCAGCCGGCCAGAACAGTTTATCCCTGCCAATCTCTGGGATAACATCTTCTAGATTTTCTTCACCCAGTACAATATCCGGGTTTTTGCCTGCCACCGCCTCATCAAGAGAGTTCCAAACCAGTACCCGATGAAACCCAGTATCGGCAATAAAAAGGTGCCCTGCTGAGGCCAAGACTGCTTGGGGAAGGTTGAACCAGAATTTTTTATTTTGGATTAAAATAGGTTTACTGCCGGAAGACAGTCCCTCAATCTTATACATCTTTATCATCTCTTGGGAAGGCGCTTCTGTCGCCGCTACTACCAAGTATCTTCCATCGCTGGAAAGGCGTGTAGCGCCGAGAGCATCGATGGAAAACAGTGGATTAGAATTTTTATTTGGGATGCCGTTCCAGACTTGGATTTTATTGGTATCTGCAAGATAAAAATACTTCTCATCTACCGCAACCCCTTTAATCTCTTTCAACGTAACGCTGCCGATGCTTCCTTCAAAGATAAGATCCGGCAGCTCGCCCTGTAGCGGCAGGCTGTTCCAAATATACACTTTATCCTTGCCTGCCAGTATCAGCCTATTTTTGAAAAGCTCGCTATCCCAGGGACTCATGGCTAGATCATACTTAAAATCGGGCTTAGCGCCATTTTCATCAGGAAGGCTCTTCCACACGCTGAGCGTACCATCAAAATCAGAAGAAACAAACAGGCTTTTTCCATCGGTTTCAATGATGGGATTAGTAATAAATCCAATGCTATCAAGAGTATTAGTATCTACATCCGGCGAGCCTACTGCAAAATCTGGTTTCTGCTCAGCACTTTGAGGAATGGAATTATACGCAACAATTTTGTTTCCATTGTATAAGGAAATATAAAGCTTACCATCTGCAATTGTGATTCCTGAACCATCACCACTGGCTAACTTATTTCCAGACAGTCCACCATGAAAAGCAGCCACTGATACATCAGGCATATCATTCTCATTTTCCGGGAAATAGTTCCAAATATAAAGCTGGTTTCCTAAGGCTATTAGTTTTCCATCAGAAGTGAATGTAGGTCCCCAAAAGATGTCACTCATTCTGTTAATATTTTGGTTTACTGATTGTATAGGTGCCTCTTCTGCTGATGAAATTAGGAAATCATAAGGCTGATTATCCCTATTAGGAAAAGTTTTCCAGAAAAAGTTTCCCTGCCCTTCCTTTCCTTTGACCTTGACATTATGGTCACCTACAATTAAATGCTCACCATTGCTGCCAATCGTTCTTGGAGTTCCGAAACTTTCTGGAAGCAAAATTGAAATATCCGCAGGCTGGTTGTTTTTAGTTGGGAAAGAATTCCATATCAAGACCGTTGCACTACGTGTTGCTGTTGCTACGAGCTTTTTTCCATCAGTCCAAACCGCCCAAGGCCACTCCATAGTTCTCTTTGGATTAACTTCCTGCCCACGTCCAGCGTCTTTAATTTCTATATCAGCAGGCTGCCCATTATTTGCAGGAAAACTATTCCAGATTAGAAGCCGGTCATTGTAGGTATCAGCAACTATTATCCTTTTTCCATCCGTTGCCACTGCTACTGGCCAATCCAGCTTATCCAAACTTTTTCCAGGATTGTTAGAGGTAAAATCTTTTTGCCCTAAAACAATATCTGGTGCAACATTACCATTAGGCAGATTATTCCATATTAAGACTCTGTTGTTAAACCGATCTGCTAAGATAAGATGCTGATCGTCAGTGGCTATCCCCCCTGGATGATTAAATTGTAAAGGACCTCCAGCATCGTTAAAGCCTGCTCCTGAAAGCATAATGTCAGCATCCTGTCCGGTCGTAAACCAACCAGAAGGTTTTACCGTGACAGTTTTATAATTAGTTTGTAAAGCTTTTACTGAGGTTGTCCTTTCTGGCGGACCCTGTTGTTGTGGAGCGATAGGTTGTCTTGGTTGTTGCGGTGCTTTTTCCTGCCAGCCTGCAACATCTTTACAATCTTCAGGGCAAATGCCCGCTTTCATCTCAAAATCATCACATACACTATCCGGGCATTTAGCATCAGATTGATGTAAGCCTTGCCTTTCCACAGAACCTTCTTGCATCCTTTCCACTGAAAACCAATTCTTGCAAGATTCCGGCAAATTCAGGTCAGTTGCCTTTTTATCCACACATTCAAGTGGAGGTTGTTTTTCTCGAGTTCCTTGTTGCTCACCCTGTTGCTGTGGCAGTATTATTTTTTCGTTCTGTAAAAGTTGTTGAACACATCCGCTAATCACCACCACCAGAAAAATTATTCCTGTTATCAGTATTGATCTTTCATTCCAGTGTCGCATAATAAATCCCCTTAGTATGCTGTCCATAGTACAGATACCATTTCTCACCCACTTTTCCTAAAGTAGGGTCTCCCGGCGGACTGGATGGGAACCGATGCATCGGATCTTCATCCTTGGCTTTATACACCATGACCGGTTCTGTAAAGCCTTCGCCAGTAAAAATAGATTCATACACGCCCAAATAACCCCAGAAAAACATCTTAATTTTTCCATCGTCCCAGCGTATCAAATCTGGCGTATCCGCAAAGCCATAATAGTTATCATTTCGAGTATCCAACGCCATACCTTGCACCTCAAACTTCAACCCATCAACTGAAGTGGCCCACATCAACACTGCCATTTCATTGTTCGGCGCGTCTTTATATTTTCCGGAAAGAGCCCCGCTGTAAGCCATAATATACTTGCTCCCATCATAGATGGTAGTTGGCCCCGCAACTCGCTCAAAAGCGAATCCTTCATTATTTTTGGTATCAATTCTTGTCCCGCTTTCATCAGTCCACTTCAATCCATCGCTCGATTTTGCACTCTTAATAACTCCCGCATTCTGAAAATACATTCTCCACGTTCCATCAGGCAGCTTGACCACATCAGGAAAGACCGTAAATGTTCTTCGCACTCCTTCTTCCGGAACCCATTTCATTCCATCGGAAGAAGTAGCCGAATAAACCTCTAATTTATTACCTGGCACTTCCGGTTCAATGGCATAATACATTCTATATTTGCCATCACCAAGACCAACAAAATCAGAATCAGCATAATTCCCTGCTATTGCCTGGCCTCCATAGGTCCAGGCCGGCACTTTTTCTATCGGCGCTGCTGGTGGTTCAGCAATTTCCTTCACTGGCTCCTCTTCAGGCACTATCATCTCCTGCTCTTCGATTTCTGCAGCTGGCTGCTTTTGAACTGCAGCTTGTTCCGGCTCTTCTGGCATCTCTGATATTCCCCCATCAATTCCAGGAGAAGGTTTACCGCAGCCATAACTAAATACAATGAGAAGGATTAAAATTAATATCACACCTCTTTTCATATCATCACTATACCTTATGGTGTATATTAACCTTTTGATGAAAGCTGTCCAGAAATCCGCCGGCCTACTCCACCAAAATACCTACTTTCCCTGGCAAGGCTGATTTCGCCTTAGGCTGGGTACTCTCATCAGCAATAAGAATCTCAACTTTGCATTCAAATTCTTTTTCCAAGAACTCTTTGGCATCCAGCATGGTCTTCAATTCCTCTTCTTGAGAGATAACCAGGGGGGGGATTTTGGAAGTATCTTTGACAACACTGGTGACTATAGTGCTGACCTCTTTTCCTTTCATCTTCAGCTCTTCCGTTTCCAATACTTTGCGCATAATCTCTCCTATATCCCGGGTCACTTTAATCTCCCGGCTTACCACGGCCATCAATTCATACCGCCAGCTCTCAGCGATAAAAAGGGTAAATGTTCTCGGCTTCTCCATTTTCGCTAATTTAAGCACCTTGCGCATCCCTTCCATAGTTTCTTTCAGCAGCTCCTCCCCTGCTTCCGCTTTTCGATTGATTTTTTCTTCCGCTGCTATCGGCCAGGAAGAGGCAGAAATTAATCCTTCTCCTGTATGAAGCTCCTCGCTCAGATGGGGAGTAATGGGATTCATCAATTTGCACCAGACATCCGCTACTTCAACAATAACTTTTGGATTCATCCCGCCCCGGCGTACATACCAGCGCAGGTCATCGTACATCGCAAAATACACTTCTGAAGCCAGCTCCCGGAGATCGTAATTACCCATACTTTGGGCTATCTTCTTTAAGCGTCCATGAACACGTGATAGTATCCAGGCGTCAACCAGTTGGGCTTTTCCATCAACTTTCTGCATTGATTGCACCAACGCATATATCCTTTCCAAAGCATTCTTATAATTTAACACCAGCTCTTCCGTCCACACCACATCCACGTGCGGGGAACCGATATGNNGAAATCTTTGAGCCCTTGCCAGTCACCCACCAATTGACAAAAATACCCTGAGGCCATTTCTCTTCGGGAAGAATAGCCACATGATTCATTAAAAATACCGGAAAATGAACCGTCTGATGTTCCTTTCCCCCGAGATTAAAATCTAAGGGATAAAAATAATTGAATTCTTCTCGTATCGGCTTCCAGGCATCCCTGCCTTCCCCCTTGCCCAAAAAGACATAATCAAAGAAAGCTTCCGTTAAGTCTTCTGCTTTTAAGGTTCCATTATTGACAAATTTTGACACAATATAATAGCTGGGATAGAGAGTAGAATCACTGATAGGCTCCACTATCCATTTTTCATCAAAGGGCAGCTTGCTTCCCATCCAGTTCCCTAACCGTGCACAAGCCCGGTCACCAAACCAATTTAGCACGTCCGGCATGGAGTCATAATACTCTTTTGGATAAATTTTCATTTCCCGAGCTTGTTCCTTGCTTCGCTCGGTTAATTCAGCGTCAGAATAACGGATAAACCATTGGTCATCGATGCGCTTAATGACCACCGGATTGCCGCAGCGGCAGACTACTTCTTCACTAAGGTCATGAAATACCTCAGCTTTGCCTTGCTCCAGCAATTCTGCTTTAATTAATTCTCTAGCTTCTTCTACTTTCTTTCCGGCATATTTTCCGCAGGGTTCATTCAGTACCCCGGTATGATGCCCAGCTTTATAGATGTCCTTATTTTCCTCTTCCAATTTTGGATCACTGAAAGTGGTAATATGGTTTTTTTCCACGATTTCCTGGGCCGGCAGCGGCCCGTATCCCTTGGTGGTAATGATAGGTATAGGTATAATACTTTTAATGGTAGTTGAGTTAAGATGATACCGCTGCAGTTGCTGGGTATCTTCCTGAAGCAGTTTCAGCGCAAGATAATCATACGGCGCATCGCTCGGCACGCTGGTAACGATTCCCGATCCCACTGTCGGGCTGCAGAATGATGCTGGCAGAATCATAATTTCCCTCTCTATTCCGGGAGCAAGCACCATTTTTCCAATTAAGTCCTTTGCAAGTACATTTTCTTTGAGAATAACATCATCCTTCTGGTAGCAGATCTTTGCCGCCGCTTCCTGGCTCATGATCCACTGCTCTCCTTCCACTTCCACTCGAACATAGGTCGCATCCGGATTAATCCATAAATTTGTCTGCCCAAACATGGTTTCTGGGCGTAAAGTAGCCGCCACCAGATAATCACCATCCAATTTAAATTTCAACAGCGTATATTCCTGCTTCTCCGCCTGTCCCCCTTTAGAGATATCTGTTTCCGAGGGATCAACTGCTACCGGACCGCATTGAATGCAAGCCGTCGCAAAATAAGGCTTTTGGACTAACAGATCTTTCTGCATCAGTTTTTTGAACTGCCATTGGATGAATTTTTCATAATCAGGAAAGATAGTAGAAGTAAAGCGATCCCAGTCACACAGAAAGCCAAATTTCTTCCAATACTCCTCAACGTATACCTTATTGAAAAAATCCACGACTTTCTGCGGGTCTTCCAGTTCTTTCAGCTTCTGTTTAGGATATCCGTTGCGGGTAAGATAGTCAATCCAATCCTTATCTTTATTCTTGACTTTGTTAGCAAAGGCGATAGCCTGATTGCCCGACGCATGAGTTCCTACTGGAAAAAGAACTTCCTTTCCATTTAATCGTTCATACCGACAGACCGCATCCGTGTACGAAAAGCCCCGCATATGGCCCACATGCAAGTATCCTGAAATGCCCGGGTAGGCAAAAATCATCATGAATTTTTCCTTGCCCTTCTGCACCGCAGCTTTTCCCAATTCTGCTGTGCTCCAGGCTTTCTGCCACTTTTCCTGAAGTTCCAGCCAGTTCACCGTCATGCCAGACTGTATTTGAGGAATGTTTTTAAAGGTTATGTCCATAAAACAGAAAGAAGAAAAAGAAAATTTACTTATCCCGCCGGCGTCACTGCCACCACTTTAATCTTAAAAGTCAGTTCCTTTCCAGCCAGAGGATGATTAACATCGATAGTGACGATACCTTGATCCACTTTGATAATGCGTGCTGATACTTCGCTTCCATCCTGAGCCCTCAATACTAATTCCATTCCCGCTTCCGGCTCTGGCGTTGCCGGCATTTGATGTTGCGGCACTTCCAGCATCATTTCTTTTCGTACTGGACCATAGGCATCATCCGCTTTCAGCGTAAAGGTTTTTTCCTCCTGAACTTCCATATCCACCACTGCCCGTTCAAATCCAGGGATGACTTCTCCTTTTCCAACCGTAAATTCCAGTGGCTCTCTCCCGGCAGAACTGTCAAAAACTTCTCCATTGGCAAAAGTCCCGGTGTATTCAACCTTGATGCTGTCCCCATTTTGAATGGTACGTTTCATATGCAACCTCCACTTACTTTTTTGCTAGAAAATGTAGTTATTTTATAAAACTAACCAAGACTGCGCAAAAACATTTATAAAG
>DUFZ01000005.1 GCA_013331635.1 Candidatus Woesearchaeota archaeon | reverse complement strand
GTAATACTTCAGCAATCTGAAGCGTTACCGTCATAAAGTCGAGCCTCTGCGATATTTACAGCGAGCAGACAGAGGGTTGTCTCTCAAACTTTTAAAAAAAGTTTGATCAAAACAAAGAACTTCGCCCAATCGGTGTCAAACCAGTGGGCTTTAGCCCGCTTCGCTTCTCAAATGGCGTGACATTTGACGGAGATGTCTGCCCTCTATAAAACACTGCGAGAGGCGAGAAGACGGTAACGCTTCACTTCATAAAGCTGAAGTATTACGGGAGAGAGTAAGCTTTTTATAGGCAAGGAGTATAATCTTCTGTTAACGTAAAAAAGAGGTTGAGAAATGGCTCCTGGTCAGGAAAAGCGGAATAGGAAAGAAGCAGCTCGCGTCGAGCAAATCCGCCGGGACCTGTTGCGTTCTCAACCGGCCACCAGGCCATTACAAAACCTTGTTGCCGTTGAACAAGCTCTGGCGGCACAAAGGATTAAAGAATCTCGACGAGGAAATTTCTTGGGCACCTTTAAACGATGGGGATCTCAAGCAACACCAGTCCTGAGCAGAGCCACTCAGGGTGCTGGATCCGCTGTGCAGTCAGCATCGGGTGCAGCCTGGAGTGCCGGGGCAACTGCAAGCTCCAGTGCAGTGAATACCATTGGCGATCCGGGATTAATATTGTTTATTGCAGGATTGATGTCATTTTGGTTCAAAGGATACATTAATAATCCTTCACTTTCTATAACCCTTGCAACTCTCTTCATGTTTTTTTCAGCTTTCTTTATTTTCAAGGGAAAAAGCTTGCTTCCTACTACCTTGTTTTGGGTTGCCTACCTTTTTTTCGGCATTCGCAGCCCAGATCAATTGCTCAAAGTACTACTGCCGGTAATTTTGGTGGGACTTATAGCACAAGCCATATTTATGAAATTGCTCAAAGAAGGAACTGTGGGAGAAGGAGCTGCTGGAGCAATCGTAGGAGTAGTTCCTATTCTATTCTTTTTCTTAGACGTAGGATTGCTCGATTATCTGGTTCAATTGTTTCACATACCAGCTACCGGATTACTTTCTAACTTACTTCTTTTTACTCCCTGGTGGGCTTTGCTGGGAATATTTACCACCAAAAAAGAAAATGCGCTTATCAGTATTTTAAAAATGGTTGCCATCATTTATATTTTTATTATGCTTACCTTTGGCATTGTCCCGCAAGCGTATGAAAATTCACAATCAGCACTACCCGGACCGGAACAATTTTTGAATGCTCAGCAGCAAACGAAGGCCTTACTACCCAAAACCGAAAATCCTTTTGTTTCTAATCTCGCCTGTATTTTTGGAGGAGATTATACTAATGTGGAATCCTGCGTCAATAAACGCCAGGAAGATTCTGAATTGGAAGGAATCTGCACCTTGCAGCAACTCGAACCAAACACACCAGCCTTTGAGGAGTGCATCAAAAAGCAGCGGGAAAAGAAACAGCGTGAGGCTGTTCAGGTGACAGGAGTCAACGATCCAACCATCGATAAGCCAACTAAAGCTGAGTTTATCGTCAGTACTTTTTTCCCTTCCAAGTCTTACTACAAAAAGGGTGATTCTAAAATAAGTTACCCCATTGAATTTAAAATTACCAATCCGCGAAAACAAGCCATTAGAATGGAATTCTCTTGTTTTTTTATGAATGCAACCAGTAATGTTTCGGGGAAAATTGAAGGAGCACCCATCAAAGGTGCACCAGAAAGTTTCAGTACCGAACTTATTACCAGAACGGTCATTTGTGAAGCAGATCCAGAACAAGATCCACAGCAAGAAGATTTAAGTGGAAGTTATACCCTGCGCTATGAAGCAACTTTACAAGGTTTGACTACAAAATCACGATTATCACGGGCGTTCATCGGAACCAAAGAAACTGCCTGGAAAGAAGAATGGATACCGAAGATCATGAGGACTCATTTTCCCGGTGATTCACGATTCTCCAAAAGTCCAGCTGAATTTGCTAGAATTAATTTTGCTTTTGGTAATCCCCTTGAAAATCCCATCATTGAAGGAAGTAGCGGCGTAATACTTTCCTCAACCGTCGAAAATCTGGGCCAGGGCAAAATTACCAGAATAGCTGAGTATAAACTTAACTTGGCCGATGAACATGGCGAGCGGTTCACAGCTGATACTCCCAAATGCCTGGAAGACCAGAATATTAATCCCCCCGAAGAAAATTTTCAAAAACAAGTTATTCATTTGCCCACCTGCGTGGTAGAAATCCCCTCCTCCCTTCAAAAAACCCCAGAGTATGTCTACCAAGAGTTTACCGGCGAAGTAAGGTATGATTATGTTCTAAAGAAAGAAGTTCCGCTGGAAGTACAGGTGATATCATGAATAAAGTAGCGGTCATAATGGTTGGATTCATTTTACTGTTGATAGTTGCCTGTGGAAGCCAAGGTGAAAAAACTGGCAGCTACAATTTCAAGCAAGGGGTCGGCGAATTGCAGTTTCGTTTTCTGGAAAATGCGCCCCCGGAAAAAATTTATCCTAACTCCAATTTTAAAATAGTTCTAGAAGCAGATAATCTAGCCGCCTATGATGTTGTCAATTTGCAGGTTGCCATTCTAGGACTGGATCAAACCTATTTTGAGATATCTCCCTCAGAACAAAAGGTTGAACGGCTGGTAGGACGAAGTTTAACTGCCCCCGGTGGGGATAAACAATTCCTGGAATTTGATGGGCAATCTAAATCAATATCGCCCCAGGCCTTTGAATATCGCGCACCATTTTTTCTTAAAACAGAATATCGCTCCACCTTTGAATTTGTAGATACCATTTGCCTTAATCCGAACGTCTATGCCATCTACGACGCTGGATGTAAACCCGATACCCAGAAATCATTTTCCGGACAGGGAGCGCCCGTAGGAGTCAATAGAATGGAAGAGATTATTTCACCGGGAGCTGGTGCCAAAGTTGAGTTCCGGTTGTTTATCACTAATCTAGGAAAAGGAAAAGTCAAGACCCTCACTGTTGGAAAAGGCGAATTGGGTGGAAAACCTTTGCTATGTGTATTTCAACGCGCCGAGGATCCCACCGGCAAAAAAGTTCAACTGGGGACAGAAGCCCAGGAAGCCACCTTGATCTGTACCGCTTCTTTAGAAGATTCCCAATCCTATAAAACCACTCTGGCGGTTGACTTTTCCTATGACTATGAGTTCATTGAACCGCAGGAATTGGCCTTGGTGAGGTAGGGTGAAAGAAAGTTTTATATAATATGAAGCTCTCTACGAATTAATGGAAAAACTAGTGCTTGATTGGATGGAACAGGCTCTAGCTGATTTTAAAACAGCTCAAGATATGCTTAAGACAAAGAACTATTATGCGGCAGTTACATACTCCCAACAGAGCGCCGAGAAATCGTTAAAAGCAGTCTACATTTTGTTGCAAGGAAAGTTACCTCCAAAAATACATGATCTTGTTGAACTTACTCGCTTAGTTAATTCTCCTTCACCGGTTGTTGCTGAAAGTGAGAAGCTCTCTGGAACTTATCTTTCTTCACGATATCCAGGAAGTGCGCCACAGATCCCAGCTCGATACTACACTAAAGAAAAAGCGCTATCTCATCTGCATGAAGCGGAGGTCATTATCCGATGGTCAGAAAAACAGATAAAATAGTAAACAGCTTTATTACCATGGCAGAAAAGAATTTTTCACCATGTAGAGCTATTCTCTTTGGTTCACGAGCCAAAGGAAAAAGTAAGAAAGACAGCGACTACGATTTTATATTAATTAGCCCTCGCTTTAGGAAATGGGAATGGGAGGAAAGAACGGCTAGGGCTTATCATGCGAAACGAGATATACCAGCGGCAATGGATATTATCTGCTTAACTCCGGAAGAATTTGAGATTAAAAAAAAGCAGATAGGGATTATTCAAGAAGCAGTACGAGAAGGAATAAATATTCTGTGATTTTTCTGATTTTTGTGAGTGGGGGGGGGTGACGCATTATTATAAATCTAAAGTGTTTTCTACACTAAAAATATACAATATTGAGGTGAATTGAATGAGAAAATTACTTTTATTTGGATTATTAGTTTTAGCGGTGATAGTGGTGAGTTGTGCTCCGCCTGGGAATGGAGATACTGCTTTAGTTGGTCATGGTGGCGGTGCACTTGTTCCTGTTGCTGCTACCTCTTGCGATAAAGATGCTAAATGTGAAATGAAATCTGCTGAAGTAAGTGGTGCGGCGTATATTAATAGTGCTAAAATTGGTTCTAATGTACAAAATCCCCAACCAACAGTCATTATTGATGTTGAACAAGCAGCCTTTCGTCGAAGAGCAGAATTTTCTCAAGGAGTCGATATCTTTGGAGACTTACGTGTTCAACCCCAAGCTACCGTAGACATAATGGGTTTACGGGGAAATGATGGTGACGCCTTTGTCTGTACTACAGGTGATGGTCGATTATTCAGAAGTAATGTCCCTTGCCCGGAAGCAGATGGTTGCTGGGATCGTGATAGTGGTGATCTCAATGGAAATACCAGAGCAACCGTCAGTGGCTTGGATTTTAATGGAAACTATAAAGAATTTAATGACCATTGTGTGTTGAACAATGAACAGGTAGAACGCTGTCAAGGCGAGGGTTGCCGGCTGTGGGAAGGCGGATGCGCAGCTTTAGAAGAAGGGCCACGCGTTACTGAAATGCCGGTAGTTTGTCCCAATGAATGTTTTGATGGAACCTGCCGCTAAGTTTTTTCCCCTTCCACAACTAATTTAAACTCTTTCTTTTTTCTTCTTAACCATGAAAATAGCTATCTTAGGCGGCGGCAGCTGGGGCACGGCCTTAGCGGTTCACTTAGCAGCAAAAAAATACCCGATTCGAATCTGGGAATTTATGGAAGAGCAGGCTAGAGTGATGCAGCAGACCAGAGAATGCCCCTTATTGCCTGGTATTCATCTGCCAGAGAACATTTTTGTATCCTCGCAGATGAGCGATGTAATTCCCCGCAGCACCGTTATCTTTGTGATTGTGCCTTCCGATAAAGTAGAATCAACTCTTGCTACAGCAGCTCCATATATTAAAAAACAATCGATGGTGATCTGTTCCAAAGGCTTTGCCAGCAACCTACGATTATTGCACGAAGTAGTGGCTGCTAAGGTAAAAGGCAAGGTATATTGCCTCTATGGTCCGACCCATGCCGAAGAAGTCAGCCGGGGAATACTGAGTGGCATTGTTCTTGCCGGGAAAAAGAATCGAAAACTATACGAATTAATTAACAGCCCCCGTTTACATGTAGAAACAACTACGGACATAGTAGGAGTGCAAGTATGCGCTACCTTGAAAAACATCCTCGCCGTCTTTTTTGGGGTGCTGGATGGAGCCGGATATGGCGATAACACCAAAGCCTATGTGTTCACCAAAGGGATTGAAGAAATCAAGCAAATTGGAGTAGCATGGGGAGCGAAGGAAAGAACATTCTATGGATTAGCTGGTATTGGAGATACTTTTGTCACCTGTACCAGTATTCATTCACGTAATCGTTTTGTAGGACAGGAAATTGGGAAGGGGCGCCAGCTTCCAGAAATTTTAGCAGAGATGAAGATGGTCGCCGAGGGGATTACTGCCCTGCAGCAGCTTCCGGTTCTCATTCAACGCTTCGGCCTTTCTCTTCCAGTCATGCAAGGGTTGTACTCCATCGTATATGAACAGAAAGAGATTCAGGCAGTATTAGAAAAATTATAAGCGATGATATAATAATCATTTCTTTTTCTTTAGCATTTCTTCCAGCTCTTTCTCTTTAAATCCAACCATGATCTTCCCGTCAATGTCAATGACTGGAACCGCCATCTGCCAGGACTTTTGAATAATTAGGTCCCGATAGGTGTCGCTTTCAATGACATCGAGTTCCTGATAGGCCACTTTTTTCTTTTTCAGCCATTCCTTCAGCTTGATGCACCATTGGCCGGTGGGAGTAACATATATTTTGACATCCATTGATAGCAGTTAGGAATAGGTTTATATATACTTTTTGGTTTATTTTTAAAATCTATGGAAACTCTCCGGGTCTGGATTGTGCTTAATATTGCCCTAAGCCTTATCGCCGTAATTCTGTTGCTAAACTTTCTGGAAGTAGAACTTCCCAGCGTGGGAAGCGCGCGATATTTCCTGAATCCAGAACCTCCCCGCTGTATGGTAAATTGGCAGTCTGAATTTACCGAGTGGGATGATCTTGATAAATGCTGTTTGGAAGCCCGGAAGCAATTGCAGTGCACCAAAGAACAGCGATTTATTGAAGGAAAAGAGGTAAACTGGCGCTGTCAGACCGGATCAGGAAAAGTATTAACTTATTGGCTCAATACCAAAGCGTACTTATATTGCCAGCAGCAGCCGGTGTGGGGATGAAACGAAAACAAAAACTAGGGACGAACATCCATAAGAAAATCTTTTTTGGATTACTTTTGATAGTGGTTCTTCTCGGCAGCCTGAATCTGGCCAAAGCCCGGGGAAAATTAATTCCCAGCCAGCCGGAATTGCCCGTCGTTGATAACACTGTTGACCTTTCCGATATGGCCTTGGAACAGAAGATTGCCCAGATGGTAATTGTTGCCGGCGGAAGGCATAACCAGGAAGCATGGAAAAGAATGCAAGTGGGAGGAATACATCTATTTGCGCTTCAGGATGAAGAATTGTACCGAAAAACTATTGCTGAATTCCAAGCGGGGATGCCTATTCCTTTTTTTGTGACTATCGATTTAGAAGGCTGCTGGAACCCTTTCGCTAATTTTAAACAGTTCCCTGCTGCCCGGGAAATTACCCGCACCGGAGAAGCTTTTGAGAAGGGAGAACAAGAAGGAACTTATTTGGTGTCATTAGGGTTCACCATTAACTTTGCGCCGGTGGTTGACCTTGATGATCAAATCTGGAAATGCCGCAGTTTTCCCGGCAATGAACAGAACATCAGCGGATTGGCAGAGGCTTACATCCTGGGGCTGCAGAAAGAAAGGATTATAGCCACGGCAAAACATTACCCTGGAAAGACCTTGGCAATCCGCGACCCCCATAAATTCTTGATTGCCGCAGAAACCAGCGAGAAAGATGTGTACCCCTATCTTCAGCTTAAGCCCACTGTCAAAGGGATTATGATTAACCATCTTATTTCCTCCGGCGCAGTTGATTCGCAGGGAGTTCCCTCCGTGGCCTCACCGGCGGTGGTTGACAGCGTACGGAATAATTTCTCCGGATTGATTATCAGCGACGAAATAAACATGCTGGGAGTGCGTAATTTTTACTCTTCTTTGGACGAGTTATATCTTGCCGTCTTTAAAGCTGGGAATGACCTTATTCTGAATTTCAATGAAGATCCCAATGAAATACACCGCATGATTCAGGTGGTCGCTAAAGCCGTTGAGAGAGGTGAAATTCCAGAAGAACAGGTTGATGCTTCGGTTACGAGGATTTTACAAGCAAAAGGTTTTGTGGTACGCTAGTATCTTTAAATGTATGAATCTTTACCGCCAGCGTAGCGTTATCTATCTCCACTATATCCCCCGCAGTAATCACACTCCAGCTCACTCCCGCCAGTGATATCGGCTCAGAGCTTACGATAACTCCGTCCTTCCTCATGCCCAAGCTCATTTGATAGTACCAAGGATTCGCAATTGGTTTTTTTGTGGCCACAAAAGTGGTTTTCATCGAAGCAAGAATGATATTGGTGCCGATGTAATCTTCATAGCCAGCAAGAGTTTGATGAAGCGCCTCCACGGTCGGTTTCGTTGCTTGGTCGTGCAGAGTAGAAAGCAGGGCATAAAATAATTGTTCAGAATCCGTGCTCCCTTGTACCTTGAATGAAAGATGGTGCTTAATCTTATCGTTAATAGTCCCATTATGAGCAAAGACAAAATCTCCTCCACCCGGAAGAGAAGCGTGAAAGGGATGGGTATTCATCAAAGAGATATTGCCTTTTGTTTTCTTGCGGGCGTGGATCAGTACTATTCTGCCGGCCTGAGAACGAAAAGAATTCAGAGAAGGATCTTCATAGAGAGCTTGAGTCGATTTCTTCACCCTCCACTTTCCCTGAGAATCAAAATAGGCTACACCCCACCCATCACCATGGCGAAAAGTTCCCAAAACGTTTTGATTCAATTCATGCTGAGTGTTCCGATCGCTGGCCATTTTGATCATACCATCAATAATAGCATCGGAAGGCATATTTCCGATAGCAATAAGCATTCGGCACATGTATCACTCCTTTCTCTGTTTTCTTTTTATCCTTTTCTCTTAGTGAGCCAAGCCATCACTTACCTTTCGGATTGTGCCTCTTTACAGTCAATAAGAAACCGCCAACGGGAATGGTGGAGGATCTCATCAGTAGCCTTGGCAATGCAGCCAGGACTATTAACAAAATTGCCCTCCAATTCCAGCCCGAGAGTCAATGGACTNNGTTTAAAATCCATTACTATTTAAATAGTTACACAAACTACCAAATGAACGAAGAAAAAATTAGAAAAATAGTCTATGAACTCACTCAGAATGCCCGCATCCGCACCAAAGAACTGGGCACCCAGGCGCGGATCAGCCAGCAATCAGCCAGCTATATCCTTCAGAGCTTGGAAAAGCAGCATCTTATCATAGGAAGGAGCACCATCATTGACTCCGCTAAATTCGGATATGTCAATGTTCTGGTCTACTGCAACTATACTACTTTTGATTCCCAGCGGCAGAAAGAGATTATCCAGTATCTACAAGAGCAGGATCAGGTCGTAATGATAGAGGAAATTAAACAGGGATATGATCTTAAAGTATGGTTTGGCGTCCCCAACCTTTCTTCTTTCAATAAAACCAAAAGGGCTTTTCTACAAAATTGTAAAGATAAAATTATCGTGATGGAAACTTTCCCCGTCGTGGTGAAACATATCTATCCCCGGAAATATTTGATATCCAAGAAAATTTTTTCGGAGAAAGTAATTGCTGGCGACCGGGATGTCATTGATATAAACCCCTTGGAAATGAAAGTATTGAAAGACCTCTGGGTGAATCCCAATCACAGCATTGTGGAAATAAGCCAAACGACGGCCTTGAATCCCAAAACCATCGTGAAGATCAAAAAGAATATGCAGGAAAAGAAGATAGTGCGGGGATATACTGCTTTTTTTGACTTAGAGAAGCTGGGGATCACCAAACAGTACCTTCTTTTTAGCTCGGAAGATTTAAGCCTGGAAGAAGATGCCAAATTGCTTCATTTCTGTTTCATCCATCCCCAAGTTATCTCCTTGACCAAATTGATAGGAACGTACGATTTACTGATTGAAACTGAAAGCGACGAACGCACCAAGAAAGACGTGCTCAAAGACTTCCGGACGGAATTCGGGTTCAAGAAATACAAAGTTCTTCAGGGAGGAAGGATAATAAAAGACACCTATCTGCCTAAAAGCGCTTTGGAATAAGCCCCGAAGAAACCGCTCCTGAAGAATACACCTTTCACCAAAAATAACAGAAGCTTTTTAAATACCCCCCTAATTTTAGCTTTTCAGAGAACCTAATCTATAAATAACTATTACTCAAGAGGTTTACGCTTAAGCATGGCAAAAGAAGAACCAGAACAAAAGAAAAAAGTAAGCCGAATCAAAGTCAAGAAGAAGGTATGGTATAAGATACTCTCTCCCGCTCTCTTTGGAGAAAAAGAAATCGGTGAAGCCTATCTGGTTTCCGCCGATTCCGCCGTAGGGCGGAAGATGAAAGTCAACCTCAAGGACCTTACCGGAAATATGCGGGATCAGAATGCGTACATTATTTTTGAGATCAAAAAAGCAGTGGCAAATATCCTCCATACCCGGACCATCGGCTATGAGCTTACCGCTTCATTTGTGAAAAGGCTGGTGCGAAAAAGCGCCGATCGGCTCGATGACTATTTCACCTTTACCCTGAAAGATGGGCGAAGTATCATCATCAAAATAATGATCATCACTCTCAATTCAACCCAGCGCTCTACTCAAAAACAAATACGAAAGCAAATCCAAGAATTATTCCGGGAAGAAATCAGTAAATTGGACCTTGATGGAACTATCGGGAGCATCATCAGCTATAAATTACAGGGTGAAAGCAAGAAAAAGCTGGCAAAAATTACTCCCCTTAAAGAGATTGCCATCAAATATTTGGGCCTTGCAACTGGGAAAGCTCAAATCACCGATACTGTTGCTGAGGCAGTCGCTGTAGAGAAAGCAGTTGAAGAAACAGCAGAAGAAATGCTGCAGGAAGCTTCCCAAGAAGCTTAAATCATTCTTTGCGATGAAATTTCTCACTTTTGTAGATTTGCATGAAGACAAAAAGGGACTTCAAGAACTGGTGAAACGAGCCAGCAAGCCCGATATTGACTTTGTCATCTGCGCTGGGGATATTTCTACCTTTGGCCGAGGAATTCGAATTGTCTTCAGGCAGTTTAACGACCTCGGGAAAAAAATGTACGTCATTCCCGGAAATCACGAAGAGCGGGAAGGTCTTTTAGATGCAGCAGTGCAGGGGTTTCCTAATGTTGTTAACTTCCATCAAGGGATGTTTACTATCGATGGCTATATTTTTCTGGGCTATGGTGGAGGCGGGTTTACTATGGAAGACTCCTCTTTCCGCAAAATTGCTCGGCAGTGGTACGGGGAGTATAATGGAGAAAAAATAATTTTAGTTACCCACGGGCCCCCTTTTCAGACTAAACTAGATTTACTGCATAACCAACATGTTGGAAATAAAGATTACCGCGCCTTTATCGAACGCATTTCACCGCGAGTTGCCATCAGCGGGCACCTCCATGAAACGGCTGGGGCGATGGATAAGATAGGAGCGACCAAGTTAGTCAATCCCGGCTGGGAAGGGATGGTGATCGAGGTGAAGTGAGAAGGGGCAGTAGGAAAAGTGTGATTTTTTCTTTCTTAACTTTTTTGCAGCAGCCACTTCCATAAAGGTATATAGCGAACTGTTCCTTTCACCCCAAACCATTCCTTTGCTTCAGTCCCTTCCCTCTCTTTAGTGATAATCAAAAGATCTTTACATTTTAATTCTTTGCCGGCTTTAAGCAGGGCACGGATTTCCCTTTCTTTGGTTTTTTCCTTTTCTAATTCGTAGCACACTTGGATGAGCTGTGTTATTTTCAATCCTTGTTTAATCACAAAATCAACTTCTTCCTGCTGGGAGTTTTTCCAGTAATAAAAATCGAGTTTACCCATCATCTTGCTTCTTTTTAAGTGGATGGCAGCAATATTTTCGTAGAGTTGTCCATAATTAGTGCTGGTCTGGAAGGCTTTTGCAGTAATAAATCCATTGTCAATACAGAACATTTTTTTATTATGGGTTAGTTGTTCTCTTGCCTTGAACGAAAATTTTTTTACTTGGAAAAAGAGAAAAGCCTCTTCCAGATAAGAGAGATATTTATCAATGGTATGCACACTGTTACATTTAGCGATTTTGCGCAGAGTGTTGTATGAAAATTCTTGTGAAACATTAGCAACAAGATACAGGGCCAAATCCTCCACTGCCTGAGGAATACGCAGGGAAAANNGTCAAATGAGTCGCCAGTTCTTTGCTTAAAAGATGGGCATTACTCCCAGTAATGATAAGCTTTCGTCCTTGCCGCTGGAGCCGGTTGACAAATAATTCCCATCGAGGCAGGTTCTGAATTTCATCAAACAACAGGGTCATTGGAGTATCATAAAGAGCATCCACTGCGGCGATGATCTCATCATAGTCTTGCACCTCTGCTAACTTTTCATCATCAAAGTTAACGTATCCAAACGGTTCGTGTAAGGCATGTATAGCAAAAGTAGATTTGCCGGCACGGCGCGGCCCTAAAATAACATTAATTAAATAGGGGCTCAAGGCCTGAGAACCAATATCTCGCGGTACATACTTCTCGTGCCGCCGTGCTTCGAGTTCCCGTTTCTGGAGAAGCAACCTTTCTTGGATCATCTAATAACTATAAACAGTTCTGTTTATAAATATTTCTATTATAATGCAAAAAAATAGATACTTTTGTGCTTTATAATGTATTGAATAGGGTTAATCTCCTTTTCACGATTGGGGGGGTGAATCATTTTTATAAAGTTAAAATGTTTTCTACACTAAAAACATACAATATTAAGATGAATTGAATGAGAAAATTACTTTTATTTGGATTATTAGTTTTAGCAGTGGTGCTGGTGACCAGTTGTGCTCCTCTCCCTGAAAATGAAGGAAGTAGTGTTATCACCGATCCAGACCAAATAGAAAGTAATACTGGTGCCTTAGCTGGTCAAGCAATTAATGCTGGTTGTCGTTCTAGCAATGTCGTTAGCTGTGTGTCTGAGGTCAATGGTATCAGTGGAACTATCAAAAAGTCAAATGGACAAGTGGTCAATTTTCGTTTTACTAATGAATGCCGGGCCAATGACCAAGTAGTAACATACAAATGTACAAAACCAACTCAATATCAATATTGTACCACGCCTTGTCAAGCAGGACAACAATGTGAAAGAGGACAATGTGTTGTTCAATGTTCTGATAGTGATCCTCAGGATGATCCTACTGTTATGGGTACAGTAACAAATTCATTAGGTGGACCAGGTGAACCAGTCCTTCTCCCTCAAAGTGATAATTGTGCTCCCGACGGTCAACTTTCTCAAGTTGAATGTGGGCTGAATAGGGTTATCAGTCATACTTTTTCTACCTGTCCAGATGGTCAAGTATGTCAGAATGGTGCGTGCGCAGCTCCAGCTCCTTGTGTTCCAGTTGCTGCCACTGCCTGTACTGCAGGTGTAGGGTGTCCGGGGAATACAGTTATTCCTGCGTTGGGATGTCAGGCGGGACAAGTTTGTACCAATGGTGCGTGTGCTCAACCAGTTCTTCCTGCTAATGGTGCTCCTTGTGTTCGTAGTGCTGAATGTGCTTCTGGGTTTTGCAATAGGAGTAATCTTTGTCAAGATCCTTACTCTCTTGGTTCTCGTTGTAACTTTGATCGAGAATGTGCTTCAGGTATATGTGGAAGAAATGAACAAGATCAGGGGGTGTGTGAAGAACCCAATCAACCAGCTGGTTCGCCATGTAGGGGGGATCAAGAATGTGCTTCCCATCTATGTTTAATGGATAATCCAAATAGGGCTGTCTGTGGACAATCAAACCAAACATTAGGCTCTCCATGCAGATACGGTCTAGAATGTGTCTCTCTAGCCTGTCGTAATGAGACGAGTATTAATGGGACAGGTCCTGTTAACAATGGTGCATGTACCTAAAATGGAGAAAAAGTTACTTTGAGTAAAACGTAAATTTTAATTTTTTCTTCAACTTTTTCTTGAAAAGTCCAAAGCCCCTCTTCCCCCATATCTTCTGCTGTATCTGCTCTGTCGGACAACTCTTCCT
>DUFZ01000051.1 GCA_013331635.1 Candidatus Woesearchaeota archaeon | reverse complement strand
TATAATCATCAAAACACTGCTGGAACATAAAGAGCAAGAACTAAGCATTGCTAGCCTTAGCACTTTGACTCATAAAGACTACAAAACCACCCATACTATTGTCAAAAGGCTGGAAAAAAACAAACTGCTCACACTGCAGCAATTCGGCAAATCCTATAAAGTTGTTCTTCACTACTTTGCTCATCCTCTTATTTTTGAGGCAGAATATCTTCGCCGTAAGGAAATTCTTCAAAACAAAAACCTACGGGTAATGCAGGATTATTTCCGAAAGGAACTTAAGACTGCTTTGTACGTGCTGCTGCTCTTTGGCTCCTACACTACAAAAACATCAACAAAACACTCTGATATTGACTTATTTTTTATTGCGCCAGATTCAGATACAGAATTTGAAAAAAAAGTAGTACGTATTGCTCATCTGATCCCTTTGCCTCTTCATGTAAATGTTTTTACAGAACGTGAATTTGTAGCCATGAAAACATCCAAAGAAAATACTGTAGGCAGTGAAGTTATTAAAAAGAACATCATTTTGTATGGCACTGAAGCTTATTACGAACTACTGCAATGATAGACAAAAAGCGCATGGAGGAAGCACAGCAAAATTTTAAGAATTATTTAGAAGATGGACTATTAAAGAAAGAACATCCAAATCTAGCCAAAGAAAAATATCTTACTAATGCCAATCTTTCATTGAAAGTGGCTCATGAATTGATCAACAGCCCATCTAAGCCTTATCTCTAGATCATCGTTATCTCGTACTATTCCATGTTTTATATGACCAATGCCGTTCTTCTTCACCTAGGCTACAAAACGCAGGATAAAGTCGTCCATAAAGTCACCAGTGATGCTCTCATTGTTCTGGTTCTTCATCGGTTAACGAAAGAACTTTTGGAAGAATATGAACAGATAAGGGATGATGCTTTGGAGATAGCCAGCGCCAGATCAGAGCAGCTTATTGAATCCTACACCCTAGAATTAGAGAAACGCTCCCGTTTTCAGTACAATATGCTCGAAGAAACCAAAGAAGCTAAAGCCAAAACGTCATTAGAAAGAGCAACTCATTTTGTGTTTGAAATGAAGAAGTTGTTGAAATAGAGTTGATAGGTTCGAGAGCATACTTTATAATATTCTCCCATTTTTTGATTAACTTCAAAACCATGATATCCCCAAAATTTAATTTTTCCAACTATTAGGCATTAAAATTTAATAATTCTTTAAAATTTAGTGCACTTTGTTCTTGTTAATCTCGTTAACAGGGGATAGCACCAAGCGTCTTGGCTCTCTCCCAACCTTTCTCTGAACCTCCAGTATACCGCCTTCCTCTCCTGATTCAACCCTTCTTCTCCCTCACCACAATCCATATAAACCATCCATCCTCCAAAACGTATATGCCTTCCTTTAAATATGCCCATCTCGCAGATTTGCATCTCGGCTCTTGGCGGGAAGAAAAGATGCGTCATCTCTCCACTCAGGCTTTTCTTACTGCTCTTGACCAATGCGTTCAATCGAAGGTTGATTTCATCCTCTTTGCTGGAGATTTATTTAACACCTCCCTTCCCGCTCTCGATACCTTAAAGATCGTCACCAAAAAACTCAAAGAACTGCATACGCAAGGAATCCCTCTGTATGTCATCGCTGGCTCGCACGACTTTTCTCCCAGCGGGAAGACCATGATTGACGTGCTGGAAAATGCTGGGCTACTCAAGAATGTCTGCCAGGGAACGGTCAACCCGGAAACCCAAAAGCTCCATCTTCAATTCACCATTGACCAAAAAACCGGCGCAAAAATTACTGGTATTCTCGGACGCAAGGGCCAATTAGATAAGTCCTATTACCAAAATTTAGCTTTAGAGAACTTGGAGAGCGAAGCAGGATATAAGATTTTTATGTTTCATACGACGGTTTCAGAACTTAAGCCGAAAGAAATGGAAAAAGTAGAATCACAGCCAGCTTCATTTCTACCTAAAAGATTTCAGTATTATGCTGGGGGCCATATTCATCATCCCACCAAAGTAGAACTGCCCGAGTATGGAATTTTGACCTACCCGGGAGCTTTGTTTCCCAACACCTTTGCCGAAATTGAAAAGTACTCTCCCGGCGGCTATTATATGATTGACGTAGTTGAGGAACAGCAGCAGGTACAATGGATGCCTCTGGAAGTGATCAAGCATCGAGCTATCGAAGTGCAATGCCGGCATCATACGCCTGATATGGTGGCCTTTGAGATTTTAAACTGCTGTAATAATATTGATCTGGCCAATACTTTAGTTACCATCCGCCTTACCGGCAGTTTAGAGCGAGGGCGAGTGTCGGATATTAATTTCAAAGATATTTTTGAGCGGCTCTATCAGCAGGGGGCCTATTTTATCATGAAAAATACCGCCCAGCTGGTGGCAGAAGAATTTGAAGAGATTAAAATTGCCTCTGCCGCACCCGAAAATGTAGAAGAGGAAATTATCAAAGAGCACCTGCAGCAGATCAAGTTCTTTACAGCGGAGATGGAATTGCAGATGACTAAGTCGTTACTAGCAGTATTGAATACCACCAAGAAGGAAGGCGAAACCATGACCGATTTTCAGCAAAGGGTGGAAAGCGATGTCAATAAATTATTGGTGATTGAGAAGTTGGAGTGAGTTTTTCTAAGATTTTCTCCTAAGCTTTTTTTTCCGTAAGCTTTATAAAAAAAGCAGTTCTTAACTATAGTTATCATGGTTACAGAACTTAAAATTACCGGAGAGATGACTATCGGAGAGATAGTAACCCAATATCCAGAAACCGTGGAAACGCTGATGAATTTTGGAGTACATTGTGTTGGCTGTGATGCCAGTCCCTATGAAGCGTTAGAAGATGGGTTTCGAGGGCATGGGATGAGCGATGCTGATATTCAGGATGCTTTAGTGAAGCTCAATGAAGTCGTTGAGAAAAGTGATCATTCTCAGACAGATTCACTTGATGATGCCCAGGTTTCAGTCACTGCTGCTGCAGTTTCTAAAATCAAAGAATTTATTGCCCAACAGCATAAGAAAGGGCTGCGCATAACCGTTCATCCCGGCGGATGTTCCGGCTTTAAGTATGGGATGACCTTGGAAGATACCTCAAGTAAGGATGATATAGTGATAGAACAGCAGGGGATTCAGGTATTTATAGATAAGACCAGCATGATGAAATTAAATGGCGCCAGTATTGACTATGTTGACAGCCTGCAAGGAGCAGGGTTTAAGATCAGCAATCCCCAGGCCAAGGCCTCTTGTGGCTGCGGGAATAGTTTTCGGTGAAATCTTTTTGGCTATCCATCTCCAATTTCTGAAGTGATTTGAGAATATCAAATAATTCTTTGCCACTATTAGTTAATTGATATTGCACTTTAATTTGGTTTTTGGTTGGGATAGTTTCCTTTTTTACTGCCCCCAGAGATTCTAACTCTTGAAGCCGTTGCGATAATATCTTAGGGCTTATTCCTTTCAGCTTTTGAAGAATCGCATTAAATCCTTTTTGGCCGGGAAGGGAAATTTCTTCCAAGAGTAAGATAGTCCATTTTTTGCCTATTAAACTGGCAACCTTAAGGAAATAGCTTTTATGCATTAACTATCCTTTTGGAAACTACTCTATTTAAATATTTGGTTTGGAATTACTACTGGTAAAAAAAAGAGGAACCGCGATGAGAGATTTAGTATTATTAGGACATATCATCTTAGGATTAGCCTTGATTGCCTTTTCCATCATCATTCTTCTTTACTTGCCTAAACGGGCTAAGTGGCTGAAGCCTTTTTCTGCCCTTACCGCCGGAATAAGCTGGCTGTTATTGCTGCCATCAGGCAAACTGTACCTCACTTTTTATCCCGCCACGAAAACTCTTATAAAAGCCGGCTCCTGGCCCTGGGCACATGCAATCCTGATGGAAACCAAAGAGCATTGGGGATTATTGCTTCCTCTCATAACCACGGTTGCCGCCGGTTTAGTATTCTCCAACCAGCCTAAAGAAAGCAGAAAGTGGTGGGTGCTGGCCATACTCCTTTCAGTGCTTTTAGCGGTTATGGGCCGGCTGGTCAAGATGGGGGCGTTAGCGTGAAAAGATTCAATTACAGTCTTGGAGCAGCAGCAAGCGCTTGGCTGCTGGCAATATTGGTTATTGTTGCCGAACTGGCCGAGCCATTTAAAACTTTTTTAAAAGATACTTTTAGCCATCACTGGATCGGCAAAGCCGTGATTATATTCCTTGCCTTTGCTCTGTTTGGATTCTTGCTGCGGGATAAGGATGCTATCAGAAAGATACCTGCAGAGAAATTAGCCTGGTACAGCCTGCTGGGCAGCTTAGGCGTTATACTATTATTTTTTGTGATAGAATTCTTGAGGGGATGAACTATGGACACTGCCAAAATTATTGCCATAGCCGTTTTACTGGTTTTTGGAGGTGTAGTGGCTTATTTTTTCATTTCATCAGAAACAGCTACCGACCAGGTGCCGGCCTACGTTACTGGCGAGAAAAGGGAAATTTATGAATGGGCCAGAACACCAGTCGGCGCTGCTTTGCTGGAGCAGATGCCTTGCTACTGTGGCTGTAAATACGAAGGGCATAAGCACACCCGGCATTGTTTCTGGAGAGATGACGGCACTTTTGACAAGCATGGCATTACCTGCTCGGTCTGCTTTGATATCGCCACCAAGACCAAGATGATGCATGAGCAAGGGATAGATATTTGTACGATCAGAAAACAAGTGGATAAGTTTTACGAGCCCAATAAGCACTTGGGAACAGATACACCCATGCCCGCTGGCTGTGAATAATCACAAAGTTGTATTTAGATAATCAGATAAAACCATGGTTGAACAACTAACACTGGGCATAATCGTGGCGGCAGCTCTGGCCGACAGCATCAATCCCTGCGTCTTTGGAGTTTTAATATTTCTCTTGGCTTATATGACTAAAGTATTCAAAAATACGGTCAGAATGCTTTTCGCCGGTTTAATCTATATCATCGCGGTCTATGCAACTTATTTTTTAATCGGTGTCGGTATTTTTACCCTAGCCTATACTGCCGAATTTGCGAAACCCTTTTACTGGTTTGCCGCTTCCGTGGCCATACTTGCTGGCCTTTTTGAGATTAAAGATTATTTCTGGTATGGCAAGGGTTTTTCCCTGCAGATGATTCCCGGCGCAGCCGAGAGAATTAAAAGATATTCCAAGGCGATGGAAAGGATGGAAATCAAGCACCCGGCGCTGAGCTTAGGGGTAGCAGCTTTTCTGGGGATATTTGTTGTGTTTGTGGAACTGCCTTGCACCGGAGCGCCCTATTTAGCAATATTGGGATTGCTGAGCAAAGGCGAGTACGGAGCCGGAATACCTCTCTTATTGCTGTATAATTTAATATTCATACTACCCTTAATAGTTATCGTTGGATTGGTGTATACTGGCTATGCTTCCAAAAAGCTGGAAAAATGGAGGAAAGAGTACCGTGGAGTTATGCGATTGCTGATTGGGTTGTTCTTGCTGGCATTAGGGGCATACATGATCTGGGCGGTTACCTAGCTGAAAAGACAGAGATTAAACGTTTTCTTCAGAAAAATTTATATAGAGGACTTTGAATAAACCTAATTTCACATCGAATTCAAAGTCCTTCTTAGAAGGGTTTGAACTATTTTTTATGGTTATTCAAACCCTTCTATAAATAGAGGTATACTAATTGCCTATGGATGAATGTCAAGAACCTCGCTGTACCCGGCCAGCTGAGTCTACCTGGGGTGGAAGGAAAGTTTGCCACGACCATTATGAAGAATATCGGGAGAAGCAGGATAGGATGATGAGCGAGATGAGGGATTTCTAAAGAAAAGTGGACCAGCCGGGAATTGAACCCG
>DUFZ01000060.1 GCA_013331635.1 Candidatus Woesearchaeota archaeon | reverse complement strand
ACAAGCGTGGCCCAGGTGCTGGCTATGGATTCGCTGGATGGTGTAAGCGTTGCCTATCAGCACTCTATGTCGAATATCCTCACTCCCAGTACTGTTCTTAGTGCCGGAGATAATATTCAGTTTGTTTTCTCGGAGCGCTTTGATCGACTATGGCATATTATAGAGGCACCCGTGGACGGCTTTTTAAATATTGGGTACATCTATGATAGCAGCATTCGAGCGATACACACCCTTGATCGCGTGGCCAAGATGAGACAAGAGTTTGAAGTCCATGGCGCTCACTTTGTATTGTGTTTCTTTGATGAGAACTCAGTCGATCGTTGGGACTGTAGCTACTCGAATGAATCTGCTGCGGATGACTATGAATTTCTGCTGAAGTGGCTGCTTGCGGATCAGGAACTGGGAATTGTGTTCAAGCCGAAGAAGTCGACAAACCTGTTTCACCGGATTGATCGTGTATCTGGCTTGATCGATCAGGCCAAAGAGACAGGACGCTGCAAGTTCTTAATGAGCGACACGCTTTACGGGAGTTGCTTTCCGGCAGAAGCAGCGAAGATCGCAGATGTTTGTATTGGCAAACTGATTGGGAGTACGGCTGCTCTGGAGGCGAGTCTCGCAGGAGTGCCCACGTTGTTGATCGACACGGAAGGCATCCGCATCCATCCTTTATATTCTTTGGGATTCGGACGGGTTGTGTTTGACAATTGGGATACCCTGAAAGCCGCCATTGAGCAGTATCGCTCATCTGCGGATGCATACCCGGAGTTGGGTGATTGGTCTCTGATGTTGAGAGATTTCGACCCGTTCCAGGACGGACAAGCAACCTTGAGGATGCGTCATTACCTTCACTGGGTTTGTGAGGCTTTCAAAAAAGGTGCATCCAAGGAGACTGCATTGAAGACGGCGGCAGAGAAGTTCTCGCAACGGTGGGGTCAAGAACATATAAGGTGGAGAAGGTAGAACGCACATGATGTACAGATGGCTCGGAAATAATGTCGAATAAAGAACTCCAGATAAAAAACGGCTTTATCTATTTGCTCCCCATGATTGTGAGCAACCTGCTCCCTTTTATGGCCTTGCCTGTATTCACCAGAATACTGACCAGCGAAGATTATGGAGTGCTGGCCCTGGCTCAGATATACGCAATCCTACTCAGTGGTTTGGCAAATTTGGGGATGACGGTTGCGTACGATCGTAATTTTTTCCAGTTCCGTGATAAACATCAGGAAACTGCGCAACTGTTGTACTCCACCCTACTGTTCGTCATGATAAACTTTCTCATTCTCTCTACTCTGACTTACTTCTTCAGAGGAATGCTCTCAAAGTTTATTATAGGCTCTTCCGAAAAAGGAAACATCTTGTTTTGGGCTCTATGCGCACAGTTTTTTCAAAGTATAAATTATTATTACCTGGCCTATTTTAAGAACTCTGAAATAGCAGATAGATATTCCTTTTATACCATTCTCTTTTCGCTTATCGACATTTTTATTGCACTTTTCCTGATAGCTTATCTCCGCATAGGTGTCATCGGACTTGTCTATGCACAGTTTTGTTCTGCAATTATCGTTTTTTGTGTATTAAGCTATAAGTTTATAAACAAGCTTCCACCATCATTAAATAAGACAATATTTTATGACTCCCTTAAAATAGCCTATCCGCTTACACCCAGGATATTCCTCGGGGTGATAAATACTCAATTTGATAAATATATGATCGGCCTGCTTGCATCAATTGGAGGAGTAGGTATCTATAGTATCGGTCAAAAAATATCTGATGCTACATGGTCCCTCATGAATACTATCCACAATGTTTATTACCCACAGGTTTACAAGAAAATGTTCAGTCTGGGGGAGAAAGGTGGAGAGGAGGTGGGGAGATACCTGACTCCCTTCTTTTATGCATCCTTTGCAGGCGCCTTGATGGTCGCGCTTTTCTCTGAAGAGGTTATCATACTTATGACTCCAGAATTATATCATGGCGCTATTGATATTGTGATAATTCTCTCCATGTCTTACGGGTGTCTGTTCTTCGGAATGCAGCCGCAGCTTGTTTTTGCAAAAAGAACTCATATTATATCAATACTATTTGTGAGCAGAATTATTGTTACCGTTGCATTCAATATTCCTTTTATTTTAAAATGGGGAGCCATTGGTGCGGCTTGGGCAACCTTCCTGGCGGGACTGATTTCAGGGGCCATTTCATTCATTGTTGGACAGCACTACTATGAAGTGAAATGGGAATATAGAAGGGTGGCGGCCATTTTCCTGACGCTCCTGGGGTCGTCCCTTTTGATGATAGTTCTAAGAGACGCTATGATAACTTATCCTTTTCGTTTGGCCGTTAAGATGATTTCGTTGTCCCTTTATGCTTACATAGGAGTAAAAATCAGGGTTATTACCTCCGAAAATTGGGCATTAGTAAAAAATGTACTTGGAGGATTCAGTTCCCGAAAGGAGAAATACAGGGGTGCATAAAAATATTGTACTTCATAATCGGATGGGACCTCTTGAGAGAAGGATAATGGGGCCATATTCCTGGCGGATTTCAGTCGGACTCAAGAGGCCAATAAACATGCCAGAGGAAGGATAGAATGGCTTTTACGATACTTTCCCATATGCGATCATCCCCAGTTATCCGTAGGGTGGGGGCCTTTCTTAAACAGAGAGTAGTAGTGAGCGATGCGTTAAAGGTTTACTACCTCAGGTTGGCCAGATTTCTATCAACTCACGGGATCGACCCGCCGCTCACAATACCTGCTGAACGGTGGGAAAAGAGATGGTCTGAGCAGGCCACACTTGGTGCAGAGGACGGGCCGGAACTCTATCGGTCATGTGATGATTCAACTGAGAAATTGTTTCAGGAGGTTTTACCGCTCTTGGATAAGAATAGCGCTATTCTTGAGATTGGCTGTAATAAGGGGCGACATTTAAACTATCTCTTTCAGAAAGGGTTTCGGAATCTGACCGGTATTGAAATCGGTAAGAGTGCTATTGAGTTGTTTGCTGAGATCTTTCCAGATACCTATCAAAATTCTACGATTATAGTCGGAAGTGCCCCTGACGAGATCCGGAAGCTAAAAACAAAGTCGTTCGACCTTGTTTTTGTCCACAGCGTCCTGGTCAGTATTGGAACCAAACATAATTACATCTTTTCCGAAATGTGTCGCATCTGCCGAGGATACATTCTGACACTTGAAAGTGAGGGGAGTTGGACAGCCTTTCCGCGAGACTTTCAGTACATGTTTGAGAAAAACGGTTTTAATATGGTGTCCTATCGCTGGTTAGTCTGGACTGACGACAAGAAATCCCTGACGTTTCCGCTTCCGGTCAACAGCAAGAGTTTCTTGGAAAATAACACGATTCGCTTGTTTGCACCCAGGGTCAGTGAGAGTGGAACTAAATTATTCCGGTTCCAACAGAATGTATCTCGTTACTAATCAGGTCCGTCCTATGAAATGCATCAAAATAATTCATAAAAAAAGCGCTATGACGTTGACCCCCAAACTAATAGATAGTAACATAGACTGCTTCTATCTAACGGATGATTACGTTCATTTTGTAGATCTGCAGGAGAAATTGTCAGATAAAATTAAAATTCGAAATCTATCAGGAATTTTGCATGTGACGTTTAAGGAAATCAAAGAGCCCCTTTTAGAGTTACTCTCCAAGGTGAATAAAGAAAATGACTCGCTTGAGTGGTGGGGCGGTCAATTGGCTTCGAGAAACACAGCATCAACGCCGTTATTTATCAACATCACCTATCTGTTCTGCGCAAAAAAGATTATAGCTGATTCAGATAAGGATATTCTTTTTATTGTTAATAGCAAGGCATTAGGCGAGTGCATAGCAGATGCTGCTGAGAAGTCTGGATACCGAGTTGAAATCCATAGAAATAGAGTAAGGGAATCTGTTGAAACGGTTAAGCGTTGGCTCTATAATTTTGCGGGGGTATTTTATTATTTCTTACAAGTAATGCGAAACCGCCGGGCTGCCTTTAGACTGTTTGAACCACTTCCAGCCGGAAAGACAAATGCGAGAAAGAGAATTGTCCTGAGAAGCTGGGTTACAAAAGGGAATTTCAATGAAGCTGGAAAATTTAAGGATAGAAATTTCGGCAACCTGCCTTCATGGCTGTGCTCAAAGAATTATGAAGTTTGGCATCTTCCAATGTTTTTTGATCTTTCGATGTCAATGAAGGAAGTTTATATTCGCATGAAGGACATTGGACAACTGCTTCTGATTCCTGATCACTATATTAAATTTGCAGATTATGCAGACGTTTTTTATAATGGCTATCAAATGCTAAGAAAGCGGTTGCAGAATCTTGATATGAGAAATACGGATGTCACACCTATCTTTAATGAAGTTTTAAAAGAACTCAGGTTTGCACCAATATTACTGATACTTAATCTGTGTGTTCCGATGTTAAAAAGACTGAAAGAAAAGGGATTTGAGATCGATAGTTTTTATTATCCATTCGAAGGTAATGCTCCTGAGAAGCCGTTTATTCTGGGCTGTAAGAAGTTTTTCCCGAATTCCAAAATTGTAGGTTTTCAACATACCACATTTTTCCCGAATCAATTGGCTTATCATTTAGGTTCCGGCGAAAAAGACCATCATCCTCTGCCTGATAAAATCGTTTGTAGCGGACCAATCTATATTGAGCTGCATCAGAGAGCGGGGTTCCCTGCTGAAATACTGCAAAGGGGGGCGAATCTGAGGTTTGAATCTGTGTATTTGAATGTTAATGGAGCTGGGAGAAGACTTCCCCAAGGCAAAAAAAATATTATTCTTCCTCTGACATTCAGTCATGATCTGGCGTTTGAACTCTTTGTTAAGGTTGGAGATGCCTTGCGGAATACCGGCGATTACAATGTGCATATAAGGACCCATCCGCTGTTATCCAAAAAGTCCCTTATTAAGTTCCTTGGGAAGATTGGCCTGAATCATTATGAATTTGCTGACGAGGGGATTATCCAGGAATGGTTACCAAGCATGTCCGCTGTTGTTTCAACAGGGGGATCCATAACCATACTGGAATCTGTATCAATGGGGGTTCCGGTTATCCGGGTTGTTCCGGATAACACACTTTTTTATGACCCTTTTATTTGGCCGGATTATCCATTGAGGCCAGTCCATACGGCTGCGGGAATTAGAGAGCAGCTTCAAATGATTACCAGGATACAGCTTCAAGATAAAGACATTTTCAAAAAAATAGGCGAACAGGTTTTGACGGCATACTTTACGAAACCGGACGAAGAGAAGTTGAAGGTATTCTTATAACTGACGCGAAAAATATGCAGGGAGGTTTTATGGACTCAAGAAAGAGATACAGGGTTTTGGGCGTTATTCCGGCGAGGATGGCCTCAAGCCGTTTTCCCGGAAAACCCATTAAACTCATTAATGGGGAACCCATGATTTGGCATGTCTGGCAGCGCAGCTTGTTGAGCAAGGTGCTGGATCAAGTGGTTGTCGCAACCTGTGATAGAGAGATCAAAGAGGCGGCGGAAGCATTCGGGGCTCAAGTCGTCATGACATCGAGTAAACATACCAGATCTAACGATCGAGTAGCAGAGGTTGCAGAAAAAATCCCCTATGATATCGTGTTAAATATTCAGGGAGATGAACCATTGGTCAATCCCCAGCTTATTAATGATGTGGTGAATGAATTCGAAAAGAATAATGACATACAATGCGTTAATCCTGTCTCTGAGATCAAGACTGACGAAGAATTGAATTCGCCCCATACCGTCAAGGTTGTCAGCAATCTGAATGGACGTGTCCTGTATTTTTCCCGATATCCTGTACCTTCTGCACTTATCAGCGAACGAAAATATCCTGTTTATCGCCAAGTCCCTATTTTAGGATTCAGAAGAGATTTTTGTATCAAGCTTTCCCGTCTGCCTGAAGGGCCTCTGGAACTACAGGAAAGTATTGATCTGCTTCGCGCGGTCGAACACGATATGCCTTTACACACCTTAATAACTGAATTCCAAACGATAGGGGTGGATACACCTGCAGACTTAAAGAATGTCGAAAAGGCATTGGAAAGTGACAGGGTCTATAAAGAGTATGTTTTGAACGGGAGCAAACATACAAAAGGGAAACGAATTCAGGAGAGTTGACATGACAAAGGTTGAAATCAATGGAAATTTTCACGTATTAAAAAAAAAGGGGTTGTCTCCGTTCGAGATGCAAAAGTATGGAGAATATCGTCGGAAGTGGGAAGAATATCCTATGCAGAGGATTGTAGATCGCTTCCCCATTCATCTGGATATTGAAGCGACTTCAGCCTGTAACTTGAAATGTCCGTTTTGTATTACAACCCATGCCAACTTTAAGAATGGTTTGATGCAATATGGGATTTTTAAGACTATAATCGACGAAGGTAGTGAGAAGGGCCTGTACTCCTTGAAGCTTAACTGGAGGGGGGAACCCCTGATTCATCCAAAGCTCCCAGAGATGATTGCATACGCCAAGGGGAAAGGTATTGTCGATGTCTTCATGAATACGAACGCCGCCCTGCTTACGGAAGAAAAGAGCAGAAAGCTGATTGACGCGGGTATTGACAGAATTATTATTTCTTTCGAAGGCTATGAGAAGGAATTATATGAGTCTCAGAGGGTGGGGGCAGTCTTTGAAAAGACTGTGGAAAACATAAGGAGATTCATGGCGGTTAGAAAAGAACTCAAGAAGTCATTTCCGTGGGTGAGAATCCAGACGGTAATGCTGGAGGAATTGAAGGCCAAACGAGAGGAATATGCTGGTTTTTGGGGAGAGTTTGTTGATGAAGTGGCCTATGTTGATTTGAAAAACGAGGTGAACCGAATAGCTGTCGGTGAGAGCGACTGGGTCTGTCCACAGCTTTGGCAGCGATTGACAATCTCCTGGGACGGCCGGATCATGCCTTGCGTAAATGATACGTTCTGCAATATGTGTCTGGGCAAGATTCCTGAGATGAATATTGAAAGGGCGTGGAAGTCTGAAAAATTGGAGAAGATGCGCGGCCTTCATGCCGAAGGTCTTGCGCACACGATAGAAAGCTGTCTTGACTGTCCACTTCGATCAGCTCAGATTCGTAAATCAGATGTTGTGGGTGCGTGAATGATCTCCGATTCGTATTTTGAAGGTTTCAGAGTATTAGTGACCGGTGCTTCGGGCGGGATTGGTGCTGCCCTTGTGAAGGAGTTGCTGAATCAAGGTGCTCGTGTAGGAATTCACTACAACAGACATAAGCCCAGTATTGATGAGATGGTTGCAGATACGAAGGCAGATCCGGATAAAAACCTATGCCTCTTAAAGGCAGACTTAAGGAATATGGATGAAACTGAGGGCCTTTTTAACAGTTTTATTGCCTGGGCGGGCTCGGTCGATGGGTTAGTTAACAATGCAGGCGATGTACATGTTCGAAAACATTTTCTTGAGATAGATGCAATGGATATAGAAGCGGATTTAGCTCTAAACCTAAAGGCGCCCTTCTGGCTGTCCAGACTTGCAATAAAAGACATGGAAAAGAATGGTACAAAGGGATCTATTGTCAACATATCAAGCATCGCAGCAAAATTTGGCGGAAGCCCACACACGCTTTTCTATGGTCTTGCAAAGTCTGCTTTAGAGACCATGACGTTCTCCCTCGGAAGATATTGTGCCCCGATGGGGATAAGAATAAACGCCTTAAGGTTAGGTGTTTTTGATACGCCATTTCACAAGCGGCATGTTAAAGACCTTAGCGAGAGGATTCAAATGATTCCGGCAAAAAGAATGGGTATCCCTGAAGAGGCTGTATGGTGGATTATGTCTCTTTTGAGCAGAAAATCGGCTTATATGAATGGGCAGGTTGTTTCGCTGACGGGTGGGGAATAATTTTGAATGGACATATTGCAAATGCTCAATAGAACAGGCAGGAAATTGCAATCTTTGTATTTAGATGGCAGATTGCGCATAAACAGGGCACTGGGTCTTCCGGCGCAGACTGGCAAAGATATTCAAATCTTTAAAAAAATATTTGATAATTACATGCCTAGGAAAAAGCTTAAAGTTTTCGAGTGGGGCAGCGGTTTTAGCACCATTTACTATTCCGAATATCTTCGTAAAAGGGGCATTGCTGCCGAATGGCATTCCATTGACAATAATAGAATCTGGCACGAAAAGGTCAGTTCGATAGTAAAACAAAAAAACCTTGAGCCTTGTATCCGGCTATATTTAAGGGAATTTGCGCCTTTCTGGGAAAAACCCGGTTGGGGGCCTGTGCCTCCTCCGTGTGGTGTGTTCGGGCCGAAGTCAGAAAATGAAATTGCCTATATCAATTTTCCATCTCAATTTGGAAACAAGTTTGATATTGTGATTATTGATGCAAGGTTCAGGAGGCATTGCATTCAAACCACGAAGAAGTTGCTCTTGCCGGAGGGGATAGCAGTTTTGCATGATGCCCAGAAGGCTCATTATCATGCCGGGCTGGATGAATTCAGACACAGTGCATTTTTTGACTCAGGCTTGTGGTATCCTTTCCAAGGCAATTCGAACAAGGTCTGGATTGGAAGCATGGAAAACAAAGAGCTATTTGAAGTCTTGAAATCCTTATAGCGGAGGAATTAATGAGCGAATTTAAAGTGCTGTTTATGTATCCAAACGGCAAACTGATGAACCCACCTGCAATTTCAATAGGCCTTTTTACAGCATTACTGCAACAGAACGGCTTTGAAGTTGATTTGTTTGATACCACGCTTTACGCAGAGCGCGACAAGATAGGTTCTGATGACGCAAAGAGCGAGAACCTGCAGGTAAGGCCGTTTAGTTATACTGACAGGGGTGTTAAGCTGAAAGAGACCAGTATGGCGAAAGATTTTGCCAGTAAAATAGAGGAATTCCGTCCTAATCTGATTGCTGTATCAGTGCTGGAAAGCACCTATCCCACTGCTGTCTCCTTGCTTAAGGTCGTAGAGGGTTTTGATATCCCGGTAATAGTCGGCGGTGTTTTTGCAACATTTGCACCCGAGATTATCCTTTCCAACAAGAGTGTAAACATGGTTTGCATAGGAGAGGGTGAAGAAACGCTTGTGGAGGTCTGCAGGAAGATGGCTGCAAGAGAGGACTATTCAGGTGTTGAAAACCTGTGGCTTAAAAACGGCAGCCGAATAATAAAGAACAAAATGAGAGGGCTTGTTGATATAAATAGGCAGCCCATCCCTGATTTCAGCATCTTTGAGCAGGAGAGATTCCTCAGGCCTATGGCTGGAAAGATTTACAAAACTGTTCCAATAGAGACCGACAGGGGGTGCCCTTTTCAGTGTACATTCTGTAATTCACCTTCAACTGCCAGGCTGTACAGGGAAAATAAATCAACATTTTTCAGGAAGAAAAAAATGTCCCGCATACAGGTGGAGTTAAGACATCAGGTCAAAAGATGGGACGCTGAATATATTTATTTTACCTCGGATACTTTTCTTTCAGTTAATGATGAGGAGTTCGAAAAGTTTATTGAGGTTTACAGCGAATTTAAATTGCCATTTTGGCTTCAGTCAAGGGCAGAGACTGTTACAGAATACAGGGCCAGGAGACTTAAAGAGATAGGCTGCCACAGAATTTCCATCGGCCTGGAGCATGGCAACGAGGAGTTCAGGAAAAGGGTACTTAGAAAGAACTTTGACAATCAGGAGATGATAAAGGCTTCCAACATACTTGCGGATGCGGGTATCCCGGTAACAGTAAATAATATAATAGGTTTTCCTGATGAAACCAGAGAACTTATATTTGACACAATTGAATTGAACAGGCAATTGGTCTTTGATACCGCAAATGCGGCCGTATTTGCGCCATTCCATGGCACCTATTTGCATAAATACTGCGTGGATAAGGGCTATATTTCCTCTGACTATAACCCCGGTTCCCTGAATGTTGATGTCTCTCTGAACATGCCCCAAATCTCAAGGGATGAGATAAAAGGGCTGAGAAGGACATTTGCTTTATATGCAAGGATGCCCAAGGAGTACTGGCCGAGGATTGAAAGGGCTGAGAAATTTGATGAGGAAGGCAACAGGATATTCGAAGAGCTGAAAAATATTTACCAGAAGACATATTTCAAAGTTGATAATTTTTCTGACTGAATTTAGAATAGCTCTAAACCGGACTGTATAGGATAAATGAATAGCACAGGGACAAAGTTATCCACTCTCAGGGTAGGAATTATCGGTTACGGAAAAGTCGGCAAGATAAGACATGGGTGCATTACAAGGCATCCCTTTTTGGAATTAATAGGTATCTATGATTTGGATGTAGGGGCATGCCAAGATTCTGGAGATCCCAAAAATCAAAGTCTATTTTTGGGAGTTACTTTCTTTACCGATTACAGGGAGCTGTTGAACGTCCCCTCTAGTCTATTGGTGTAGTCACACCCAAAGACCTGGAAAATGCTAGGGAGTTAATGAAAAAGGATGACCTTATAGATTCATACATAAGATGGGGAACGTAATGATAAAAACAAATAATGAATATCTGAGGGTCGGTATTGCCGGTTATGGCATAGTAGGTAAAAGACGCCATAGCCTTATTGATATGCATCCAAAATTGCGCACTGTTGCTGTATGTGACCAGAAGTTTACTAGGCTTGGCGTATTACCTAATGGAGTGCGTCATTTTTCAAATTATTTACAGCTTCTGGATGAACCCCTTGATGTCTTGTTTGTTTGCTTGCCGAACTATTTAGCCCCTGATGTCACTATTGCCGGACTGGAACGTGGCTTACATGTTTTTTGTGAAAAACCACCTGGTCGAAATGTATCTGACATTGAAAGGGTTGTCGAATCCAAAAAGAAATATCCCGATTTATTTCTTAAATATGGATTTAACCATCGGTACCATGACTCTGTGCGCGAGGCTATGAAGTTGGTCAAGTCAGGTGAACTTGGAGAAGTGATAAACCTGCGCGGGATTTACGGAAAAAGTAAAGTTGTACCATTTGAAGGCAATTGGCGCTCTGAACGCATGTATGCAGGCGGAGGTATCCTGCTTGACCAGGGGATACACATGGTAGATCTAATGCGACTGTTCTCCGGAGAGTTCGTAGAAGTGAAGAGTTTTATTTCCAATTGTTTTTGGAAGCACGATGTGGAAGATAATGCATATGCGTTAATGAGGGACGATAAAAATCGTATCGCTATCCTTCATTCAAGCGCCACTCAGTGGCAGCACCGCTTCTCGCTCGATATAGCCTTAACAGAAGGCTATATCGAACTACAGGGTATCCTCTCTGGCACAAAAAGTTATGGAGAGGAGAAGCTTGTTATCGGCAGACGCAACAACTCCAATACCGGTACAGAACGGGAAGAGACAGTAACATATCTTGAAGACAATTCCTGGCGTGACGAGGTTAATGAGTTTGCCGATGCTATTGTAAACAACTCCCCTATTCTGTCAGGGACGGTTGAGGATGCATACGCTACAATGGAATTGGTTTATCGTATATATTCTGCGGATTCTGAATGGAGTAAATCTTATAACATTAAAATTTAATGACTGATTTTCAAAAATACGGATAAAGGAGACTATTAATGAACAATGTAGACCGGCTATTTAAAGAATCAATGTCCTTTGAAGATTTTGCAGAAGGTTATTATAATTATCTTCACAAGTTATTGCATACTATAGACATAAAAGCAATTGCAGCATTTGCCAAAGAAATGGAAAGGGCCAGGACAGAAAATAAGACGGTATTTTTTGTCGGCAATGGTGGTTCAGCCGCCACTGCTTCTCACATGGCAAATGATTTTGGTATGGACATTTTGAAGAAAACAGGGGGAAATCTCCCGTTCCGTGCTATGGCGTTGACGGATAATGCGGCTGTTATGCTGGCGATCGCTAATGATGAGGGCTATGAAAGGTTGTTTGTTAATCAGCTCCGTGTACATTACCGCACTGGAGATTCACTGGTGGCTATTTCCGCAAGTGGAAACTCTCCCAATGTGGTTGCTGCGGCGGAATGGGTAAAGGACCAGGGAGGCAAAGTGATCTCGCTTGTAGGGTTCGATGGTGGAAAATTGAAAGATATTTCCGATGTCACCATTCACGCAAAATCAGAAAAGGGTGAATATGGCCCTGTTGAGGATGTTCATATGATTCTTAATCATATGATTACCTCCTTCTTAATGCTCGCACTTCGAGATGGAAATAGGTAATTATCGATATTAGAAGTGGTTTGGGTGTTATTATACATGGCGACATAAATATTTGCGCATGTTGAAATTGAATATGCCCAATTTAAGCCATTCTATAGAGCATGTATGAGCAAAGACTAATGTTGCTGTGTATAGTTGACTTATAATGATTTGTAGAAATATTGCAAATTTAATTGAGTATGAGGTGATTCGTGAGAGAGTATAGTTTATCTGCAGATTTTGTGAAAAGGTTTCGAGCGTATTTATCTTCAGAACTATATGAAAAAGTTTCACCCTATTCAAAAAGTGAATACTGGGAGTATCATGCAGATGTTATTAATATTAGTATTTCTGGCAATAAAATAACCATGAGTGGGGAATCAGGCTTCTATATCCCATCAATAAAAAATATAAGAAAGCTAGGAAGAACACATCTTATTGCATTAATCAAAGAACCTTCCAAGCTGATTCCATTTATAAAAAGAAAGATTGGTATTCAAGAGTCAGAGATAAAATTATTAAGCTACTTTAATGCGTTTAATAAAGTTATGAATCACGATTCGATTACCGACCCTATTTTATCCAGATATCGAATCAATTGCAGAAAATTAAAAGAAAAGCCAGGAGCGATAGTTTCTATAGACGATATGCGACAAAAGTTTTTTGCAAAAAGCAAGTATAATTTAAGTCCTCATATAGTCATGTCTTACTATTTCTACAACATATTGAATGGTTTTATAGACCTTTATAAAGTAAAAACAGTACTTGAGATCGGGGGGGGAGTGGAAATCTGGCATCAGTGCTTTATAGTTTTATGAATAAATGTAATATCATATGCGTAGATTTGCCAGAGACACTTTGTCTTTCGATGGTATTTATCGCTGATTTATTTCCAGAGGCACAGATATTGATGCCCCACGAAATTGGATCAAATGAGTTCAACCATTACGATTTTGTTTTTCTAACACCAAAACAGATTGATATGATAGAGGACAACTCTATTGATTTAGCAATTAATACCTATTCATTTCAGGAAATGACACACAAGCAGATTGAGGAATACTTTCAATTAATCCAGAGAAGTTGTAAAAATAATTCTTATTTCTTTACATCTAACAGAGTAGAAAAAACTCCGTGCGGCCCTGAAGGCTGCGAAAAAGAAACATCAGAACCACCTGTTAGGTTTTCAGAATATCCATGGAACCATGGCAATGAAGCACTGATTTATGAGATATGTAGGCTAATGAGGTTGGTTCAGTTAGACAATGTGTATATTCGATTGGAAAAAATAAAGAAGTAGTTATATTATTAAATTTCGGTAACGGGAATATTATACGGCATGAAACGTAAAATATTGATAGGCCCTTCGACTTTTGCTGCTACAGATTCGTCACCTATGGAGAAACTGGTAAACGCCGGATTTGAAGTAATTAATAATCCCTACGGTAGAAAGCTGACTAAGCAGGAACTATTGGATCTATTGCCTGGGGTTACCGGTATCATTGCGGGGCTTGAGTTGCTGGATTACGAAGTTATGTCCAAATCGAGTCTTAAGGTAATTTCGCGTTGCGGTTCCGGAATGTCAAACGTGGACTTAGATACAGCAAAGAAACTTGGAATAAAAGTCTTTTCAACTCCCTTCGGACCGACCTCAGCAGTGGCTGAATTAACCGTTGGGGTCATGTTGAGCTTACTTAGAATGGTCCCGCAGATGGATCGAGATCTTCATCAAGGTAAGTGGACAAAAAAAATCGGGTCGCAACTTGAAGGCAAAACTGTAGTCATTGTCGGCTTTGGTAGAATCGGGAAGAAAGTTGCTTCATTGCTCAGGCCATTCCATGTTAAAATATATGCTGTGGATACCGCACAGCAGGGAGATGTGGATGGTGTAAAAATACTCACTCTCAAAGAAGCTCTTCCGATCTCCGACATAATAACCATCCACTCAAGCGGCGAAGAACAGATAATGGGGGAAGATGAATTTAAACTAATGAAGGATGGTTGTTTTCTACTAAATGCTGCGAGGGGTGGTTTGGTTAATGAAGAATCTCTCATTCATGCTTTAGAAAACGGTAGAATTGCTGGAGCATGGCTGGATACATTCTGTACTGAACCCTACGCTGGTTCTTTATGCAAGTTTCCCCAAGTCATACTTACACCCCATGTTGGTTCTTACACACTGGAATGCAGACGATCCATGGAGATGGAGGCGGTTAACAACCTAATATCGGCATTTAAGGAGATCCAGTAACCGTGTTCGAAGAGAATATCTCGGAATGGCTATTAATAGCCCAGGAGGCGGCACTGGCAGCGGGGGCGCTATTTTTCAAGCCTGACCTGGAACTTGCCACGATCGACTCGGAGGTTGGGCGTGATATCAAAACACGAGCTGACAGAGAATCTGAACGGATTATCATCAACTATCTAAGAGAACGGTCTGGTTTCTCAATCCTATCCGAAGAAAGCGGGGTTCTGGAGGGAAAGGACAAGAGATTTACATGGATAGTCGATCCATTGGATGGCAGTTTAAATTATATTCGAGGAATTCCACTCTGTTGTATTTCTATCGCCCTTTGGGAGGGCGAAAGTCCTCTGCTGGGTGTCCTTTACGATTTTAATCGTTCGGAGTTGTTTACAGGTATCACCGGCAAGGGGGCTTGGCTTAACGGAACGAAAATTGAGGTAAGTTCTGTCAGTAAAAAACAGAGTGCTGTGCTCTGTACTGGATTCCCTGTGAGTACGGATTTTTCCCCTGAGATCTTGATGACGTTTGTTCAATATGTGCGCCAATATAAGAAGGTACGGCTTCTCGGTACGGCAGCCTTGTCCCTTGCCTATGTCGCAACAGGTAGGGCAGAGGTGTACATGGAAAATGATATCAAAATCTGGGATGTGGCAGCGGGGATAGCCTTAGTGAAAGCCGCAGGAGGAATTGTTGAATTTCGCTCTACAGCCCAGGGAAACACGTATAACGTGAAAGCGACGAACCATGTTCTTGCCGCATGCGAGGTTTTGAAAGCTTTATGAAGTCAAACCGGAGATGTCTATGAATCTGAATATATTAGGGTTTGGTGTCATGGGAAGGCAAATTACATCCCTCTGTGTTCTGATGGGAATGAACGTATGTCTCTGGAACAGGAGTCACTCAAGAGAGCAACATGAGCTGTATCAAAAACAACTTAAGAGAGATAGAAGATTATTCAAAGAACACTGTATAGGAGACGGCAAGTTTACCTTTGTATCAGACCTATCTCAGTTAGAAGAACGTTTGACCATCGAAGTTCTGGTCGAGGACATACAGGTCAAGAGAGATGTGGTTTCCGGGCTTGGATTTGATTTTGAGAGAATTCCTCTTGTGACAAATAGTTCGTCTTACTCTCCTCTTGAAATTCATTCTGGCGCCATAGGAATTCATTTTTTTAATCCGATATGCACCCTGAAATTTGTGGAACTTTCCGCGGACGAGGCCCAGATCACATCCGAAGTTAAAACCTTTTTGAATTCATTAGAGGGTTTCGATTTTGAAATTGTGAAAACCGCCAAGAATAGAGGCTATGTGGGAAACTACATGCTATTTAATGAGATTTCCAATGCCCTGAAATTGATCGAAAAACACGGCTATTCTTCTAAGACAATTGATGCCGTGCAAGCGCATATGGGGAGAGCCGTGAGTCTTTTTGATATTATAGACCGGGTGGGGGTCGATGTGACCAAAAAGATTTTAGAAAATCTGGGTGAAACAGACGACAGTGTCGAGGCTTCTCCTTTTCTTGGCATGGCTATTGCGAAGGGCATCTACGGTAAGAAAAATAATACTTCTATACGTGAAATTATTGATTCAGGTGAACATACAACTTTTCCAAAAGTGAGCGATGATGCATATCTAAGCCGCCACAAATGAGATAGACAATTATGATTGATGCACATGAATTAACTAAGTACTGATAATAAATGGTTTGTCATAACGATTCTTGGGAAGTCCTCGTCTTAGACAATCTTGAGGAAGAATTTATCCAAAAGACGGTGGGCTTTCTACAAAGCTATCTTCCTAAAGGAGCGGACCCGAATTGGTCGCCAGAATATTTCAGATGGAAGTTAGAGAAGAACCCTGCGGGAAAAGGCTTTCTCACATGTGCTGTTTCGGAGGGCCAGGTCGTAGGCGTGACAAGCATTACCCTCAAGAACGTCTGGTATAGAGGCAGCATGAGGAAGGCGGCAGAAATAGGCGACACATACACGCACCCAGCGTTCTTGAGAAAAGACAGAATCAAGAGAGAGGGAAATAGAAAACCAGAAAACGGCAGGAACGCAAAGGGCGATTATTTTGAAAAGAGTATCTTTGGCCGACTGGTAAAGGAGACAAGAGAACGGGCGCTCAAGAGCGGGATTCAAATTATCTACGGCACACCCAACGAAAACTCTCGGCCTGGATATGAGAAAAGGTTGAATTTTAAAGTCCATCCATTCAGCAACATCCGGACATTTATCAGACCAACCGCAAAAGGCATAAGTGCTAAGTATGGTTTCCCAGGTTTGTATAATTTAATGCTCTTTGCAGAGAGAATAGTAGAGGCAACATGCTTTTTATATTGGAGTATGATAAGTAAAGTCTACGGATATATATTCGAGAAGGTCGATAATTCATCTGATGAATTTGACAACTTATGGGATCAGCTGAAGCACCAATATCAGTTTTCGTTAGTTCATAATAAGGAGTACTTTCAATATAGATTCTTTGATCATCCTTTGGGAACATATAATGTGTATAAGGTTACTTGGAAGGATAGGTTATGCGGAGTCATTGTCCTAAGAATATATAATGATCTTAAAGGGAGGAAGTGTTGCTTACTGGCTGACTGGATTTATGATGAATCAGCGCCTAAATTGTTTTCTGTAATGCTGGCGCACGCGATTCATGTGAACTGGCAGGAAGATGTTTTCTATTTTTCTGCATGGTCCGGGCAAGAAAAAGGGCAGGTGGGTGCATTATTAAGGCAAGGTTTCTTTTCAAAACGTAGCTGCCCGGTCATCTTTTTTCAAAATGACGAGGGAATAGAAATAGTGCAAGACTGTTCTCAATTGAATATCACTCTCGCATCAACTGATAATGTTTAAAGGAGACAGGGGGTATTTTTAAGATAATGATAGTAAACGAATTTAAAAGAATAGTCAAAAATACTTTTGGCCATCCTTTTTTTTCAGCCTCGTTATTGAAAAACTCCCTTTGTATCTTCTGCTACCACGAGGTATCCGATCATCCAAGTACCTTTTGCAGAGAATATGACCTAAATGTCTTTCCGGAAAATTTTGAAAAACAATTAGAGTTTATTGGGCAGTATTTTCATTTTATCTCTCCACTACAGCTTATTAAAGGTGAATATCCTGTCCCTGCCGCATTGATAACGTTTGATGATGGGATGCAGGGATATTTTCATAATGCTATTCCGATTCTTAAAAAGAGAAATATCCCATCAATAAATTTTCTGAATATGGCTCCGATAGAAGGCGAAGTATTCTGGATTGGCTTGACGACCTATTTAATAAAACATGATTCGAAATTTAGAGCGTCAATACAAAAAATGGCTAACAAGAAGAATGGCAAAATACCTTTATTTTTATATTGCAACAAAAAAATAGTAAATGATTTCCTGGCATCGCAGTTAAACAGTCAATTGTTAGCAGATATTCGAGAATATTATGGAAGACTTGCAACATTAGACGATTTAGAGTCCGTTGCAAACAATCCCCTAGTCTTCTTCGGAAACCACCTTCATAATCATTATAATGTATTAACTCTGAGCGAAGAAGAATTAAAGGAAGAATATTTATTAAATGAAGAGAAAATTCTTGGTTATCCAAATGGGTTGCCCTTGTTTTCTTACCCATTTGGACAGCCGAAGACGTGCTTTAATGAGCATAGCACGGAGAGGATATTCTCTTTCGGGGCAAAGGCGATATTTTATTCAAGTGGAAGCATTAATCAGGCTGGTCAGGGAGTGCTGTATGACAGGGTGAGTTTGGGGAATGAAGCTCAAACAATAAAAGAGCTTTTTTCCAAACTGCGATATAGAAAGTTAAGGAACTGTATGAATGTTTGACCTACTATCCATGGTTTGTCAATGGGTTTGAATAGAAGGAGCTTTAAAAGATGCAGGGACCTCTTGTTACCGTATTAATGTCGGTCTATAACGGTGGGAAATATCTTAGACCTTCTGTAGAGAGTATTCTTAATCAGACATACAAAGATTTTGAGTTTTTCATTGTGAATGATCAAAGCACCGACGACTCAGTCAAAATTATTGAATCTTTTCATGATAAACGCATTGTTATTCATCACAATGAAATGAATTTGGGACTGACAAAATCACTCAATGTAGGATTGAAGCTGGCAAGAGGCAAATATGTTGCCCGAATGGATGCTGACGATATAGCATTTGAAATGTGGCTGGAAAAATTAGTGCACTACTTTAGGAATCACCCTGAGTATGCCGCAGTAGGTTCTTCGGCAGTTGTTATTGATGGTGTGGGCAAGAGAAAGGAAATTCGCAGAGCTCCGATCAATTTACATGAGATAATCTTTCGTGTTTTTTTCGCACCTCCAATGAATCACGTGAGCGTCCTTCTTAATAAGGAGCTAATTTTAGAAAATGGCGGGTATGATGAGAAGTTCAGGATAACACAGGACTATGAACTCTGGTCTTCATTAATCAGAAACCGTTACACCATCACGAACCTTCCGGACGTTTTGGTATCTTATAGAGTTCATTCAGATTCCGTGGGTTTTATCGAAGCGAATAAGAGAGGTTTCCAGGAAAAAACGGAAACGATGTTCCGAAACATCCAATCCTTAACGAATCTGGAAATAACAAAAAGTGATGTTGAAGAGATCTGTAAATTATTTTACCATACACCCGACTTGAATCCAGAAATGTTTCATCGGGCTCAGAGCAATTTTGAGAACATTTATCCCCATTTGAAAGAAGGATTCAGGTTGCCGGCTGTATTTTTTAAAAAAGAAATAAAAACTCAGATGTTAAAGCCTTATTGTAAACTTGCAGTTCACAAGATACAAAATAATGATATAAGAGAAGCTCGAAAGATAGCCATACAGTATTGCAGACAGTATGGTTTCCATATGATGCCTTTCTTGATATTCTTAACGACCTTTGGAGGTTATAGAATATCGAAAAGAATCCCCTATGCCTATGAAAAAGGGTTGGAGGCAGTAACAAAAACATTTCCAAGGCTAAAATCATCTTGAGGACACGGATTGTAAGAATCTAACCTTTGTTGTTTCAGAAGTAAGACATCATGGAAGTTTTATAGAATGATACTGGTTACATAAAAGTGTAACCATGTCATGAGACGCATCTTAAAGATTTGGTGTTATGAGAAAAATATCTCGCATAAGTGCGCCGAATATATTAGTAACCAGTGCAATAATCATGATTTATTTGGCAGTCTATTGGCATTACTGGCTCATTAAGCTTCTGGGGAGCTATGTGATAAACACAGTATTGCCGATCATGATTTTATTTTTTGCTTTTTATTTCAGAGAATGTGTATTTCCCGAACTAACTGGAAGATCGAAAAAGACGATATTTTACTTGTTAACTTCTCTCGCTCTTTATGTCTTTTTTGCATCGATCTCGACAGTCATTCATGAAGAAAGGTTTGATAACACAAAAAGATATTTTATATACATATATTCTCCTGTCCTCATATTTGTCAGTCTCTTCTGGATGCATGCCTTCAGAAAGAATGAAAATATTAAAACTATACTCCGCACCCTTTGTTTAGTTGGTCTTATCTTTTCAATTTATGTAGCTTATATCCATCTGGATCCTGACGCGATAGATAATTTACCCATTCTGGAAACTAATAGAGGTGATTTTATGGATCTGACGTCTGGATACGGTGTAGGAAAGTATGGTGTGCATCGCCGCTATACGATACCAGGAATATCTCCTATTGAATATGGACCTTTCATTGTTCCTCTGATTTTTGTCAGTATTTATTTTGCTAAAAATTCTGCAGATAAAATGAGATATTTTTACTTCTGTACAGTTTTATTTTTAAGCTTCTGTGCGTTAATGACAGTCTCCAGAGGTGCATTCCTGGGGTTAATAGCTGGAATTGTTTATCTATTGTGGAATAAATGGTTTAGCTTTAAAGAGAAACTGATTCTTTTCAGTTTAGGAGCCATAGCTGTAAGTTCTTTCGCTACGATTCTGATCATAAGGCTCATCATAACTTTTGCATTCTTTTCCCCTATGGACGTATCTTTTATTGATCCTACCGCACCGCAGCTCGTATCTGACCCACGATATGTGGATTATGGAGAAACATTTTCTCAGATAACTCAACATCCGTTTCTTGGGATGGGGATGACAAATTTCAAAACACTGATGGGATATGGTAAGCAGCATTCCAATTATTTAATTGTTTCTTTAGGATTTGGCGTTCCCGCGGGCTTCTTCTATATACTCTTCATTACACTTTTATTCATCATGATACAGAAGCGTGTGAAGAAATTAGGAAGTAATAAGTCGGCGAGGGAGTTAGGTCTTGTTCTTGGGGCTGGTGTGGTGTCTTTCATGGTTCATCTTTTAGGCGCTCCTACGGATCTCCACTACATTTGGGTATGGTTTGGATTAGCAGGAGCATGGTTAAGGAATTGTGAAAATGAACAATTGGGAAAACGGGTCACACAAATAGGCTGAGTAAAAACTACAAGAGGAAAAGAGCGTTAAGGTGAAAATTATTACGCCAACGACATGTCAATAAATCAGAAAGAGAGGAGAAGAATATACTTATGAATCAGAATAAACACAAAATATTACTAATAGAGCCACCTTTTAACAGGCTGTTTAAGTATACATATTCTCTTGACAGATATCCACTCTCTTTGGGTTATTTAGCTGGAACAATAAAGAAAGAAACGGATTGGGATGTGAAGGTTTACAACGCTGACTTTTATCCTAAAAGTGAATGGATCAAGGTTAGTTATTTGACAGGCCTTGGCTTTGAGAACTATTTGGCGAACATAAAAGATTTATCAGCCCGGATCTGGGGAGACGTAAAATCAACCATACTGAAATATAAACCTACTGTTGTTGGGATCTCTGCCAAATCTCAAAATTTTGTATCTGCATGCATGGTAGCTAAACTGGCTAAGGAAATCAATGAACAGATCATTGTAATAGTAGGGGGGCCTCATCCTTCCATGGTAGGAGCAGATGTCTTGAATTGCAAGGATATCGATGTTGCTGTCAGAGGGGAGGGTGAAGATACTATTGTGGAATTGCTTAGAGCCATAGATGTGGGAACGGGTTTCGGTGGCATTCAAGGTGCTCTTCATAGAAGAGGTAACGAAATATTTGAAAATGATCCAAGGGAATTTATAAAAGACTTGGATTTGTTATGTTTTCCACATGAGAGCGCTCCGGAAGTATTAATAGACTATGACAAATATCCATTGTCGGCGTTCAGGTATATTTTTGCAACACGAGGCTGTCCCGGCAATTGTCTTTTCTGTGGATCTAAAAATGTATGGAGCAGGAAGCCAAGGTTTCGTTCCCCCGAGAATGTAATATGTCAGATAAAAGGTCTTCAAAGAATGGGAATAAAAATAGTCCATTTCGACGACGATACTTTTGGCATAACTAAGAAATATATAAATGCCTTATGCAATGCTCTCATTGTTCACTGTCCAGGATTAACATGGAGTTGTGAATTGCATGTAAGATTGGTGGATGAGCCAACTATATCTCTTATGGAAGCGGCGGGCTGTTTTAAAATCCAAATTGGTATTGAATCGGGCAATAATAAAATACTAGAAGAGATGAAAAAAGGTATTACCATAGAAAAGGCCCTTGCTGCATGTGAACTTATTAAAAAACGTGGTATACAGGTGCACGCCTTTTTTATTGTAGGTTTTCCTCAGGAAACTGAAGAGACGTTGAGTGATACTGTTGCTGCAATGAGAAAAATTGAGTGTCATACATTAGTTTACAGCATTTTTACTCCGTATCCAGGGACACAAATTTTTGAGTTTTGTAAGCGAAATGGGTTAATTAATGATGATTATAATGTTGCTTTGTACAACCATCAAAGTCCAACCAACTGTTTTTGTATGTATCTAAGTCCGGAGAGATTTAGAGAGTTGGTTTCAAACATTGAAAAGATGGTAGACAGGAAAAACTCACTTGATAGGATAAAGAGAGTCGTTTCACTGAACACATTGAGAAAAATACAAGAATTGGGAATAGCAAAGAGTGTTCAAAAAGGCGTAAATATGCTCACTGGCAGGTAAGAATTTGATTCACTTGAAACATTTTAGAGGAAACTTTATTGTATAAGAGCGTCATTAAATGAAGATACTAATCATTGAACCTCCGGCAGTATCTATATTTGGTAATCAAAGGATATTCGGGGGTAATGGGAGTAACAAGAGCGACTTCAGAAAACCGCCTCTTGATTTGATGATGATGTCGGGGTATATGCGAAAGGAGGGGTTCGACAATGATCTCCTTGACGCAAATGCGTCGAGGAGATCGATTGATGATATAAAAGAGGTTATTAAGAATAAAATACCTGACGTTATATTTTTTTCAACCTCAACCTGCACGATCTACAAAGATCTGCTTGTTGCCAAGGTTGCCAAAGAGGTAAATTCGTCTATTGTTACTGTAGCAGTGGGAACTCATGTCATGGCCCTCCCCCATGATACTTTTGCGGAATCAGAGTATTTAGACGTTATTGTGTACTCAAGTGAATGGGAGGAAACTTCGCTAAATGTTCTCAAGAACATCTCGGATCTGAAGAATGCAAGAGGAATATATCTCAGAAAGACGAGCGGTGAGATTATTAAAACTGATATTCAGGCTCCTGTTTCGGATTTGGACATGCTTGGGTTTCCGGCACACGACAAATTGGAGAGGGATATATACGGAGACCCCACGTCAAAGAGATCGCCTAAGAGTATAGTAATGGGCCAAAAGGCATGTATCAACAATTGCAGTTTCTGTTGCCAGCCGGCATTTTTCGGGGCGCCGGTGCTGAGGAAGCGTTCAGTGGAGCATTTCCTTGAGGAACTTAAATGGGTTCAGGATCTCGGCTTTCAGGAAGTGATGTTCAATGATGCGACGCTTACCGCAGATCTGGAATGGGCGGCACTGCTCTTCGAAGGAATGATCAGAAACAAGATTGACCTGACATGGAATTGCTCCACGCGAGCAGAACGTGTCAATCCTGAAATTCTAAAATTGATGAAGAAAGCGGGATGTCATACGATTGCCCTCGGGATGGAAAGCGTTGATTCAACGGTCTTGAAGAACATCAGGAAGAACATTCATCCTGAACAAATCCGGGAGGCGGTTTCACTTATCAGAAAGAATGGGATGAATACGGTTCTTTTCTGTGTTGTTGGGTTCCCGGGAGAAACCAGAAAAAGCATAGAAAAAACTATTTCTTTCCTCAAGACCATTGATTCAACGTTCATTACATTAGGGATCGCTGTACCTGCTCCTGGTACGGATTTTTTTCGGCATATAGAAGAAAACAATTATTTGCTGACCAGAGATTGGAGCCGTTACGATCCCATGAAAAGGCCTGTCTTCAGTTATCCTGAACTTTCGGCTGATGAGATATTGTATTATTCTACTTATGGTCTCAGGCAATTTTATTTAAGGCCAAGGTATATATTCAACAGGGTTATAGCTATAAGGAATATGAGTGATGTTTCCAAAAATTTCAATAATTTTGTAGGCTTCATGAAAAGATATGTCATACATAGCCGCACGTGAATGAATTTTGCTTGTGTGAATCCTGTCATCCTGTCACAAAAAAGACATAACATCCAGATTGTTCCGGGAAATAAAAAATGAAAAAAGTAACATTTATCATTCCTGAATTACGTCTTCATGAACAGCTTTCCATTATGGCGTTAAGTGCCTCGCTCAAACATGCCGGGCATAAGGCTTCTTTAATATTTTTCCAGAATGATCCAACCAATAAAGGAAAAATATTGACTGCCCTCAAGCAGGAAGACCCCGATTTTGTTGCTTTCAGTTTTATGTCTTGCGTTAAGGAACAATACATTGAATTGGGAAAGTTCATCAAGGAGCATATGGATATTCCAATTATCATTGGCGGTCCGGCGGCTACATTTGATGAACAACTCGCAGAAGATCAAAACAGTCCCTTTGATGCGGCTTGCATCGGTGAGGGAGATTTAGCGATTGTTGATTTTGTCAATAAATATATAACTACAGATGATATTTCCTCTATTCAGAATTTTATCGCATATCCGAGCAATGGGACTGAAAACAAGGGGAACCTGAAGAATCTAGTGGAACCATTAGATGATCTGCCATTTCCTGACAGGAGAATTATTTATGAGAAAGATGACCTTCTGAAAAACTTAAAAATCAAGATGTTTATGTCCGGCAGAGGCTGCCCCTACAAGTGTACCTACTGTTTTAATCATAAATACAACAGGATGTACAAGGGTAAAGGACAATTGATAAGAAAAAAAACAGTAGACTATTTCCTTGAGGAGATACGACAAACCCAAAAAGGGTATCCTATGGAGGCCATCATTTTTGAAGACGATATATTTATCCTTGATAAAGGTTGGCTGGAAGAATTCGCAGGCAAATATCCAAAACAAATAGGATTACCCTTTAAGTGTTATGTCCGTCCCAATTTAGTGACTAAAGATATTGCGCGGTTGCTGAAGATTTCCGGATGCCATTCTGTTCAGGTGGCTATAGAGTGCGGAAATGAATATCTGAGAAACAAAGTTCTCAAGAGGAATATGACTGACAAACAGATCTTGGATTGCTGCAATGTCCTCTATGATGAAGGCCTTAAAATAGGGCTGATTAATATCCTTGGGCTTCCAACTGAAACTAAGGAGAACATGATGGAAACTCTCAGGCTGAACAGGGCCTGTAAACCGAGCCACGTTTCTGCTAACCTGTTTATGACACTTCCTGGAGTAGACTTAACCCTCTTCGCCATTGAACAGGGGTTACTGGATGCACAATTCTCCACACAAAAATCAACCCATCACCTCAGTGAAATGAAATATCCTGAAGAGATAAAGGCGGTTCTATATCCTTTTAAATCCCTTTTCCCATTGATGGTGCAGCATCCATCTGTTGAAAAAGTATTCCCGCCCTTAATGAAATTACCAAAATCAGTTTTAAAAATCATTGACAGCAGTTACAGACTGTACAGTAATGCCAGATTCCACCCCCCCGTCAGTTTCAGTTTCCCTAACACGTACAGGTTACTTCGCCGTTTTATCAACATGGTATCCTGAAACATGTTACAATAGCGACTCTTCATTATATTCCCATATGCGTGCGGACGATCATTCCAGACAAAAATATTATGTAGCCTTTTTGATGAACGGTGCAAAGCCCCCAAGAGGTGCAGAATATTTAACATTAGACTTAATCACTCATTTAAGGAAAGATACATTTTATCCAATAGTGATATACATAGAAGAAGGTGAGATAGTCAGTAAAATAAAAAAGGCGGGGATAAAAACGATCAGAGTTCCACTAAGCAAGAAGATAACGTCGTTTTACCCTAGAGAGGCTGGGGTGTCTAACCCTGTGTTCATTATTAGCTTCTTATGGCACTTGCTCAAAAGTGGAATCATCATAAAGGTAATAAAGGTCCTTAGAACGAATAAAATTCAATTGATATACTGTTCGGATAACTTGTCCAAGCTTATTGGCGGCATTTGTGGAAAAATAACGGGTATAAAAGTGGTTGCTCATTGTCATGATATCTTCAGTGAAAAATCTTTATACCATGGATCAATAAGGATCATCATGAAACCTGTTTACTTACTCTTCCTCTCTAAAATCATAGCTGTGTCTGAAAGAGCCAGAAAATATTTTACATTAGGTAGTAAAGTATCACAAAAGGTCATAACCATTTATAATGGGATTGATACTAAACGTTACGATCCTGATAAAATAGATACTTCTCTAAAAAAGGAGTTTGAAATAAGTGAAGAAGATTTAACAATAGGAAGTATCGGTACATTAGATCAAAATAAGGGACAAAAATATTTAATCGAAGCTATCGAAAGGTTAAAGGCTGACGGCATTACCAATATAGCGTGCCTGATATGCGGTACCGGCGAAGATGAGAAATATCTGAAAGAACTTGTAAGAGAGAAAAACCTTACAAAAGAGGTTTTATTTCTTGGCTTTCGGAAAGATATTCCAAGAGTATTAAGGATATTAGATATAATGGTAATGACCTCTTTTGCGGAATCTTTCTCTATGAGTATTGTTGAAGCCATGGCAATGGAAGTGCCTGTAATTGGAACTAATGTCGGAGGAATACCAGAGGTAGTAGATGATGGGAAAACGGGCATCATAGTTCCCCCAGGCAATATTGATGCTCTTTGTGAGGCAATAAAATATCTCATTCAAAATCCGGGAATAAGATTTCAGATGGGTAAAAATGGAAGAGTAAAGGTTCTTGAGAAGTTTACTATAGAAGAAAATGTCAGGAAGACAGAAGATGTTTTTCTCTCATTGATGGTGACCTGATTATGTTTTTCTGGTTATCCAAGGTTCTATGGTTTATAGTGAATCCATTCAATATAATCATGCTGTGCCTTGTTGCCGGCTGGCTGATGTTGTTCAGGAAACCTAAGACCGGCAAGAGGTTGGTAGGCATAGGGCTGATAATAATCTTCCTGACAGGGATGAATCCTTTATCAGATTTTATGATACGTTCTTTGGAAAATAGAATTCCTGCAGGTATGCTTCCAGCGAAGATAGACGGTATTATTGTTCTGGTAGGCATGGTGGATATGGAGTCTTCGAGAGGTGAATTAATCGAACTTACTGCTCAATCAAACAGGATAATACAGGGAATTATCCTGTCAAAGAAACATCCTGAAGCAAAACTGATAATAACCGGCGGAAGCGGATATTTAAAACAAAGCGAAAATTTGAGGGAAGCGGACTATCTGGGGAAATTGGCAGTATCATTGGGCATACATAAGAGCAGACTGATATTGGAGCGAAACTCAAAAAACACTCACGAACATGCAGTCGCAATAGCTGAGATGTTGCCTGATAAGAATGGACAATGGGTGCTTATTACCTCTGCATTTCATATGCCTCGTTCACTGGGATGTTTTAGAAAAGAAGGGTTGAAAGTAATCCCATTTCCTGTAGATTACAAAACTAAATTGGATAATACTATATCTTTAACTTCATTTTTACCCACATCGGGGAATATAGGTAGTTTTAATGTTGCTTTTCATGAATGGACAGGCTTAATTGCCTACAGATTGATGGGATATACTGATTCTGTATTTCCGAAACAGGTTAACTGAAAAATGAAAATCCTCTGTCTTAACCCTCCTTTTAAAACAAAATGCGGACGCTTTTCAAGGACTTCAAGAAGCCCGGCTATAACCAAGAGCGGGACGATCTATTATCCGATATGGCTTTGTTATGTGGCGGGTGTGCTGGAGGGGGCTGGGCATGATGTCAGGGTGATTGACAGTTGTGCATACGAATATGACCTTGAGAAGACCCTGCAATTCATTCAGGAATTCAAATCGGATATGGCCGTGCTGGATACGAGTACGCCGAGTATTTACAGTGACGTAAAGACAGGCGCAGAGATAAAGATGATGCTTCCTGACTGTTTTGTGGTGTTGATGGGAACGCATCCGTCGGCTTTACCGGAAGAGACTTTGCGGTTGAATGGTGTAATCCCCCCTGACCCCCCTTTAGGAAAGGGGGGTATCGCGGTGAGATCTTCAGAAAAGAGAGGAAATGTTGATGCGGTGGCAGTCGGTGAAGCGGATTATACGATAAGGGAATTGGCGCAGAAGTTGTCAGAGGCTGATATGCAAAAGTTTAATTCAGACGCTACATACAGAGACAATATCTTAACCACAATAGATGGCCTTGCTTACAGGGTTAGAGATAAGATTTGTATCAATAAATCAAGAGAATTTATTGATAATCTTGATGAATTGCCATTTGTGAGCAAGGTATACAAGAGGCATTTGGATACAAAAAAATACTTTTTTGCGGCAAGCGACTATCCCGAGATCCAGATTATGACGGCGAGGGGTTGCGTGGCAAGGTGTACCTTCTGTGTCTATCCCCAGACGATTCATGGGTGGAAATATAGGATGCGTTCTCCGCAGAGCATAGCTGATGAATTTCAGTGGGTGGTTGAAAATATGCCGGAAGTCCGGGAGATCGGAATAGAGGATGATACATTTTCAGGAAGTCAAAAAAGAGTTGTCGAGTTTTGCAAAGAGATTATCCAGAGAAATATCAGGATTAAATGGTATTGCAATGTCCGTGTTGATTTGAAATATGAAACGATGCAGTGGATGAGAAAGGCCGGTTGTGTGCTTGTAACAGTAGGATATGAGAGTGCCAATAATCAGGTGCTTGAAAATATAGATAAACGGGCGACAGCGGAAATGATTATTGAGTTTTCTAAGAATACCAGAAAAGCTGGGCTGCTTGTTCATGGATGTTTCATGGCTGGGAACAGGGGGGATACGAGAGAGACCCTTGAAGAGAATCTGCAAATGGCCTTGAAGATGCTGGACGATACGATGCAGTTTTTCCCGTTGATGGCATATCCTGGGACAGAAGATTATGAGTGGGCGAAGAAGGAAGGTTTATTGACGATCAAAGACTACTCGGATTATGTTACCGAAGATGGTAATCATAACAGTGTCCTGAGGATGCCTGACATGACTTCGGATGAAATCAGGGAGTGGTGCAATGAGGCAAGGCGGAGATATTACCTGAGGACTAAATATATCTTGTATAAGCTGGCGCAGCAGGTCATACACCCCTCTGAGATCAGAAGAACCTTTAAGGCGGCAAAAAGGTTTGTCAGATTCCTCAAACCTTCTTGAATTATGAATAATGCTTTGTCTGTCGTCATGGCGACCTATAATGAAAAAAGAGATTTTTTACAGAACTGTATTCAAAGTATTTTGAGTCAGACATACAGAGATTTTGAATTCCTGATTGTGATAGAACCCGGGGAGTTAAACAGGGATTATCTGAATCATGTTGCTGCTTCGGACAGCAGAGTTAGAATTATAGAAAACGACACCCGCATGGGGGTCGCTGCTTCAAGGAACAGGGCGATTACGGAGAGCAGGGGGGAATTTGTTGCATTGATGGATGGTGATGATTATTGTGAAGTGACCCGATTTGAGAAGCAAGTTTCTTTTCTTGAAAAGAACCCCGATGTCAGTGTCATTGGTGCGAATATGTATCTGATAGATGAAAAAGACAGGATTATCGGGGAGAGGAGATATCCTCAATTTCACGAAGATATTAAAAGGTCTTTTTTGCTGGTCATGGCTGTGGCAAATCCTGCTGTCATGACACGGCTTGCTGATCTCAAGGATGTCGGCCTATTTGATAATCGTTTTTCAAAGGCGGAAGATGTTGAATTATGGCTCAGGTTTCTGGCAAGAAAGAAGAAAATGTATAATCTTCCTGAGTATCTGGTTTACTACAGGGTTATGTCAAACAGCAACGAAAAGAGGGGACGCACACATTATCAGAATTTTTATCTTGCGAGGAAGCGATACAACAAACTGATCTGGCCTGTTTATTTAAGCTCTCTCAGTCTTTCTTTTTTCTTTTTGCTTAGCCATATACCCAATGGTTTTTTAGATATTTTACTGAATCTTGGTATTACAGAAAAATTGAAAAGTATAAAGAGGGGTCACGCCTTACAATGAAATTAGTGATTATTGCAGGAGGCAAGGGAACGAGACTGGGTTTGAAAGACATCCCGAAGCCGATGGTGCAAGTCGGCAACATTCCACTGCTGGAACATCAAATCAGG
>DUFZ01000036.1 GCA_013331635.1 Candidatus Woesearchaeota archaeon | reverse complement strand
GCCGCCAACTCATCCTTAGGCGTTGCCTTTGAGTAAAAGAACATTCCAGTTTCTCTTACCTATAGGGTCTTAACCTCAGTTTCCCAAGGGTATCCCCTGCCTAAGGGCAGATTATTGACGTGTTGCTGAGCCTTCAGCCTGTGCTCTTGCGAGCCCTCTGACTTGCATGGCTTAATCGAACTCCCATAGCAGCAATCTTCCGCAGGATCAACGGAAACTCACTTCGTTCCTTTCCGGACTTTTCTTGCGAAAAGCAACGGAAACTAATTTTTCGTTTTTGAGTATTCTTTCTTTACGTTTGGAATACAACAAAAACTAGAACTTACATGATCCTTAGGATTTTTATTTGGTCGCAGACTAAAACTTATCGTCTACTATTTGTCATACATGGATTTGTGGATCACCTATTTCATACTCAAGGTTAATTGAGCACACATATTGTAGAGATAAAGGAAAGTGGGTTATTTATAAATCTTTCTATTCTTTAAAAAATAACTTTTTTGAGGAGAATTTTGAGGTATATGTTCTGGCATTTTTGTATAGTCGGCTCTGTAAATATTTATGGTGGGTAATCGTTTGCTATAAATATAAGAGCCCCGGGCGAGACATTCTCACTAGCGTTCGAAGCATTGTCGCTTCGGGCGCCAATATTTGAACTCGCGACCTCCTGATGGCTTGATTTGTTGCTGCACGTCATGAGCACGCATCTTACAAGTCAGGTGCTATAGCCACTAAGCCACCGGGGCATGAAGATTAAAGAAAGATATTGGTTTATTAAGTTTACTCCCGCAAATGGCTGGGCCAGGCTTTCGACGTGAAAAATCCTTTGGTCTCTTCGTAGGGCTGGTAGCGTTTTAACTTGAACCATTGCTTGATCCAGTTTTGGAAAACATAAGTCTCCTGATATAATTCCTTTTTTCGCTGTTCGAGAACTTTATGATACAATCTTTTACTAAATAAATCTTTGAATGGTTTTAACATCGAACTTTGGTCAAACCCGGTTTCATAATTTTTTTCGAGAAATGTTTCAATGGTGATTTCTATTTCTCCCTTGTTGACGGACATTTTTCGTCCTTCTTTGACGACTTCAGCAGTAGTTAAACCGATGCAGTGAAAGTAAATGTCAAGATAGTATGTTAATGATGATTTTCCGGCGATAGTGGGCACTCCAGCAGGAGTTTTTTGGAGTCTCCATATTAACCAGAGTTCTTTTGCGCCTCCTTGGGCAATCCGCTCACCGTAATAGGTTTCATATCGGTCCAAGTCTTCTTCATAATCCTTCCAGCCATATTCCAGCGTCCATTCATGAAGGTCTTCGTAGAATTGCTTCATATCAAAAATATCTTTGTACTTGACTCGTACGGGATTAAATTCCGGAAAAATGCGGATCCATCCTTTCTTTTCATCCACCTTCTTTTTGGGCATAGGAGGAAAGAAGAAAAACGAGATATATAAATGTTTAGGCTTAAAACGGGATAGTACGCTTCAAAACTGAATACGTTTTTTGTACCAGAAGTAAAAAATCCAAGTTGTTCCTAAAGCCATATCGAAGATAGCCACTTTGAGAACTTTTTGCAGTGCATTAGCTGATGCATGAAGAAAGGAGGGTGTTTGCGGATCGAAGTATCCAATCTGGGTAAAGGAAATATTGATTAGACTGGGCCAGAACAAAGGAACTCCCCGTGACATAATCATATCTAATAAGAGATGGCTGGCAATTCCAACTGCCAGCGCATAACTGCAGGATTTTTTTTGCTCCCATTTGAGAAGAGTGAGAGTAAAGTATAATAATAATGGTGCAACTGCTAAAAACAGTAAACTATGAGTAAAAGTTCTATGGATTTCTGTCCCAAAAGTCCAGTCGATAAGGAAATCGGCATCGGAAAAAAGTGATCCAAATAAGAGGAAGAACCAGGCGAGATGGCTTATTTTCTTTTTCCATATAAATTCATATCCTTTTCCCAGCAGCCAGGCGCTGATGAGGTGGGTGAAGGCGAACATGGATGCAAATATTTATATATCTCTTTATATTTCTTTTTGTTGATAGATGAAAAAAGTAGCAGCTTTTGGTTTATTGTTCTTGATAGTATTTATAATTGCTTGTGTTCCTCCTGAACAACCTTTGTTATCTGATATGCAAATCACCGCCTGCACTGCCGCTCATGATGCCAGGACGTGTGACAGTCGTTTACCAGAAGTCGGCATTGTCTTGCAGGAAGAATGTTGCCAGCAATTAGGGAAGTGCTGTCCATGAAAAAAATAATTTTAATTTTGATGTGTTTAATTCTTCTGCTCAGTTCCTTTCCTCTGGTTTCCGCCCAACAATGCGAAACCGCCATTGTCAAATCGGCCTTGCGCAAAGCTTTGTTTGACTACTTCCAGCACCCGGCAACGGCAACCTTGCCTCCTGCCAAAATCCGTGATTTATTGAAATTTTATCTCTCCATCAGTCAAGGACAGATAACTGTTAACTGCGGTTCGGTGCAAGGGCGGGAAACGGGTATTAATATGGAACTGCTAGTCAATCAAGCCAATGCTATTGTGAGGGCCTTGCCGAAATGCAGTGATGGCACGTTGTATGGAGAGTGTTCAACGAGCAAGCCCAAGTATTGTTATGCGGGGTCATTATTAAATCGATGCGGACTGTGCGGCTGTGCTGCTAATAGCACCTGTCGCTTTGATGGGAGTTGTTTGCTGAATGTAAGCAAGCCGCCGGTGAGCAATATTTCCAATCAGACAACTCCTCCGCCTGCGGGGAATGGGACGAATCAAACAATGTTTTGTGGAGATAAGATTTGCAATGGGGGAGAGGCGTGCAACAGCTGTGCGGGAGATTGTGGGGGTTGTCCGGTGGGGAATGTTTCCAATGTAAGTAATAGCTGTACTGACAGTGATGGCGGTCTTTATTATAATATCACTGGAACGATAAAAGGGGTGTGGAATTCAACGAGTTACAGCAAGACTGATTCGTGTACTGTTTCGCCTTATTTCAATCTCATTGAATGGAGCTGTGTTGGTTCAGCCTATACCTCTCTTTCCTATAATTGTTCTACAGGATGCGGTAATGGACGATGCCTTCCAGTTGCAGCTAATCTGTCAAATATATCCGGTAACACCTGTACTGATAGTGATGGTGGGAAAAATTATGGAGTTAAGGGGACTTCCACACTAACTTCATCTAATGGAACAATCCTCCAGCAAATCTATGCCGGTATCCCTCAGGCAATGGTTTGGACGGATTATTGTACTAATATTAGCAATGAGATTCTAGAGTATTATTGTATGAATAATTTAGTTTATGGAATTAAGATTTCCTGTTTGATGGCAGTACCCAATTCCGTGTGTCAAAATGGTGTATGCGTTACATCCATAGTCAACAGTTCCAATGTAAGCAATACCTGTACTGACACTGATGGTGGAATTAAGTATAATATCACAGGAACTGTGAGCGGCAAATATAATTCCGTAAGTTATAGCAATACCGATACCTGTTCCGATTCACTGTTGATGGAATGGTCCTGTATAGGAACAAATAAGAGTTCGAGTCTGTTTAATTGTATGAATGGGTGCTGGAGTGGGCAATGTCTGCCTTTTCCGGAAGTGAGGTTAACCACTTACGGTGATCAAGAAAATCCTTCCATTTATGGTGATAAGATTGTTTGGGATTACGGAGGTGATATTTATCTGTATGATTTATCTACCAATATGCAACGTAGGATTAGCCCTCTCTCTGGAATTCAACTTCTCCCTAAAATTTATGGTGATAAAATAGTGTGGCAAGATAGTAGAAATGGTGAGTGGGATATTTATATGTATGATCTGTCTACCAATGTGGAGCGTCAGATAACTACTAACTCTGAATCTCAACGTTACCCCGCTATTTATAATGATAAAATAGTCTGGCATGATAATAGAAATGGTGGCGAATCAAATCTTGATATTTATCTGTACGATTTGTCTACCAATGTGGAGCGTCAGATAACTACTAACTCCGAATATCAAAATTCTCCTGATATTTATGGTGATAAGATTATCTGGCAAGATACTAGAGATGGTCCTCTTAGCCGAGGTATTTATGTATATGATCTTTCTACGAATCAAGAACGTAAAATTGCTACGGGAGTTCATCCTTCCCTTTATTATGATAAGATGGTATGGGAGGATTTTAGAAACAACTACCGGGATATTTATCTATACGATTTTTCTACGGATCAGGAACTTCAAATCACCAGCAGAGGGAATCGTGCTAATCCTGCTATGTATGGAGATAAAATAGTCTGGGAAGATTGGATGAATGGGACTGTTAATATTTTCTTATATGACCTTTCTACAGGTCAAAAACGCCAAATTGGCGCTAACTCCCGATATCAAGTGAAACCAGCTATATATGAAAATAAAGTGGTTTGGGAAGATAATAGAAATGGCAATTTTGATATCTACATGGCCACCATCAGTTAATTTTCTTCGGCTAATATGAAACCCTCGCCAAATGGCCAGTGAGCACTGTACTATTCGTCAGACTGCCTTGCCCTCGCTCTCTGATCATAAAGTGATTCGTGAGCGATTTTCCGTAAAGCGAGGGTGCGAACGAGAGGGTTTCATATTAGCCATTTTCTTCTAAATCTTTATATATCAGTTCTCGCTGGAACGTTTTTATGTTAGTCGGCGTGGTTGGTAAACCGAATGTTGGAAAAAGTACTTTTTTTAAGGCGTCTACCTTAGCGGAAGCGGAAATTGCGAATTATCCCTTTGCTACTATTAAGCCTAATTCCGGGGTTGGATTTGTCAAGGTGGATTGTGCGGATAAGGATTTTGGCCGGCAGTGCACTCCCCGAACGGGCTACTGCCTGCAGGGAAAACGGTTTGTGCCGGTGCAGATGCTGGACGTAGCTGGATTAGTTCCCGGTGCGCATGAAGGAAGGGGTATGGGAAATCAATTTCTGGATGACCTGCGACAGGCTGATGTGTTGATTCATGTCATTGATGCGGCGGGAACGACCAATGAAAAGGGGGAATCAGTCCCAGCTGGAAGTTATGATCCGCTGTATGATGTTGAATTTCTGGAAGTGGAGTTGGATATGTGGTATCTGGGCATCTTACAAAAAGGCTGGGATAAATTTAGCCGCACGGTGGTGCAGGAAAAAAAAGAGATTCATAGTGCTCTTGCTAAACAATTATCGGGATTGCATGTGACGGAAGAGATGGTAGAATTAGCGATGGAGTACTTACACTTAGATAGGGAAAAGCCTATCCAGTGGACGGAGGAACAATTACATCAATTGGCAGTTATCCTACGTACTAAGACGAAGCCGATGCTCATCGCCTGTAATAAGATTGATATTCCTATTGCGGAAGAGAATGTAGAGCGATTGAAAAAGCGTTTTCCAAAGTATCAATTTCTGCCTTGCTCGGCGGAAAGTGAATTAGCACTTAAGGAAGCGGCACGGGCAGGATTGATTGAGTATGTTCCCGGGACTGGGGATTTTACAATTTTGGATGCGAGTGCATTAAATGAACGGCAGCGTAAGGGGTTGCAGTTTATCAAGACCAATATTTTAGATAAATATGGTTCTACGGGCGTTCAGCAAGTATTGGATACTGCAGTGCTTCAGGTATTAGGGTATATGGCGATATTTCCGGGAGGGGTAAATAAGTTAGAGGATTCGGAAGGCCGAGTTTTGCCGGATTGTTTTTTACTTCCAGGCACGAGCACGGCGTTGGATTTTGCCTATAAATTACATACTGATTTTGGAAAGAATTTTATCTGCGCCAAGGATGTTAGGACCAAGAAGACGGTGGGGAAAGAGTATCAATTAAAGCATCGGGACGTGGTGGAGATTGTGGCGGGGAAGTGAGAATTTCTTGATTATGAAAATGAGGCCACAAGGTTTATAAATCCCAACGTATACCCAATGGGTATGGAAACTACCACTCAATTTTCTCTTCGCTTTGAACCGGATTTAATCAGACAAATTGATGAAGAGGCGGAGAAAGAATATAAAAACCGCACTGAACTTATCAAAGAAGCAGTGGTGCATTTTATCAAAGAAAAAGAAGAAAAAGAGAAACTGAAACTGGTTGCTGCTGAACTCTGGCTGAAAGGGGAAATATCTGAAACCAACCTTAAAAAGGTTCTTAACGGTGAGGAAATTAAAGATTTGAAATTTGGTCAAAGTTGGATAGAGGAAACTCTCCATGAAATTCGTCGTTGATACTGGCGCAATGCTTTCTTTGGCGTCGTCTCTTCATTTTGGGAAAATAAGAAGCCTCTATGAACTTATCATTACTGAAACAATAGAGCATGAATTACAGCAATTTGCTGTCTATAATGACAATTTAGGATTAAAGGCTCAAGAAGTCCTTAAACTCAAATTAGTAAAGAAAATGCCTCGACATTTACTCTCTTTACCTTTAGAGAAAGGTGAAATAGAGGTATTTTCTTTGGCTTATGAAGAAAAGTGCATTGCTCTTACTGATGATGCTCATGCTGCTAGGGTGCTGAGAGAAAAATTTGACGTACGCGTTCGGCCAAGCTTTTATGTTCTGGTATTATTATATAAACATAAAAAAATCAGTAAAGAGGAACTCATACAAGATATAGATTCAATTTTAATTCGGCGTAATTGGCTAAACGGAGCATTATGGGAATATGCTCGAAGAGAGATGGAAAAGCTTTGAGTGAGAGGGTGGGGAAATAGCATTACCCTAAAACTCTTACTTCTTTGGTTTGTGCCAACCCTTTCTCACCAGAGAAGAGAGGCTCGTTAAGCGTTTTTGCCGTAGCTAAGGCCAGGCAATCAAAATGTGAGAGGTTCAACCGATTATATTTTATCTTAAAATATACTGCCTCAGAGCGCACTTGGTCAGACAAAAACTGACCTTTTAAGTGCACCATAAATGAAGTTACAATTTCTCTTGCTTTGCGGGTGCTTTCATGAAGATTATATCCCTGATCCAAAAAGTCGCGAGCGCATACGTACAGAAGTTCGTACAGCGTAGCATCGGATATGTATCCCCCTTCCTGCAGGGCTTTGTCTACCTTTTCCCATCCCGCTTCTTTTTTGAGGAATTTGACCAGGGCGAAGGTATCAAAGACAGCCATTAATCCCACTTGCTTACATTTTTTCGGCTTTCGGCTATTAATTCAGTGCCTGTTTTTGGACCTTTGAGCATCCCGGCGAGTTTGCTTAGAGGCAAGACTGGTGCCAGAATAACCTCATTTTCTCCCATAAACACCTGAAGTTTCTGTCCCTCCCGGAGCTGAAACTTTTCCCTTGCTTTTTTGGGGATGACAATCATATTCTGGGAGGTTATGGTTGCTATTCCTGCTTTGATTTCCATTGCCATGTTACTCAGAAATGGTTGGAATATATAAATTTTCCCATAAAACAAGGTAATATCATTAAAACAATGTAAACCTCTTTCTGCATGGTTTATGGTGGAGGAAGGTAAATAATCACTTAAAATCTATCGGTCAATATTGCTACAAAGTGACCGATAGACTTTGATATGTATTCCTCCCCTTAGAGTTGACTTTTGCTCTTTTTAACT
>DUFZ01000085.1 GCA_013331635.1 Candidatus Woesearchaeota archaeon | reverse complement strand
CATACTTAACTCCTTAATGGTAATCGACAATTATGTTTATTATCGTCAAGGAAAAATTAAGCCAATACCTTATAGACATAGACCCAAGGTCTTAACTATTCTCTATGAAGACAGAGGGCGCGGAGAACGCAAAGAAAAACAAGAGAAAACAAGACGTACGGTTGCGGACACGATGCCCGTTTCGTTTATGGCAACGTCAGCTCACAACATTACCCAGCACCGCCTTATAATACGGGCTTCATTACCAATGAACGTACCCCCGTCTCAGCGATCTCAGCATTCTCTGCGGTGGGCTGATTAACCTTGACAAACATCAAGAATTAATGTATCTTCTTTGTAGATACATATAAAGGAGGTGTTTAGATGAAAACTCGTATACAAAAATGGGGAAATAGCCTTGCATTGCGCATTCCAAAATCGTTCGCTAATGAGGTAGGGCTGGAACAGGATTCACCGGTTGAAGTGTCGCTGGAAGATGGAAAGCTTGTTATAGAGGCCGCTCCTAAATCCAAGTTGACTCTCAGACGACTCCTTGCGCAAGTCACCAAAGATAATCGACATTCTGAATTTGATACAGGGCCTGCCATAGGGAGCGAAGTATGGTAAAGAAGAGTTACGTCCCGCAACGCGGCGATGTCGTGTGGATTGCTTTGAATCCGCAATCAGGTCATGAACAGGCAGGGCGTCGCCCGGCGGTGGTGCTTTCACCGGGGATATATAATGAAAAAGTTGAACTTGCCATTCTCTGTCCTATTACAAATCAAATCAAGGGCTATCCTTTTGAAGTGCTCATGCCTGATGGCTTGCCTGTGAGTGGAGTAATTTTGGCTGATCAGATTAAGAGTTTAGACTGGCGTGCTCGGGAGGCAGAATGGATATGTACCTTACCCCCTCGAGTAGTGGTAGAGGTATTGCAGAAACTTGGTACATTGCTATCATGATAAAGACGTGTGATAAAAGTAATTCTTTNNCCTGGCTATGTAAACTTGAAAACATAAAAGGATTTTGATAATTGATAAATGAAGGTGACCCCGTTAACTTGTCTTTGATTAATTTTAATGAGGTTGTTTTCTTGTTTCGGGGTTGTAGTCATATTTGTTTCTCCTTAAAAGCTTCGCAGGGAAAGGACGGTAGCCGCCGAGGACGGATTTGATGGAGGCGATTTTCGATAGAATATCGTTCATTTATTCAAGATAAGGGCTTTCTTATTACGGCTTCTTCTTGGAAATTAAACTTTTAAGCGGAATTTTCTTGCCATCTTTATACAGAAAAGTAAATCCGCTCTTATTTTTTTCTTCTGCTTTCATCAACTTTATAAACATTTCTGGATTAATCCGGTATAATTCTTCAAAATCTGACTTCCTTTTATAAGCACCACACCAACACTCTGTGGAAGTTCCCAGAAAATGGTGTATATTCTTAGGAATTCCATTCTTATTAATAAAGGCCGATACTTTTTCATTAGACCAATAAAAAATAGGACTTACTGATAAGCATTTAAATCCTGGATGATACCATATTGGCAAATATGTTGCCCTTACACTTGATTCTGCTGCTCTAATACCATCAAATACAACCTTGGGTTCTTTTATAGTGGCCAGATAGTCACTTACTGGTTTAATCTTCAGTTCTCTGCAACACCATCTATATTTAAAACTTGGGATGCCCCAGTTCGTTACAAGATCAAAATAATTTTGTTTTGGTTTTACAATTTTAAGGGGTACTTTTAAATATCGGCAAACCTTTTTTACGTATTTCATATTCTCTGGAAGTCCAACAGTCGTATCAATAAAAAGAGCTGTCAAATCCATTTCTGTAACGTTAGCTATTTCTTTTAAATATGCTAACAGACATAAGCTATCCTTGCCGCCACTGAATAGAACGAAAGATTTTCTGCTACTTAGTAGTTCTTTAATATCGCCTTTCAAAATCCTCACTTGCGACTTTAACTCTTTAGTTTCTTCAGGCCTTATTTTACAATCGGTTTCAATCCCCTTTTTATTACGGTGAAGCACATAGGTTGGTTTCTCCTGCATTCCTTCGATCCATCTCGTAAAAAGTAGTCCTTTTTTACCGCATTCAGGACAAGCTACCTTATGACCATTTAATTTTATATTGCTAATTTCTTTTTCTAATGGTTGCCACCAAAGTTTTTCAGCCATGTTTATTCTTTTTCCTTTTGTGGTCGCCCACAAGTTTTTCTAAGGTAGTAAGGAAATTTTCCCATTCCTTTGGGTATTTAGTGCACTGCTTCATTTTATCGCATACATATAAATACCAAAAACCCTTGCAGCCCACTGCCTGCGCGGATTTTTTTAGACGTTTCACAGCACTCGGTTCACAGCATTCAGCAAATATCAAAATCTCCTTAACATGAGGTTTGAGAGCCTTGATATATTTCTTATGCTCTTTATCGACAGATGTTATCATAGACTTACAGCTTATGACAGCGATTGCATCTTTGCAGTTTATAAACTTGAAATTCATGACAGGTCGAGTCGTGCCGTTCCATTCACGGACATGCCCACGTTTATGAATTATTATGTCGCATTCCGGTGAACATGAATAGCCATCTTCCGTAAGAAGATGTCCCCAATCTACTTCATAACCAGACGACGAAAGATGCTCGCGTATTGCATAAATAAGCCTTGCAGAAAAACGCAGTCCTTTCACAAAACCAAGAATGCCAGCATCTTGTAGCCCCCGAGTGCGCCATTCTGAAAGTTCTTCCATCAAACTATGAAACTGCTCCAACTTTAGCATAGTAGATAATTTTGGTTGAGGTTTAGCCATAGATTTCGGTGACATCTAATCTAATTGATCGCTCCAGAAATGATTTTGTTAATCAAGGCTCGTTTTGTTAACTTTTCTTGTCGTGCTATATCTTCGAGGCGACGTTTGCCATCTGCATTCAAAGTTATCAGGCCAATGCCGCGTTTACTGCTAAATGAGACAATGCTGCGCTTGCTAAGCGCTTTTACGAAGCACTCCCTTATATACTCTTCCGTCTTGTGAGATGGAATCAGGAATTCAATAACATACTGCTTAATACTGCGTGAGTTTTTCACGCGTTCGATAACTTTACCAATTTTCTCTTTAGGTAACGCTTTCCTAAGGGAGACTATAGCTCGCACATCGTTTGACGTCAGATTTCCATGGATAACAGCGTTCGCAACTGGAAGTTGGTCGGTAACTGGTAGCCGGCTCAGACGATCAGCTACGTCAACACCATTTATTGCACCGTCGGCTATTAATTGCTTTACAGGCTGGATTAGCTTATCCACCCTGGAAAATTGACGAAGCATCTCCGAGGAAATTCCAATAGCATCGGCGAGCTTAGAAAGACTTCCGTATTCTGTAAGGGCAATCTCCAAATTGTGCACAATTTCCAGGAGCTTCAATGACCGACGTACACGCTTTGTGCTTGCGATTAACGCTGCCACAGCAGCTTCTACTTCATCCTGAGTGTATAACTTCATTGGTGACTTGCCCGATTCTTCAATTAATAAAGCCTTGCTTAGACAACCAATCCTCCAACGCATGAGCAGCCACTTCATCGGGATCCATAGCCAATTTAAACGATGCCTTCTTTAGTCCAAGCTGTGCGCGGTCCGATAACTTAACCATGATTGTTCGTTCAATCTTTTGCTTTTGGGCTTCCTGCATAATTTTTTCTGCATCGGCTTTGGGATGTGACTCTCCATATTCGACCAAGTTATCCTTCTGGTATTTCGTAAATTGAGACATCTTCTCCAGAAGTCTTTCCGCCTTGGTTGAATCACCGGCTGCAGCTCTGAGAGCACGTTGAATATCTTTAGGTGTTGTTTTCTTGTCTTTTAGTTTTTGCTTCATCTTCGGCGTGGCTCTTTCTTCTATGTCTATATATTGCCTGATCCTATATATAGACAAGCCGGTCTCGGCATGTACCTTACGCTCATCTTTCCCAAATTCTTTGTATAGCTGCGTAATAGCATGAGCGGTATCGGCGTGATTAAGTTCCACACGTATCATGTTTTCAACTAAAGATCGAATGGTCGCTTGCACATCCGTAAGCTGCCCCACGAATCTAGCCCAGATTGCCGTCTTTCCGAGCTTCTGATGCGCAAGAAATCTCCTTTGTCCAACAATTAATTCGTAAGGTGGTTTGCCATATTCCCCTTCTAATACCACTGGCTGAAGAAGTCCATGCTTTTTGATACTTGCCATTAATTCATCCAGTTCTTTATCTCTTTCAGTATGGCGAACATTTGTGTCAGCAACTTTAATCTGACTTATTGGGATATCATATATGCTTTCTTCTGCCATAACTAACCTCCGTTTCCATCAATAAAACTTGCTCCCAGAATTTCTTACCTAATCTTTTCCATTTCCACGTCTTAAAGTTTTGTTTCTAAATAAAATGAATTATACTTAAACCGATAAAAAAAATGAAAGATTAAATATAAAATCAATGAAACATTATTCTTTTTTCCCCAGAGCCAATGCAGCTGCGTTTTGCACTTCCAAGGTTGTTAGGTTATATTCTACCTAACCTAACTCTTCAATGTGTCCGCTAAATCGGGGGAAGTGCAAGTAGAGAACTTGAGTGTTTCATTGTTTTGAACCGGTTACAAATTGTCACCAGTTGATTCCGTTCTTCAATAGTAAGCTGAAACATGAAATTTTTCACAACCTAAACCTCTCCCTCTTTCCTCCCAAAAACTTTGCCTTAGTCAGCTTTTAACCCGCACACAGGAAGCCCTATTCTGAAGACAAACAAGGATCAAACCTTCATATTTCAATTACCAAATATGGGAAATAAAATATTGAATTATGAA
>DUFZ01000008.1 GCA_013331635.1 Candidatus Woesearchaeota archaeon | reverse complement strand
TTAGCTATTTATGCAACACAGCACTTAAAAAGTATAATTCAAATAAAAAGTTTAAAAATCAATAATTCCCCAATCCCACTTTCTCCACAGAAATATCCCAAGTCGGCTCTAAATTTTTAACATCCAATCCTGCCTGAAAACACTGCGCAGTTTTAGAATTAAAATCAACGATAACACTTCCTGCTTTAAACACTGATGGCATACTTATTTTTTCTGCAAATCTATTTATTCGATCAAGCTCACTCTTACTTAATCTATCCCGAAGAAGATCGCGAACTACATACTTTGGGACTTTCAGAACTTTTATCTGTTCACCTTCTTTTAGATACAAGCTTACATCCATCAAATAGCTAAAATTGCCCCTTGTTTTTATACTTTGCGATAGGACAAACCAGTAGTACAAAAGTTTGATTCTTTTTGGCCACTCTCCCACTAGACAACCTCGGCTAAAGTATATAAACCCCCTTCCCTCTTAAGAGAAAATGGATAAAAATAACGCTTTAGTGGTCTTTGAGGGAAAGAATATCCGCCGAATTTGGTTTAATGATGAATGGTGGTTCTCTGTCATTGATATAATAGAAGCATTAACACCAACAGCTAGGGCTCGAAAGTACTGGTCTGACCTCAAAGTTAAGCTTACTGAGGAGGGTTTTGAGTTGTCCGAAAAAATCGGACAACTGAAATTAATATCTGCGGATGGAAAATTCTACTTAACTGACTGTGCCACTACTAAAAATATGTTCAGAATTATTCAATCCATTCCTTCTCCTAAAGTTGAGCCATTAAAGCAATGGTTAGCTGAAGTAGGACATGAAAGAATCCAAGAGATTGAAAACCCAGAATTAGCCCAAAAGCGTATGAAAGAACTCTATAAAGCCAAAGGCTACTCTGAAGATTGGGTCGAAAAACGTGTTAGAGGCATTGCCATACGAGATGAATTAACTGATGAATGGAAGAAACGGGATGTAGGGACAGAAAAAGAGTATGCTATTTTAACCGCTGAAATATCTAAAGCCACCTTTGGTATGACTCCCAGTGAATATAAAGAATTCAAGGGACTACCAAAACCAAATCAAAACTTGCGCGACCATCTGAACGACCTAGAATTGATCTTTACCATGCTCGGAGAAAGAGTAACCACTGAAATTACTAAAAACAAAGATGCCAGAGGGTTTACTCAAAATAAAGAAGCGGCACAGGAAGGGGGAGAAGTGGCTGGAAATGCCCGCAAAGACGCAGAAAAAAGAATAGGAAAGACAATCATTTCCAATGAAAATTACCTTGGTTTGAAAAAGAAAAAACAAATTGAATCTCTAAAATGACTAAAGAACTTACCATCCGCAACAGCACCGCTGAATTTTTGATATTTACCGCGCAGTCAGGAGAAGAGTCTATTGAAGTAAAATATGCTGATGGAACGGTTTGGCTTTCCCAAAAAATGATGGCAAAACTGTTTGAGGTGTCGGTTCCTAACGTTAATGAACATTTAAAGAATATTTTCATTTCAGGAGAATTAAATGAGAATTCAGTTATTCGGAATTTCCTAATAACTGCCAGTGATAAGAAGAATTATAACACAAATTTTTACAACTTAGATGCAATAATCTCTGTGGGATATCGAGTAAATTCCCAGAGAGCAACTCAGTTCAGGATGTGGGCAACAAAAGTTTTAAAGCAATTTGCCATTAAAGGGTATGTTTTAGACAAAAAGAGATTAGAAAATGGAAATTTCTTAAATCAGAATTATTTTGATGAGCTTTTAGCTGAAATTAGGGAGATACGATTAAGTGAACGAAATTTCTACCAAAAAATAACTGATATCTATGCCACTAGCTAGGATTATGATAAAAACGCCGAAACGACCCGAGAATTCTTCACAAAAGTTCAAAACAAGCTTCATTTTGCAATACACAAACATACTGCGCCGGAATTAATTGTGAAAAGAGCCGATAGCAAAAAAGAGTATATGGGTTTAACCTCCTGGAAAAATTCTCCTAAAGGCAAAATACTCAAAACGGATGTCTCCATTGCCAAGAATTACTTAACCAAAACCGAATTAGGGTCCTTAGAAAGGATAGCCAGCGCCTACCTTGACCTAGCAGAAGAAAGAGCAACGAGAAAAATACCCATGACGATGGAAGATTGGGCCAAAAGGCTTGATTTATTTTTGAAATTTGATGACCGAGAAATATTAGAACATGCTGGTACCATAACTGCCGAGATCGCCAAACAATTTGCCGAAAGTGAATTTGAGGAATATAGAATCATTCAAGATAGATTATTTGAATCTGATTTTGATGCCATGACCAAAAAGATACTAAAAGATAATAAAAATAGGTACTAAAATTCAGAGAACTCCAATTCAACATTCACAGCAGATAATGCAGTGGTGGCATTTGGGACATTCATCTTCTTTTGCCATTCCTTGACCGCATTCGGGGCATTCTTTCATCCTTAACACCTCTTTCGCTTTATTCACCTTCCTTACACTGGCAGTAGCGCACTCGTTTATTGCATCCATTGCAAATTAAACACAGGGGACAATGAAACAAGGCAGCAAGTTTATGCGCTTCATAGCCGCACTGCTGGCACACAAACCCTTTGACCAGATGAGAAGAAACTACTTTTGGCTGTATTTTGGATTGTGCTTTGGGCTCTTTTTTGAGGGTTTTATTTTTTGATTTGATTTTTTTACTAGCTTGATTGCTCGACCTTAGTAATGCTTTCTTTTTTTTCATTTGTTGTGATACCCCACTGCTTGCAGCGATTGGGTATGTCTTCCAATTATGTGTTAGCGAGCGGGGTTCGCAACATTGAAAATCCCCTTATTCATACCTAATACCCTAATTGCAATGTTTAGGATTTTCATTTTCGTTTCATTCTGACCGCAGCCCGAACCGCTTTAACGATATCATCCGCAGTCAGCCCAAAGGCTTTCATCAATTCCGCCGGCTCGCCACTTTCACCAAAACGATCTTTCACACCAACTCGTTTTATTGGCACAGGAAAATTCTCTCCCAAAAATTCCGCCACGGCTCCCGCGAGCCCACCTTGCCATTGGTGTTCTTCCGCGGTTACCACGCATTTGGTTTTCTGCACCGCTTTAAGTAAGGTTTCGCCATCGAGTGGTTTAACGGTATGACAATTGAGCACCTGACAATCAATCTCTTTTTTTAATTTCTCTGCGGCCATAAGAGCTTCATAAACCAACGGCCCATTGGCAATGATAGTGCAGTCCTTGCCGGAGCGGAATTCATCGAGACGTCCGATTTTAAAAGGAGTTCTCTCCGTGGTAAAAGAAGGATAGGACGCCCGGCCAAAACGAATATACACCGGACCAGGATACTCGGCTGCAGCAATAGTTGCTTTTTCACATTCCATATCATCGCAAGGGACTAAAACTGTCATTCCCGGCTGCAAGCGCATCAATCCCACATCTTCCAACTGCTGATGGGTTGCGCCATCAGGACCGACCGAAATACCAGCGTGCGCACCGCCAATTTTGACATTAATCTCCTTGCCTTTCTTGCTCTCCCAATTATTGTAGCTGATAGTAGTCCTAATCTGCTCGTTATTCCTTCCCGGACTAAAAGCAGCATAGGAAGAAATGAAAGGAATTTTTCCCACTGCCGCCATACCCGAAGCAACTGCCGCTAAATTCTGTTCTGCTACACCAATTTGAACAAAGCGTTGGGGAAATTTATCTTTAAACCATTGGCTTCGGGTTGACTCCGTTAAATCGGCGCAGAGCACTACCACGTTGGGATTTTTTTCTCCAGCTTTAACGAGGCCTTTCCCATACCCATCACGGGTATTGACTCGCTTAATCTCAGCAAGACTTTCCACCAAGTAGGCACTAGGATTAATAGATCCCATTTAATCCACCCCGCGGACAATCTTTTCCCGCCATACTTTTAATTCTGCCAAGGCCACTTTGCCCTGATCAGCGGTAGGCGGCTTGCCATGCCATTCATAATTATTTTCCATAAACGAGACCCCTTTACCGGGAATATTGTGAGCAATGATGATAGTTGGTTTTTCATAGATGGTTTTGGCTTCATTGCAAGCATCAATGAAGTGCTGGATATTGTGAGCATCAACGTCAATGACATGCCAGTTAAACGCCCTGTATTTGTCCGCAAGAGGCTCGAGGGGCATGATATCCTCAGTATCCCCATCAATTTGGATATTGTTGCGATCCAGAATGGCCGTCAAATTGCGCAACTTATTCTTGCCCGCAAACATCGCCGCTTCCCAGGTATTCCCCGCTTCTTGCTCCCCATCCGACATCACGCAGTACACCCGATTCTTCTTGTTATCCATCAGCATTGCCAGCGCCATGCCTGATGCCTGAGATAAGCCGCTGCCCAAAGGTCCCGAAGTCGTTTCCAGCCCCGGCAAAGCCGTTCGATGGGGATGCCCTTGCAGCCTACTGCCAAAATGACGCAAAGTCAATAGCTCCTTGCGAGGAAAATACCCCGCATTAGCCATCGTCGCATACAAGACCGGACAGATATGCCCATTGGACAAGATCAAGTAATCCCTCCCTTCCCAAGAAGGGAACTTAGGATTATAATTGAGGATATTAAAGTACAAAACCGTAAATACATCCGCCATGCCCAAAGGCCCGGCAGAATGGCCGGAACCAGCAGATACTAACGAAGTAACGATATCTTGGCGGATCTGGTTAGAAATAAGCTTAAGATGCTTGATATCCGTTATTTTCCGTGCTGGAGGTATCGTTGTCATGGTTCAAAGAGTTTAATCGAATGAAGAGCAAGCATAACTACTGCAGCCATCCCCACAATACTAGAAACAACTGCTGACCAAAAGAGCCAAGAAGTATTTTTTCTGGAAGCCATATCTATACACCTAGTTGAGCTAATCTTTTACGCTTAATAAATGTTTTGAAAGAAGGGTTCCAGAACCCCCTCTCACCTCCCAAACCACCTTCCAATGAAAGGAACTTTCCACAATCGGTTCAGCCAGGCAAAAGCACGTTCCTCTCGAAGCAGGTAGGACAAACGGCCCACGCCCACAAAAGCAATGGCGGAAAACGAAATGATGATAACGACCAGCACCGAAAGGTCAAACCACTGGTGTTTTAAAAAGCTGACAAAATTCCTGCTTTTAAAGAAAGTCCTGGTAATATCACCCAGGAAAATTCCCAGTAATAGCACATCTGCCCGATGAATGATCTGAAGTACTTTAGGTCCGGGAGAAAGGAAAAGCTCCACTACTAGGAAAACTGCACCGCTCAGCACCCCCAGCAGCAGCAGTATATCTAGGCCTTTATCCACCCAGTGCAATTGCCGATAGGTTGTCGATGCCATTAGAGTAACGTCGGAGACACAAATACCTCAATCAATCCTGCCAGTACTAACATAAAAGCAGCAAAAGCCACTAAATTAAATGAATCCCGCCCCGCCCGATGAAAAGCCGGGCTATGAATCCCATCTTTCAGTATAGAGACCGATAAAATTCCCCCGCCCAGGCCGCCAATGAAAAACGCCATCATCTCCGGCAGTCCGTGCGCAAAATAACCAATAAAACTGCTGGAAAGAATATCCAGATACGTTCCCATCCCGGCGCTGATTCCCTGCCGGAAAGCATTGCCGATAGCCGCCCCCATGACTGACGCATTCCAGGCTAAGATGTAGATTGCGCCGATGCCATAAAAGACCGAAAAGACCAAACAGAAGAACAACACCCGCATATTGCTCACCAGGATTTCCATAAAAGTTGACCAGGCCGTCACAAAATTACCGGTGGGAGTAGCATTGACTGCCCCAATCGCCTCCATTTGAGCTTTAAATATTTCCCCGGCAGTTGATTCAGGCAGAAACGCATAGGCGCCAAAGAAAACCACCACAAAACCCAAAAAGAGAAAGGTAAACATCGTCACAAACTTGGTATGTTCTTTGAACAGGGTAAAGCCGCCCCGGCTTTGTGCATCATGCTGGGACTGAGTAGCGCCATAGACTACGGGAATGGCAGCGATGGTCGTAAACGCCACCATCACCACGCTCACGTACGCCCGAAAGACCCAGAATCCCAAGGCCAAGCCAACAAAAGAATATAACACCCCGATAAAAAACATCTCCCAAGGATGTCCCGTTGCCCGGGTTGGGTTGATAATCCCCTCAAGAACCATACTAGGAGGAACTACAACTATTTATTTAAATGTTGCCCTTAGCAAAACTCACAGACATTCTTCTTGCCTTTGGAAATCATCTTTTTGGGAACTGCTTTCTTTGGTTTGGTACTTGTTTTCTTAACTGCTTTCTTAGCCATACTCTCACCTCGTTTGATAGTGTGATTATTATGATGAACTATATAAAATTAATTGAATTTTGGGTTGTTGTCGTATCCTGAAACTATTTCC
>DUFZ01000020.1 GCA_013331635.1 Candidatus Woesearchaeota archaeon | reverse complement strand
TTCAAGACTTCGCCGCATCAAAAACATTTCCATTATTCTTTTAGAAGCTCCCATCATATTCACCGGGTTTGTCGCCTTATCCGTTGAAACACAAAAATACTTTTTACTATTTCCTTGAGCTACCTGGCCAGCAAGCTTATCCGTATTAAATATATTGACATCAATAAGACGCATAAGAGTATATGGGTCTTTCTCACTTCGAACATGCTTCAAAGCTGAGAGGTTGAGGACATAATCATAAGGCCTTTGACTACCAATAAAGGCCTCATACTCTACCGAACCGCAATCGAGAGGGAGGGTCTGAAAATCCCCCTTAATATAGCCCACCGAGCTCCGAATATCACGAACAAGCTCAACCAAATTATTTTCACTGATATCAACAACATGAAGAACTTTGGGGTCTCTCTTGAATATTTCTTTGACAACCGCCTGACCAATCGACCCAGCGCCTCCGATCACAAGAAAATGGCTACCCTTAACAAGTTCACGAATTTTCTTATCATGCAACTTAATGTCTTCATCAAATAACTCAGCATCTCTGCCTATTAATTTCAATACAGAATCCATATTAACCTCTTTTTGTTGCGTCTTTATTCATGTCCATATACCATCTAACTGTTTCAGATATCCCTTCTTCTATAGTAAAAGGCGGCTTCCATCCAAGCATTTTTCTGATTTTGGTGCTGTCAACACGCAGAGAACCGACCAGGCGATCCACTTCCAAGCTTTTCCCTGCAAGTTTACCAAGGGCCTTTATTAAGGAGGGTGGTAACGGTAATAGACTTGGCTTTTTACCCATTGCCTTTGCTATCATCTTTATTAATTCAGAAGTAGAAATATCCTGTCCATCACTAATTAAAAAAGTTTTATTAGCTGCACTTTTGTGTTCAATGCACTTTATGATTGCGTCAGTAAGATTGCCAACATAAATCATGCTTCGTTTATTCCTCACTAAGGACAGTGGCAACGGAATATTCTTGTTTACCATATCAATCAATCGCAAAAAATTAGCTTTCACCCCCGGTCCGTAAACAAGCGGTGGGCGTATAATAACAACTTCCAAGCCTAATTTATCAGCAATACTATTTAATGCTAACTCAGCCTCATTTTTTGATATGGAATAAGGATCCATCTTAGGAGATATATCAGTTTCAACAAAGGCCCGATCAGTTGTTTGTTCTCCGCTTACTTTTATAGTACTTAAAAAAATACAACGACTCACCCCCGCTTTCACTGCAGCTTCTGCAAGCGTCCTTGTCCCCTCAATATTGACTCTCCGGTAGTCATCAGACGGATTGGTGGAGGCATCTCGCATTATATGCACTCGTGAGGCGAGGTGAGCAACAACATCAATGCCGCGCAGCGCAACAGCCCAATCAGTGTTGGGACCAATTTCACCGACCTGAATACATTCCATAGCATCAGCGGGAGAGAAAGACTTCTCCATAGATCTTACTGCTGCCCTTACAAAATATCCCCTCCCAGATAATGTCTTACATAGTGAGCTTCCCACAAAGCCGTTAGCTCCTGTGACCAAAACTCTCATTGCGTCTTTTTAGGCACTGCCTTCACGGTTTTACGGGAAAAGTCCAGAAAGTCTCCTGCCATTTCATTCATAATATTCTGCCGTGAAAATTTAGCAATGAACCTTTTCCTGCTTTTCACATCTACGATGCCAGAATAGTTCTCATATTTCATGCAAAAATCGTCAATATCACATGGCCGGAAGATTAGACTATCAGGAAGATTCTCCTCTAAAAATTCCTTTGAATATCCATCGACTCCCGCGATAATCGGCTTATACATAGCTGCATACTCAAAAATCTTTGAGGGAAGCACTTTTTTAAAGGCCTCATAACTATTTAAATGCAAGAAAAGAATATCACTTTTTTTGTAAAAAGCTATTAAATCTTTTCTATTTATCGGTGCTATGATCTTTACATTATGCAAATGAGTTATACTTTTTTCTAAAGTACCTTTTCGACCTCCATCACCTATAATAATAAATTCAATATTTTTATATCTCGCAGCAATGTAAGGGACTATCTTCTCAAGGCCCTGCCCCTCTCCTATATTGCCCGTATATGTAAATATAATTTTCCCAGTGGCTATAGGAGCAACGGCAACCGCAATTAAACTGTCTTCTATAAATTCATCATCTATCCCATTGGTAAAATAAGAGTAATTCTTCTTATACTTCTTCAAAAAGTAACCATCAAAACCTTTTGAGACTAGATTAATCTTACCTGCGCTTTCCATTACAAACTTCTCGACAAGAAGAAAAACCGGGATAATGTATTTAAGTTTTGTTTTCCCCAGAATTGATTGCAGCGTATCAGTGAATATGTCCCTTATATCAAGATACAGCGGCTTACGCTTACATTTCGAAATCACCGCTCCGAGAAAAGCACTAAACAGACGACTTGATGTTGCAAAAACAACATCATACTCCCTACTCCTAACAAATCGCAATGAATTAAAAAAATATACAAAAAAAGATTTTGCCTGATCATAAAAACCGCTTTTATGAAAAGGAACTCTGATTCTCCTGATTGTTATGTTCGAGTCTATTTCTAGTTCCGAGGTTTCCACGCGATAGGAACCATAGCGGTTGGGCAGGGTAGTAATAACATCAACTGTATCCTCGGCAGTGATAGCGTTCCTCAGAGCCTTAACAAATGATGATGTCCTGAAAGAGCCAGCGCACAAATCAGGCTCAAAATAAAATGAAATAACGAGTATTCTCATTTGGCAAATAAATATTCTATCCTCTTGCCAGAAAACAACTTGAACGCATTACTTTTTTAAAATAACGCATATGACAAGGAATTCCATAATAAATTTTCGTGCCCTACCTATCAAAAACAGAACACACACTTCATTACCATGTAAATTTTACTTCACAGATGTTCCCTTCAAACTCTACATTCAGGCAGCGATTGGGAATGGACAGGCCAAATTCAGGATGATATGTACTTGTCACCAAACTCTTGCCCCCCCCCTTAGCATGCCATATAATTTTTTCTCCGTGTAAAAGCCGTAATGTACCAGCTTCACAATTGTCCTCAGCTACCACCATCAGATCAGGATGAAAATGAAAGCGCGACACTGCATTTGTAAAGCTCCCATCAATGATGTCCTGTATCAGGAGACTTCTGTCACTAAGACTCCAGTGTCTTCGATGTACAGGGCTACCGTTTAAGCGTTTATACCCATCATGGGAAGCGTCAATTATCAATAAGTTATGGTCCTGCCGGACCGTCAGGTCAAAAGGCCGGGCACGTCGCGCAACGCGGAAACTGCTCCATACCTCTGACGAATCCTCTTCATCCACCTGCACTGTATTGTGCGCACTGGTTCCCCGCTGCATCATGCGCTCGTCGGATACGTCATAGCGCGAAGTGCCGGTATCCACAATCACCCGCTGTCCATACAATGACATTTCAAAGCTTAATGTATCAGCGTGAGCATGACCGGGCATATAATCCGGACCGATTTCGCCGAGGTCGGCGATCACAACTGCAGGCCCTTTTTGCAATCGAACATAACCAGTCTCTGGTAAATTATGCATAGGACCTTCCAGGTAATTGTCAAAAACAATCCCCAACGCTTTAGCGCCGTCTTCCAAGTCCCTAAGCCGTGGCGCAATGCCGAATGCAGCGTCATTAAATAGTGCAATCTTACCGTCAGGATTGGTCATTACCGCCAGCCAATACAGCATGCGCGGTATGATCTCACGCCAAGCAGACACATCATTCATCGGAAGTGCATCAGGATAGATTACAGACAATTCCACTAAGTCCAACAAGTCAGACAGCACGATAGCATGATACATCGGGCTGCGCTCAAAATGCCCCCCGTCCTCCAGCACCTGCTCCTGCAACTCGCGACGCAGCAACTTCAGACCCACGGTTAACCATCTAACAGCTTCTGATCCATCAAAGAACATGCCTGCGAACACCAGCGCTTTTGCATTGGCCCAAAGATGGTTGCCGAGAAGATGGTGTTCCAGCTTTTCTGACAGCCAGCGCGCTTGCACAGCAAGACTCTGCATGCATTCAGGCGAAAGGATACCCCCGGCCAAGGACCACCTGATCCAATTCACCATTCGCAGGGAAGTCGGGTAAGGCTCCCAACCCATACCGTGACCAGGCGGATTTTCATCAACCCATCGTAGCATTAATTCATGATGACACTTAGTGCGAGTTTCCGCCCCCTCCGCCGTCAAGTCATCAAAATAATGAAGATTATAGCGCCAGAGCTTGCCGACTGATGGATTGTCCCAATCATCAACACCTGCAAGCTCATGTTCTTCATTTAAAAATCGAAAAACCATAGGGAACAGAAGAGAGGATCCTCGCCATCCAGTCAGCACTGCTTTTGCATTGAGAATACGTGCTGGAGGCGCGGGGGAGAGATCAATCAAGGGATGATGTAATCTAAACCACAAACGTCCGTATATCTGAACAGGGCGAAGATGCCGTATGGTATGAAACCATCTCAAGACATTTGAAACCGTCATCGGACTCCGCACAGCAATCGATCCAGAACTTCGACAATCCTTTCGCCGGTCTTGCCGTCCCATTTCTCAGGGATGGCGCCGGTCTTCCAAGCTCCAGCAAAGAGCCGGTCCATTGCGGGACGAATACTCTTAGGATCAATTCCCAGCAGTTCATTGGTGCCGATAGTCACAGTCTCGGGCCGCTCCGTTGTATCGCGCAGTGTCATGCAGGGAACGCCCATAACCGTCGTTTCTTCCGTGATTCCTCCTGAATCGGTAATCACCGCCTTCGCATGCTTCACCAGATAGTTGAACTCCAGATATGGCTGGGGATCGACTAAACGCAGATTTTCCGGAAGCTTCTTTATGGGGTTCAATGTCTTTGCAGTGCGCGGATGGCACGGAAACACCACAGGCAACCCACGACTACCTTTCCCAATCGCCTCCAATAAAGCGATTAACTGCACCTCTACGTCCACATTCGCCGGACGATGCAAGGTCAACACAAAGTATCTGCCGTTTTCCAACCCAAATTCGTCCCAGAACGCTGGAGGCTTCAATCGCTCCATGTTAGCCAGTAAGGTATCGATCATCGTGTTGCCAACAAAAAAGATACTTTCCTCCGGCACACCCGCACGGCGTAGATTCCGGTTGGCTGATTCACTGGTAGTGAAAAAGTAATTAGTAATGGCATCGGTTACCATACGGTTAATCTCTTCAGGCATGGTCCAATCACCCGATCGAATACCAGCCTCTACATGCGCTACCGGAATACATAGCTTTTGGGCTGCGATGGAACATGCCATTGTCGAGGTAACATCCCCCACCACTAAGCAAAGATTGCTGCGTTGTTCAAGCAAGAGCTTTTCGTAGCGCACCATAATGGCCGCTGCCTGCTCCGCCTGTGTGCCGGAGCCTACCTCTAGGTTCACATCAGGATCGGGGATGCCCAACTGCACAAAGAAATCTCCCGACATACGGGCATCATAGTGCTGGCCGGTATGGACCAGTCGATATGACAGACGACCACTCTGCTGTTGATGTAGTTGAAGCGCCCTAATAATAGAGGAGATCTTCATGAAATTTGGGCGAGCGCCCGCGATAATGTCAATACAGCACGAACCTGCATTAAAAATAACAGCTGCGCTCAAATCAGCACCTCCGCACCAGTGCGGAGAGATTCCAAGATGGCAAAAGTCGCCTTCGTCGTGGTATAGAGAGACTCGAACGATATGGGAGGGGTACCGCTATTTATGCCCTCTCGGAAAGAGGAGAATTCTGTCTTAAAACCCTTATCTTGATTAAATCTTTTCACTTTCTCCTTACAGTTCCCACTGAAGATAACCAGTTCGCGAAAGTCGGTCATCTGCATGGCAGTATTACCGGCAAAAAGTTCAATGAACTCCTTGGGCATTTGCCGATTGCCATAGGCAAAATACTGGATGGTTGCCGTCGAACCATTAGCAAACGTAAGAACAATGCTGACATTGTCTTCATCAGGAACTGAAGTATCCATCTTGCGGATACAGGAGGCAAAAACAGACAGAGGTTCCGAACCGGTCAGAAAAGAGCAGGTATCGATAAAATGGCATACCTCCCCGACGATTCGGCCTCCGCCGATTCCCCCGTCCTGTATCCATGAATCTTTCGGTATAATACCGGCGTTTACACGATATGTGATCGACATCGGTGCATCTCGGACCACCTCTTTCATCCTGGCAACCAGAGGGGAAAACCTCCTGTTAAAACCTACCATCAGCAATGGCAGGGGTAAGTGTTGAGTTCTTAGTGAAAAGTATACATCTCTGATCTCGCTTAATTCCGACTCTCCGATACAGAGAGGCTTCTCAGTGAAAACATGTTTTCCTGCCTTTAAAGCCTTTATAACGTACTCCGCGTGCGTGTTGTGCCTTGTAGTAATAAACACCACATTAATATCATTGTTTTTTATCAATTCATCTGCATCTGTCGTTATATACTTGAAGTCATATTTCTTTCCTGTAGAATGGGCGCTGATGCCAGTAGCAGTACATACCCCAACAAGCTCAACTCCTCCCAACTTCTTCAAATGCGGCAATATGACAGCTTTAGTAAAATTGCCGGCACCCAATAATCCTATTCTCATGTTGTCTGATCGTATGGTTTTATCAGAAATTTGAATGCATTTTCTTGAGACGCGTGTTTCCCCAGGATACGTCAGAATGATTCCCAGATATTTCTCATTCGACTTACCTTCGATCAAATCATATGCTTTTAGCGCATCATTAAAATTGAATTGGTGAGTTATAAGCGACTTGGGAGTAACTTTGCCTTCCGCAACAAGCCCGAGAAACGCCTCAAAGTTCCTCTGTTCGGTCCAACGAACATAGGCAAAAGGATAATCGATACCCTTCTCCTCATAATCAGGGTCATATCTCCCAGGACCATACGCCATCGAAAGGCGAAGATCGAGTTCTTTTTTGTAATACTGATTGCGAGGCACATCCATGCCCACCATGCCCACCACCACCACCTTTGCCCGATGGCGAGCAGTCTCACCAGCATCGATTACAGGCTGATTACTTGATGTTGAAGCAGTTATTATTACTTTGTCCAATCCATAGCCATTGCTGAACTCAGCCGCCGCCTCTATAAATTGGTCGGGCGTGCAGACCATATCAGCCCCGAGGCTTTTTGCCAATAATAGCTTGTTGGGATCAATATCAGAGCCCATGACTTTACAGCCGTTGGCCTTGAGCAATTGCACTGTCAACTGTCCTATTAGTCCCAAGCCGATGACAGCAATCTTTTCTCCCATGGTTGGCTCAGCCTGCCGAACGCCTTGCAGCGCTATTGCCCCTACCGTGACAAAGGAGGCATCAAGATCGTCAACACTATCCGGTATTTTTACAAATAGATTTTTAGGGATATAATTAATCTCGCTATGGCTTGCATATCCGGCCCCGCCGCAGGCAATCCTATCGCCAAGTGATATGCCTGAAATGCTCTCACCGACTTTCACCACGGTACCCGCACATGAATAACCAAGAGGAATAGGTGTATCGAGCTTGTTAAACACCTTCTCAAGGGTATTCTTTATCCCTTCCTGTTTCATCTTATTGATTACCTGCTTTACAAGATCAGGGCGAGCCCTTGCTTTGCCGAAAAGAGATTTTTTGGCGATATCAACAATCATCTTCTCTGTTCCAGCCGAAACGAGTGAAACTATCGTATTTATCAATACGCCAGTATTACCGCATACGGGGGGAGGGACTTCAAAAAGACCGAGTTCGCCAGTTTTATAGGATTGAATGAGTTGTTTCATTATTAGTAAGGTTTTGAAGTAATAAGGCTATCATAGCCACTGAGCACTGTTACCATATTTTCCTCCAGTGCTTCTTTAGTTCTAAGAAAAAGTTGCGCTGTCTCCCAAACATATTCGGCTGAGTAACCCTGATTAGAGGAAAGCAGAGAATAACCAGCCATAATATTATGCTCATGTCCGTGATCATTAAAGAAATTGGAAAGTTTAATCTTTTTGTCCATTTCTTCAATTATTAAAGTCTTAAAATTATCCATTGAGATCAAAATATTACCGCGTTGAGCAGATAAACGCTCTCTCACGCCCTCAAATGTAGGGCCAGCAGAGAACGTGATTACAGCAATTGAGCCGTCGCCAAACTTATAATTGACTGCTATCCCGCAGTCTGGCTTAACCGCTCGGACTGGCGTGATAGTTAATGGGTATCGGCTTCTTGAATCAACTAAGCTATAAATAAAATCTGTCCAGTGGCATAAGTTACCTAAAACACGTCCTCCTTCCTCCTTAGCATAATACCAGTGATCCGAAGGTATCTCATGTCCTGCAACAAACCAATTGTACATCCCCGTACCAGTTTGGGAACCCAATGCCTTTCTGATCTCCCGGCCAAACCTGCTTCTGGTACGATTGAACCCAATATTAACTCGCCCCGATGAAACTGCCATTGCTTGACACAGTCGTATTAATTGGTCCTCACTTACAACATGAGGTTTTTCAATATGAACACTCTTGCCAACATTTAACGCCTTAATGGCGTACTCTGCATGTGAAGCATGATTGGAAGCAATATATAATAAATCAATTGCAGGGTCGTTAATAAGCTTATTGGCATCATCGGTGTAGTAATTTAAATCATATTTTTCATAAAGAGACGCTGCTGCATGAATATTTATATCCGCAGCTGCATGAATTACTTTGCCGTAGTTTTTATTTAAATAATAAGCAATATTGGTAAAAGCAAAATTTCCACATCCAATTATACCGACATTTCGACCACTGCGCGGTATTTTTAGAGCAGGAAGGCATTCGTATTTTTTCTTCATGTGATATTGTCCGTATATTTTTATGAGGGTACGATTCACCCCAAATAATCTCATGTATCTTAATACCTTTTTAATCTTAATCCCTAAAGTCTGAGTTGTATAATCCATTAGAATATTTCCTCCCGATTAACTGTATCATGCTTCACTGGTGATGGCTCATACTGACCCTTCAGATTCCTTGCAAATAATTGCCTATTGATTTCAAGTAACTCCGTATCTTGAATAAACTGCAGGGCAAATCGAAAAGCATTCCCCGATAGTTCATCAAAAGCCACCCTATCCATATTGATCATTTCCTGTATAATCCGACCAAAGAATTCCGGACTTTCCAGAGGGATGTCCCACCCTATTCCCTTTTTGTGCAATTCTCTCCATGGAGTGCGATTACTAATTACAACCGGGCACCCAGCAAGCAATGCCTCCAGAATAGCATTACCAAAATTTTCGCCATTGGTAGGAGAAAAAAATAAATCATGCAGTCTTAAAGTATCGTACACCTTATCATGCGAAATTTCCCCATGGTAATATACTTTAATATTGGAAGGCATCTTTAATATAATTTTATTACATTCCTTCCAATATGCAGAATCTTCTATGGGGCCGTATATATTAAAAGAAATATTTCCTTTTATAGAACTGAGAATTGAAAGGGCTCCATCCAGATTCTTGACACGCGCTATCCGTGATAAAAAAATTATACTTAAATTCCCGGGAATTTTTTCTTTACGTGGAGTGTTTAAATTCGAGACATTCACTTGAGGAGGCATATCTGGAACCACTCTCACAATTGGCGTTTGCCCAAAAAGTCTACGTATATCATTTTCCTCGTACACACTAGATGCCTGCCAAATAACGGATCGATAGAGTCCGAGGACTTGTACGGCTTTTATGAACATCTTCTTTTTAAGAGACTTTATTGAAAGGGCAGAAGTAGCAAGTTCCCCACGTGGTGCTATAATAATGGGTGTTTTTTGTGACAGTATCCGAAAAAACCTCAATAACAATGGATATATGGTGAAGTATAAAGAGAAGAAACTATTTAAATATAAAACAGAATGGTGTGTTATACCAATTATTTCTTTAATAATCGAACTCGTTATTTTATTACGAGGAAGATAATACACTTGAGCTTTTCCAACCTGATTCCATTTGTTATATAGTATGTTCTGATAGGGAACAGAATCACCAAGGTCACAATCCCTAGTGACCACTTTAAAAGTAACTTCATTGCCAAGTTGATCGATAATATTTGCAATAGTACGTGCAGATCCACCTGATTTGAAACCAGGCAGATAATAGTCGCTCATCACTAAAATCGTATTCTCTTTACCCACTATACCCCACCACCACGTATGTTGAATGCATCTATACCAAGGATCATCTATAAGCTAGCACCATATTCCCGCCGCCATAATTCAAAAAAGACCAAGGCAAACAAACGTTCGCTGTTAGCCCGGCCTTTGGTCTGACCATCCAGCAAGTCGTTCACACACTGGCGGTTAAAAAGCATATCATTTGATCCCAAAAGCGTTTCATGAAAAAATTGCTTCCACGGTCCATCTTGCAACCATGACCCGAGTGGAATGGAGAACCCCTGCTTGCGTTGATGATCGAATTCCACAGGCAGAAGACGCATCGCCAGCTTTTTCAGCAGCACTTTACTGGAAGTCGGCGTAGCCTTCAGATACGACGGCACCTTGCCGTAAGCAAATTCAATAATCCGGTAGTCTAGAAATGGTGCACGGACTTCCAGCGAGTTCAGCATGCTGGTGCGATCCACCTTGACCAAAATGTCCTCAGGTAAATAGTTCTCGAAATCCATGCGTGTCGACCGCTGCAACAGATTATCCGACTGAGGAATAAGTCGTTTCCGAATACTCTCGGCTACCAATGCCCGAGAGTCTCGCCATACCATCAAATTCTGCCGTGTACTACGGTCGAAATGTGAAGCAATCAGCGGTAGTCCTCGCTGTAAATCCACATCCAGACCTTGCAGCCAATTGCGTCCCTTGAAGCCAACCGGCAACAAGGCTTCCGCAGATTTGGCCACGAGTAAGCGCAGACTCCATGGAATCCAGCCCAGGCTTTTCTGTAGCGACAGTAGACGGCTGTAATATCCATAACCGCCGAATAGTTCATCGCCACCATCGCCTCCCAAAGCCACAATGCAGTGTTGACGTACCAGTTTACTAACGAGATATGTCGGAATCATGGATGAATCCACCATCGGCTCATCAAACTGTCGGGCCAAAATAGGCAAAAGGTCAACATTGACATCAGCGGCATCTAATTCGATATGCTTCGTACCGAAGTGCCGGGCAATCAATCGAGCGTGCGCTGTTTCATCGTACGCGCCATAACCTGGGAAACGAATGGTGAAGGTGCTGACCTTCGCCTCAGCACGCACCGCCATTGCCGTCACCAGGCTGGAATCCACCCCGCCGCTGAGGAGCACCCCTACCGGCACATCGGCCACCAATTGGCGCCGGACGGCATCTTCCAAAAGGGTCTCCATCTCATTAAGCAAGGCTTCTTCATCTATCTTATCCGCTGTAGCGCTGCCATCCAATTCCGGCAACTGCCAGTAACGCCACAACCGTGATTGACCGCTTTCCAAATCGAACAAGAGCGCGTGCGCAGGTGGTAATTTGTTCACGCCACTCATAATGCATAGGTTGCCCGGCACATATCCATACGTCAAATAGCAATCCAACGCTTCCGGATCTATGCGCCGCGGAAAGGCCGGATATGCCATCAAAGCCTTTAGCTCCGATGCGAAACAGAGTGCGTCGCCGACAACCGCATAAAAAAGAGGCTTTTCTCCCACCCTGTCCCGCGCCAGGAAAAGCCTCCGCGCTTTTTGATCATATATCCCGAACGCGAACATGCCGTTGAGATGCCGGAGGGAGTCGGTTCCCCATTCCCGATACGCCGCAAGCATGACTTCCGTATCGCTTGTTGAACTGAAAACATGCCCTAAGGACTGTAATTCCTTCTTCAAATCCTGGTAGTTGTAGATCTCCCCATTGAAGACTATATAGATCGCACCGGTGGTGTCCAACATCGGCTGATGGCCGGCAGGCGACAAATCTATGATAGAAAGCCTCCGATGCGCCAAACCCACGCACCCGTCCACGGACCACCATTCCCCGATATCATCGGGACCTCGATGCCGCATGGAGTCACGTCCGATAGCAAGCCATTCTCGATCAGAAACAGGAGATTTTGAGGCAATACCTATAATACCGCACATAATGTCTTAAACCTATTTATATGAGACATCTGAAAAAATACAAAACCATTGGTACAATAAATCAAAACTTTTTAATAATTTTCGCTGGAACACCAGCAACAACACAATTAGAAGGGACATCTTTAGTTACCACCGCACCTGCAGCTACGACAGAATTTTTACCGATTTTAACGCTTCCTACTATTGTGCTGTTTGACCCCACCCATACGTTGTCTTCTAAAATGACATCTCCATTAAATATATGTGGCCTTTCATTCGGATACAAAATATTTATATTTAATCCTTGAGGGACAATCACGACGCACGGACTAATTCCTACATTATTGTGAATAATTATCTTCGATTTTTCAGTTACTGCAAAAACACAAAAAGCGCCTATACTTACAGCATTCCCCTTAATAATAATGTTTGAATATTCACCATAAACTTTGATTATACCACTTACATTGACTTTCTTTTTAAATTTGTATTGATAATACTTATTAATAACCAAGCAAATCAAAGCCGACGGATCCCCTGACAATTGTATTATTCCTTTGATTTTTTCAAGCCAATCTAAGAGTCTGACTACCCCTATAGTCAGGACGTTTTCGTTTCTTGTTTTCAATCGATCAACCCCCAATAAGAGGTGGCCCCCATTGTTTGGACAGTTTGATGGCTGATTTAAGGTGGAAGCCACCTGTCATCATGCCACCAGTTTTACTGGATAACCTGCGCGTGGCAGTTTCCAGTATGCCTCATGCGGCGTTTTGTCGTCAATACCAGAATGAGGCCGCTCTTCATTGTACAGTCTGATCCACTTTCCAATACCATTTCTTGCCTCGCTGCCCGTTTCAAATGCGTTCAGATAGACACACTCATATTCAGAGAGCGCCACAGCCGCTCGATCATTACGTTGTCTCTCCATCTACCCTTGCCGTCCATTGAGATTTTTACATCAGCGTCCTTAAGTATCTGCGTAAACTCGAGGCTCGTAAATTGACTTCCCTGATCAGTATTGAATATTGCAGGCCTGCCGTATTTGGCCAATGCCTCCTGTAATGCTGCTATACAAAACTCAGTATCAAGCGAGTTGCTGAGCCTCCAGCTTAAAATCTTTCGGCTGCACCAGTCCATTACAGCCATTAAGTATAGAAAGCCTTTCCGCATCGGAATATAACGGTAAGTAGGCCGGGGGAATTGCACCCCCAGCCCCTCGCAGAACCGGACGTGAATCTCTCGGCTCATCCGGCTCCCATTATTCAGCCGTAGGAGCATATCCAATCTCCCAGTGTACAAATGCCTTCGATGTAGATGCGGCAAGCTTGCCAAGCACCTTCCGTGCACGGGTTTTATGCCATGCCAAGTGCTTGTACTTACGCATAAGCCATCGAGTCAGAAAAGCGTTCATGTGCAGCCAAATGGGTTTCATTGCCGAGGCATGAAATCGACTGTAATAGTTTAACCAACCTCTAAGCACTGGGTTAAACATGTTTGAGAGGTCTTCCAGCCTTTTATCACATTTGAGCTGGATATGCCAGCTTCGGATAGTTTGCCGCATCATGCAGAGTGCCTCACGACTCACCGCAGGGGAAAAGTTCACATACACCCGACCATATTTGTCCACCGCTTTGCGTGGACGAAACTCATATCCCAGAAATGTAAATCCAGTCACGGGATACAACTCCTGTCGGTTGATATCCTTGCAGTACGATGCCTCACATATAGTGCTACCGAAATATTCTCAGTGCGCAACCTATCAGTGCAGGCCGTAAAAAGTATTTCTCCATGTTCATTACCTTTGTATCGTCAGGTTGCAATGAGCAAACCAATGCCCGTATCTCCGAATCCGACTTATGATGTTGATAAGTATGCGAACCAAATCCGTCAAATGTATTCAATGTTGTAGCACGGAACCGCCGAATGAGCCTTGCGATAGCGCCTTCTTTTGGAATGACCGGCATATCACCTTGTATGCAAAACCCCGCCTTCTCTAAAAATGCACCTACTGCCGGCACAAGGCGTAGCAGCCCCATGAGTCGGGCATAAAACAATATAAAAAGAAAGGGCATTTTCGATAAAAACCAGCGAACTGGTTTATAAACAAGATGAAAGCGTACCCAGCGCACAAGCCCTTGGTCATTCAGCGGGTAACAATTAAAAACGAACTCCCCGCCGGGTGCCGTCAGCGCATAGAGCGCATGGGCAGTCTTATCTACCGAAGGGGTATGTTGAATCACATTATGGCAATAGACAATGCCGTCGATGCTTTTGTCGCGCAGTGGCGGCGCATCGATGGAGCACTGAATCACATCCACATTCTTGACCCCGGCAAGATTGCGCTTCACTACATAATCGACCGAATGGGAAAGGTCCATCATGATCACATGGCTTGCGCCATATTCAGCGAACCACTTGGTCTGTGCACCGGTCCCCCCCCCAGCATCCACAATCAGCTTGCCTGAAAACGCAGCGGTCGTACCGAAGGTATTGGCAACGGTGTGGGAGAGCCAGTTCATCTTGAAGTCGGTGAAGTTGAAGTAATTCCATTGATCACCAAACGACTCAACACTCGTCGGCGGGACAAAATCAACAAAGCGAGGGATGCCGTTGATAATAGGGTAGCGTTTGCCAGAGGGTGAAACGAGTTCACCAGTTTGAATACGACCATCCCCATCATGCACGGCGTTGACGAGATGCAAAGGCGACTTAGTGATAGGCTCACATATATAGTTGAGCAGGAATGGTGTCATGAAAGAAGTTCCTCCGTTCTTAGTTTAGGACTTTCAAAATATTTGATCGTCAGCCCCAATATTACACCCAATATTACAGGCCACTCTACAATCTCCATGATCTTTCCATTTGCTTTTCTCTGTATCACTTTGCGATTAATATTCATAAGCAGCTCCTTTAATCATAGGTTTTTTAGTATCAGTTTAATCGAGTCACTTTACTTTTTCAAAAAACTGTGGGGCATTCTTTATTATGATTCTCTATAGTTTTAGTTTATAAGAACCCCTGAATTTATTATAGACTTAATTACTATAGTTGAACCTTCTTTTGTTAGATGTCCATAATCAAACTGTACTGGTATTTGATTAGTGGTGGTTATGCAATTATCGTTATCTTTACATAAGGCATGATAAATTGAGACATATTTCGCAGATGTATTGCGAATTAAATTAGATATTTCCATATCAAGACCTTCTGTTTCTGTAAGTCTGTTGTTTATTAATATGAATTTATCATTCTGCAGCATGCTTTCTGCAATAAGCTCAGGAAGACCCCTTGTATACTCAACAATCGGACCAAATATGTAAATATGATTTGAGTATTTACGGAGCTCCCTAATTGTTTCAGGAAGGTGTTTGATATCTTCTTTTTGCCATCTTGCAGATAAAACTATAAAATCTATCTTGTTCTTTGGTAAAAAATTAAAAAATATATAATCTCTTAGTGTAGTACAACGACTCTCCCCCATAGTATGCAATAAAGGGAGACATCCAGAAGCTGTCGCTTGTAGTATATTAAATTGGGGGAGGTTGGATGATAGCCCAGGCCAAAAATGAGCTGCATGGCTATCACCGAATAATAAAATATTTTTTTTGACGCTACTCAATCTAAGGCATATTTCTTTGTTGAAAAAAGACATTTGGTTATGCTTTGATGTCAGAAGGCATTGCCCAACCCTCATGTTGTCATTAAAGTCATATTTTACATATTTTTCCATTTTAACGATATTCTCTCGAAATCTATAATCAAACCCAATATTTTTAATGGCTAGAAATGGTGGAATCAAAAACAATAAATAGCACGTTACTATAATAGGTAATGCAAAACCTCTTGCGTTAAAGATGTTGATGTTGATTTTTCTGGTTTTATTTTCAATATATATATAAGATATTGATGCTAAGGAAAAAGATGAAATTAACCCAATAAGAATAAAACTAACGTTATTTAGTTTATTGTATTTTGAAATAAGAACAACAATTGGCCAGTGCCAAAGATAAAGAGAGTATGATATTTTACCTAGCCAGGTAATGAATCTTGATTTAAATAATGAAATACTTACTTTCCCAGATGCCATTACAAACGAAGACCCAAGTGTGGGCAATAGAGCTAAGTATCCCGGCCAAATGACATTACGATTAAGTATGGTTATGCTTATTGCTATTAACGAGAAACCTGTAATTAAAATAATTCGTTTTAGTTTCTCTGTTGTTTTTAATGGGAATAAATAAACTAAGCCGCCCATAAACATTTCCCAGGCTCTAGTTGGGAGAAGATAGAATGATGCTGATTGATGTTTACTTGAAAGCAGCATGGAAAGAATTAACGATAATGCTGTTATTATAAGTACAATGATGCTTGCTGTTGATTTATGAAGGAATTTTCTTAATGTATATAGAATAATTGGATAAATTAAATAGAATTGCCACTCCACGGATAGAGACCATGTATGCAGAAGCCATTTCCTAAGAGAACTTGCATCGAAATAGCCAGACTCTTTCCAATAAATAACATTAGAGCTAAATGTAAGTGTGGATAGGACATGCTTTGATAGGCTACTGTAGTCGAGCGGCAAAAGAATAAACCACCCTAGAATAAATAAAGAAATGCATAGGAAAACCAATGCAGGTATGATTCTTCTGGCTCTTTCTATGTAGAAATTGCGCAGTGAAAAGGTATCGTTGTCTATTCTTTCAGATACTATCTTTGTCATTAAAAAACCCGATATAACAAAGAATATATCCACGCCAACGAAACCACCTTGAAATAAATTTATTTGGAAGTGAAATAGAGTGACTATGCAAACACCGATTGCTCGCAATGCATTTATATCATACCTGAAAGTATTTATAGTATTCATTTGCCCTAGACAGTAATTGCGGTTACAACTATCCTTCCGGTTTTTACTATTCTGCTATCTTTTCCAACTAATAGGCGCCTGGAAAACGCGACATTTGCAAATATTAATGTTGAAATAGGAATTTTAAGGCTTCATATTTTGATAATCTCACCAAACAGATCATCGTTCCTATCAATTAATTTAGATACAAAATACCTCTTAACCTCTATTGGGGCGGGCGCTATCTGCCTTAGATTTGCAGAGGACCATTGTCCATGGAATTGGATTTAAGACCTTGAGAATTTCAAAATTACAGGATAACAATGCTAAAAAATTTTTTCTTGACCACTTTTGGATATGACCCGGTGTAACTCCAAAACTAGAAAAATATTTACCTCTGACTATATTTAATATACTCCAAAGTGGTTCGTTAGGAACACTTATGATAAGTTGTGGCGATAATTCTGAGAGAATGGCCAATGCTCGTTCAGGGTTCTCAAGATGTTCTAATACTTCGCAACATACCACCAGTGCAGCTGAATCTCTTTCTGGAGTAAGTTCATATATGCTTACTGTCTTAAAATTTATTTTCACATTGTTTTTCTTTGCATTCTTATTGGCTATACTAATAATTTGTTCTGAAAAATCGCAGGCACGAACAATTTTGTTCTGCTTTGCCAATTCAATACTCAAATTTCCCTCTCCGCAACCTACTTCATAAATTTCAGATGCGCCTGTTTCATCAACCAAAGAATTCAAAGAATTATAAAATCCAGACATCAAATATTTTGCAATAGGATTTTTCGTGCCATATTTATCGTATAAATTCCCGGCTATAACGCCTTTTTCAACAATCGGTTCTATCTTAGCCTCCTATATCTATCCCTAAGCATACGCTTCAGTTATCACTAAAAATAGGGGATCTATATACTGCCAACTGATTAAAGCCAAATAAAAAGCGTTGATATCTATTCAATCTCAGATTAGTACAAGATGGAAGTCCGTTTAGCATGTCTTTATCGATGCGAATAGAACTATGCTCTGATTGGGCACGTTTGCTAAAAAAACCCAGCCGAGCACCTATTCTATATATACTTTCGGCTTGTGGGATAGGAACTGTTAGTACAATCGTCCCATCAGTTGAAAGAATATCCGCAATCTTTTTAAATGTTTCACAAGGATTGGAAAGATGTTCAAACACAGCTAAAAGAATAATATAATCATAATTTGAGCCGAGTATTGACAGATCATCTTTCTCTATGTCTATCAGAGCAAATTTTTGCTCTGGATGCCTTATTATATTATAGTCAATACACTCAGATGTTATATCACATCCAGTGTATTTAATATTTTTTTTCCCTGATGCATATAGCAACCGCAGTATCTCTGCTCTACCGCAGCCCAGATCTAGTATACTGGTGCCATCTTTTATTAGTCTACATACCTGTTTATTTCGCATAGCCTCCAGAAAAAAAGAGAAATAACCTGTATAGCCTCCAGATATATGAACCTGATCCAATGTGACTCTATTAGAATTTTGGATACTTTCATTTTTCATTTATAACTCATATTGGCTAATTCATTAGGCTTTCGACAAGTAAAATCCATTACTCCATTTATTCTGAAAATTGAGGCAACCAACGCCACCGGCCCTAATAACATTCCAATAATAGGGAAATATAGGCCTCTCCTTGAGCTTTGTTTACCATCACTACTTCTTCTCAGATAATTTTGTATGCTCACTGCCCAGTTACCTGCATTTGCCGTAATAGGGAATCTGATATCAGCAAAACCAGATGCATCCAGTAGAATCCTAAGATTTTGAGGATTAAAAACAGATATATGCCTTGGCATATGGAATCCTCCCCAATATCTCCCGAAAAGATACCTATCAAGTGATTCAAAATTAGGGGTTGTGCCAAATACATATCCTCCAGGCTTTAGTATGCTAAAAACTCTATCCATAAATATTTTAGGTTCTGGCACATGTTCAAGAAGATTGTCCAATACAACAGCATCGAAATGATTTTTAGGATATTCAAGTTCTTCAAGTACCCCCTCTCTAAAAATAATCCCATATTCTTTAAAATCGATACCAGTATTTTTTATATCCAACCCGTGCAATTCATATTGTCCGTAAAGCTTCAAACTTCTTAGAAAAGCACCATTAGCACATCCGACATCAAGGACTGAGCCTTGAGAGCCCAAGATTTTATGAATTTTATTAGCACGCAATTTATAAAGAATCTTTTTTAGCATTTCAAAAAGCATATTAGAGCCGACCCTAAATGATTCTATATGTACAAGATAATCCTTTGGATAGAACCTATTCAACTCACGCATATCTGGAATCTTATCATGCCTAATCAACCCACAACTGCAACACTCTATAAGGGATGGGCAAATAGGAACGCGATACTCATAATCCAACATTTCATCGAATAGTAAAACAAACTCTGCTGAGCCACAACATGGACATTTTTTCTTGCAATCTGTCATCACAGGGATCCCTTAAAGTAATCATTGTAATCTATAGGCAAATCTTTTCGGTTAAATGTTCGAGGCATGTAAACATTTAAGAAGTTGTCATCTTCCGCCGCAAGGCAAAGCAAAGGGTAATTGTCAAAAATTTTTGTATTAATCATTCGGTTTCTAATATCTATCATAGGTTCATCTTTAATGTTTCCAAATGAAGCCTGTATCTTTGTGCAAGGCATCACATCACCATAAGGTGAAATAACAAACCTCTCAACTCCTGCCGGGCATCCTCTTTGAAAATAATTACCATCAAGATCTCTCCTAAGAAACGGATATTTTTTTTGGCAATCCTCCAAATAGAGTATGTCCTCATTACTAAGGATATAATCATCTAATAAATCCATATTAGCTAAATTCCCCACTGGAGATACAAGGCTTACATGAAGGGGAATATCTAATTTTTGCGCAAGATTTAAGATGCCGTTGAAATTATTATTCTTGATAGATAAGTGGGTTAGCGTGTGTATTATCATTACAAAAAAACCTAATCCCTTTGCAATCTGTATTGCGTTAATGACGCTCTCAAACACCCCATCTCCTCGAATCATATCATTTGCTTGAGAATTTGACCCATCGAGAGAAATCATAAAACCATCAACTCCTATTAGCTTCAATCTTCTTGCGCGCTCAAAAGTCAACAACGTCCCGTTTGTAGTGATTGATACCAGCATGCTTCGCGTATCAAACAGCCTAATAATATCTTCCAACCTTGGATCGAGTAATGGCTCCCCCCCAGTAAAGGAAAGCATTGGACTATCATGATATTTAGCTTGCTTTGAAATTTTCTTGTAATCTTCAAAACTTAGCATTTCATCATTAATCTCAAAGTTCTTTGCTGAACAGTGCGTGCATCTCAGGTTGCACGCAAGTGTTGATTGTATTTCAATTTGTCGGAATGGAGGCCTTTGTTTATAAAGCAATGTACGAATGGTTAGCATAAGCATCTTCAGAACAAGAAAAGGCTTTCTAAGCTTAAGGATGAAATAAACTTTTTTTAAAATTTGATTAAATTTTCCAGTAACCGATATCAAGAACTTTACCTATAACATATGGATACGCTGCATAAATTCTCTGGTCTCTTAAATAGTTAGACAACAAACCATTAGCTTGGTCAGCCATTAGGACCTATCCCCGTTTATAGTGCCACTGAAAATTAGAAAATGCCAGCACTTTGACTACCCCCCGAAAACTATGCCACTTGTAGGTTGAGGATTTCCCCTTCCAAGGCCAAGTTCCTGAACCTCTGGGCATACTCAGATGGCGTAAGATCGCCAATTGAGCTGTGCGGCCTCAAGGTATTATAGTCTAAAAGCCAATACTCAAGTTTCTCCCTCGCATCCTCAATCGAATGAAATGCCTTCGTATTCAGGCATTCGTCCCTAAACCGCCCGTTAAAACTTTCGATAAAAGCATTATCTACCGGCCTGCCCGGCCTGATAAAATCAAGCTTCACTTTGTTCTTGTAGGCCCATGCATCCATTACTCGGGAGGTAAACTCTGTTCCGTTGTCCACTGTAATCACGTTAGGTAGATGCCCTCTCCGACGCAAACGCTCCAAGCAGTTCACTACCTTGTTGGCTCTGAACGAAAAATCAGCTTCTGTCATCAGACATTCCCTGCTAAACAGATCAACAATGGTCAGGACACGGAATTTGCGGCCGTTCTCTAAGGCATCCGCTACGAAATCCAACCCCATCGCTCATTTATCATTGTGGGCAAGCCCTGCTGCACCCGAGCAATGCTTGCCCTCTTTTTCTTTCTCCGTATGTGCAGCTGTAATCCCAATAGCTTATATAGCCTATGCACCCTCTTATGATTCACTTTCCATTCTTCACGCCTCAACAAAATGTATAACCTTCTACACCCATATCGTGGACGAGATGCTGCCAACTCTTTGAGTCTCTGTATCAACGCCCTTTGATCTTTGCTTTTGCTCTTGTACTGCTTGCTTGTCCGGCTTAACCGGATCAGCCTGCAAGAACGTCTTTCACTTACCCTATACGTCGTACACAAATATGTAACAATCTCCCGTTTTCTTGCAGGCTTTAGAATTTTTTTGATAGCACATCCTGAAGCATATGCTTATCGAGGCTCAAATCTGCTACAAGCTTTTTGAGCTGTCGATTTTCTTCCTCCAGCGCTTTTAATCTCCTGATCTCAGGGACTCCCATACCTGCATACTTTTTCTTCCAATTATAGAAGGTCTGCTCACTGATGCCCATCTTACGGCAGATATCTGCTACCGAAGCACTAGTCTCTACCTGATGGAGCGCAAAGGCAATTTGCTGATCCGTATACCGCTTCTTCATACCATTTCCCCCTTTTTCTACTGTCCAATTTCACCAAATTGCTCAACTTTAAATTGGCACAGTTATCCGGGGGGACGTCAACTTATATTATCACTTATTAACAGAGGGATATGTTGAGAGGGCAATAAGCACTAGATTACCATCATCATATACCCTTTTAGAATAAGCTCCTAAATGTAATATTGCTTTATCAAAATTATATATATTATTTATTAAAATCAGCCCTTTAGCATTAACTAAAGGGTCCTCTTGTTGTCTCATGCGAGTTGAGTAGAAACTACTTATAGTATTTATCGTTTCATACTCATACATTACATAACTTATTCCAGATAATTTCAAATAATTAATAATATCATCTGCATTATTTGAACAAACCATTCCTGGAATTATGCTTGTCATGCAAGGTAAGTCTGCTACATATAACACATTACGAGAAAAATCAAGCAAAAATGGCCTGTTTATGCGGACTAATATTTTACTGCCAAGTTCGGTCTTTTCCTGTATCGCCTTGATAGCTTTAGTTTCTTGAGAACTAAATGAATTTTCCTTTACTGACAATAGCACGTTGATACTTTCAGAATAATTTTTAATGAAATCTTGAAAATGCTTTCCCTTTAGGTCGTTTTTAAATGTAATCGCCAGTCCGAAAGCCACCATAACAATTAATAAAATCCTCTTATAGCTTTTCGCTTCAATTGCATTAAATAAAAACACCACAAATACAAAAGATGAAAATAAAATGATAGGATAATCATACCGGATTATTACCGCTCCATCTGAGATGAATATAAATATTGCAATGCCAAGCATAGAAGAGACAAATAGAGCAATGCCACCAAGCCAAATTCTTTTTTGTCTCCCCATAACAATAAAGCATGCCCCAGCAAGAAATACATTAATTATAAGCGCATACATGAAATAATGTGACCGCTTAAAATATAAATATAGGTATTTTACAAGAGTTGTAAAAGGTTGTTTCTCTGTATTTAAAAAGACATTACTTGTGAGTTGCGGCATATACCAAATGAATACAATAAAGAATGCTATAAAAACAGAAATAACTGTATTTTTAATGACATTGCTACGAATATCTCTCTGTGTAACAATGCCAACTAATGCAAGCGCCAGAAACATTAAGACAACAAAAGGAACCATTGTATTTTTCAAGGTTAAAAAAGCCCCCAGAAGCAAACCAATTATAATTGAGTTCTCCCTTTTATTTAATCCATTATTGTCGAGAATACAGAACAGAGCAAATAAAAAAGGAAAAATTATATAAGTCGGAGTGGCATTCACCACTAATAAATAACTAATCTCAAGCAAAAAAAACGTAATCAAGCTAATTGTCGCGAGTATGGGTAACGGCTTGTATCGGAACAGGTAATAAAATGCTACCACCATTAATAAAATGCCGACCGACCTATCGAAAAGGTATGCACTGTTGTAACCTAAAACCTGTATTACTCCTGCCTGAAGAAAAGCAAAACTGCCAGGTCCGGTAACATTCATCCTAGCATTAAACGGATCCGGCTCAAAAGTCCCAAGTTGCAGCATCTTGATAGGGATGATAAAATAACCTTGAAAATCATCTGTAGCATTAAATTCGTCTACATGCAGCCCATTGATAAAAACAGGCAAAATAAGGATCAGCATTAGAGATATGAGCCATGCAGATTTTTTTTTAGGGAAAATACCCTTTAAACCTAAAAAAGATTGATGATTCTTTAACAGTATGATACCAACATAGAACACACCAAATATAAATATAAGGCCTAAAGATACTTTTCCAATACATTTAGTAATATTAAGAATACCTCCAATGGTTAAAACGACCGCTGTCCCTATAATTGGAGAAAGCCCATAAGGAGCATCTTTATTGTTTTGATAAATTAAATCAAGAAGAGACAAACCCCATCCATATAAAGAAATAAAGATAAAGACTGCAAATAATGCATAAATGAATAAATAAGTTTCCATAAAATATATTATTTTTAGATAATTGATCTTTGATCCAACTAATGACTGAACTTCAATTAATATCCTTCTCTTCGTTTAACAGTTTTAGATGGAGATCAATTTTTTCGAGGAGTTGTCTGTTGATAGCTATTAAATCAGCCAGTATTGCAATGGTAAAAAGCAAAATAGCTGCTATGATAAGAATAGTACAAAGAATTAATGACTGAATGTGTCCTTGTCCCATCCCCATTGTCAAGAGAATCAGGAACCTTACTCCAATAAGAATACCTGCTAGGAAGTTTAATAGCGCCAAGGTTGAAAAAAATTTAAAGGGATTGTAAACAACAAACATCCTCGCAATAGTTACTGCAGAGATAAAAACATAGGACAAGGAATTTTTTACAAGTCTTGATGGTCTAAGGTATTCATTAGTCCTGACAGGAACAGAAGCAATTACAGTCCCATTACGAGAAGCTTGGATAATTGTTTCCAAAGTATATGTATAGTCACTAAAAACGCAAATCTTCTTAGCAGCTGTCCGACTAATGGCTCGAAAACCGCTCGATGCATCTTTTACATCAGCCCGACTAATAAATCTCACTACAAGACTGCCTATTTTCTGTAGTAGCTTTTTGCTAAATGAAAAATGCTTAATGTCATCTATCGGTCGTGTACCTATCACCATATCAGCTTTTTTCTCAATTATAGGCACTATTAATTTCTCAATATCCCCTGCGTGATATTGGTTGTCGGCATCAGTATTTACGATTATATCGGCACCTTTTTTAAGACAGGCTTCAATACCTATCATAAAAGCTCGCGCTAATCCCTGATTTTTGGTTAGACGAATCACATGCTCAACGCCATGCCATTTTGCTATCTCTGCGGTATGATCTGAGCTTCCGTCATCAATAACTAGCCATTCAACACAATCAACTCCTTGTAAAGAACGTGGAAGTGCCGCAAGGGTTGTAGGTAGAGAGACTTCCTCGTTAAAGCATGGTATTTGGATAATACATTTAAGCAACACTACACCTCACATTAAAAGTTGAGACCTTTAAATTCTCAGCGCGTAACCTATCGGCGCCGGTCGTAAAAAAGTATTTATTCATGTTCCGTAACTTTGTATAGTCAGATTGATAACTAAGATGATACATTCATCCATTCCCGTGCAAGGTGTTGCGGCAGATTGGTACCAAAAAACTTTTCCCACACCAGCGTAATAGCGTGACCAGATTTTATGAGTCGCACACCGAAACGAAGGGCTCCAGTCAGCCTGTTCTCAGCAGCAAAGAATACTGCGCGAGCATCGGCCCACGCTTTGCGCCGTTCAAGAAAACCTTCCTTAATTATTTGTCTTTCTATCCATGTTAAAAACTCCAGCCATCTCGCTTCGTCATTAGTGGTTGAAGGATCAAAGTAGCCATGGATGCGTAGGAGATTGCAGACGGAGGCTCCGGCTGCATACGCAAGTTGTGATGTGTCCATCCCATAACTCGATATCTGTTCCGGATGCTTTCTGACCCTTACAAGACAGTTCGACAGACACGCAATTTTTCCCCGTTCCGCAAGGCGAAACCATAAATCCCAGTCCTGCGTTTTTCGGAACAATGAATTATAGCACCCAGAGTCCTGCATGATTTCACGTCGAAAAAAGGCCGATGAATGCGGGAAAAATCGTCTCAAATGCATGAGGTGTTGAACCAGCTTGTTATGCCGCGATGGATACAGGTGTTTCTTTATGACACGACCTTGCTCGTCGATTTCAACAAACCCGGAGCCGAGCAACACCACCTCCGGATGATTGTGTATAAAGTTGACTTGTTCTTCGAGTCGAGTTGATTCACACAGATCATCGGCATCCAGCCGGGCAATCCATTTGCCTTTAGCCTGGGCGATACCCACATTGAGAGAGTCGGTCAGACCGGTATTTTTCTTGGATATAGCAACGATGCGCTTATCCCGATCGTTATAGGTTTGGATGATGTTCCACGTCACATCCGTTGAGCCATCATCCACCAGAATAAATTCGAAGTTCTCGAAGGTCTGGGCGAGAACACTTTCGATAGCATCGTGCAGCCAGCGGCTGGCATTGTAGCAGGACATCAGGACAGAGACTTCGGGTATTTCAATACGCGATTTTTTAATCATATCAATCTAACCAAGTAGCGTTCACAATCAGGGTAAAAGACATGTGACAATTTATTAAAGCTTGCTCCACTCATCCGGTATCAACCCCTTAAAGCCCCAAGCGGTTCTACCATCCAATTCAATATTCGGTGTTATCACCAGTTTCTCCTTTTCACCTCCCAGCCAAGCGCCCCACCAACTAAATGTGCTGTTGGCGATGATGAAGTGCTTGCATTGAGTCATTAGCCACAAATCGGCATATGCCTTTTCATCTCCCCGGTTGCAGGAAACAAACACCACCCGATCTTTGGGCAGGGTAAGTTTTGTTCGGGCATTCTCCGGGTCATCGGAAAAAATGAAGTAACGGGGCAATCTAATCTTACTCTCCGTCAGGGCAATAGCGCGCTCGTAGTAATTAACCGAAGCGTTGTATATCGATGTATTGCCCGGGGCATCAAACCAGCGTAAATGTAAGGCCACGGATTGGTTGTTGTGAATCTCCTCCGCTATTCGCTTATTCAACGCATCCGTGGGGGGGACAATTCGGAGGTCCTCGCGGATGGTCTGCTCCAAATCCTTGAAATAGCCCTCGCTTTGCCACAGCCCATCAAGATAGAGAGTACCTTTTACCTTCATGACCAACAGCCGTTCATCAAAATCCAGACCCTCTTGTTCGATATATCGGCGCTGCTCAAAAGGCTGCCTGCGGGACAGCCACTTCATAACACCCCGGCGATAGCGCTCAAAGGGGGCTAATCGCTCCGTTGTCGTCGCCTTGCGTGCCGAAATGTTGAAACAATCCAGCATGTACGTGCGGTGATAAAGCCGATCCCGGGCAAATCCGGTTACATCATCGATTACCAACTCCGCATTATTTGCTATGGCCAGTCTTCGAGCCGCTGCATAACAAAACAACTGGTTTCCAAGCCCCCCTTTGATGCGGGAGATTACCTTTGCCACTGCTTCACCAAAATATTTGATATATTTGAATTTACCAAAGCATAATCGAAATATAAACTACAGACAGAAATTATCTACAAAGCATTGGACTGCTTTGATTATTGATAATCGTTGACTCATGATGCATTTCTGATTGCTTTTCGAGCCCAATTTTCCCATACGAATTTATATTGGTAAGTTAAGCTATGAGTTCTATGCAATCTTTCTTGTATTAGCTCCATATGTACTGTTGAATTTCTCGAAATATTATGGAACTGAACTTGAAGATTTTTTACGATTCCAATCAGGTCGGTTTCAATAAGTCTATCCAATAGTTCGTACTCTCCCCCCTCAATGTTTATCTTCATTAAGTCAATTGAAGTGATATTTTGTTCTCTAATCCAAGATGCAACATCAATGATTTGTATGGACTCCTTTATGTTAGCGTTTCCGAACATTGAACTTCCATCTCCACTTATACTGATTATATCTTCTCTGGCCCTTCCCCCTAATCCGCACTGGAGAACTTGGATTTTTTCATTGCATGCAAATCTCTTTGAAATCTGTTTCGCATATTCACTGACCGGCTCAAATATAATAATTTTACAGCAATATCTCGAGAATATATCACTGGCCCATTGGCCTTGGTACCCCCCTAAATCCAAAACCATAGAGTCTTTCGTCAGATTGTAAGCAAACCGAAATTCATAATCACCTCCATCAGCATACCATTTTTTTACCATCCTATCGAGTTCAGAAGGAAAGAAATTATGCCATAATTTATAGATTATCTTTGAAATCATAAAGTTTTCACCTATTAATCTTACTATGTGTATCAACGCTCAAATAAAGAAATTGTCTTATTCCTTTGCTCGCATAGCGAAATGCTCTAATAATAAATATAAGGAGCATAAGAGGCAATATAATCTGATATAGCTGCATCGCAATATCAGACACCCAAATTTTAGGATCCACGAACCCCCAAGGCTTGAATACAGACACTATGAGCGGAAGTGCAACCATGCCTAGCTTTGAAAAAAAGTAAGCACATAGAGCTATGTACAAGCCTGACACTGCACTTAGAACAATAACACCCGGCATACCAAATTCCCAATAGAAATGAGCCCCCGTCGGAAACTCAACCATATTGTATGTATCGTATCCGTATATTTCTCGATAGATAATATACATTCCCATAGAAAAGATATCATCAGCAACCAGTGTACTTGGGACAGGTTTGTTTGGGTTAATCGAGCGAGGTAAGAATCCCATAAGTGAATGCTTGATTGGATTAATCCCAGCCGCTTCGCCACGATCATAGAGACCGATAAAGGCCGTTCCTATTCGAGTAGACGCTCCAAAGCGCCATTCTATTTCGTCTAAAGCAGACAAAGCCCCTTTTTTTTCTGGGTCAGCAGCAATATTAACAGCCACTCTTCCAGATTCATCAATGAAAATTGACCTATCAAACAGTCCCCCCAACGCAAAGTACATCACCATCAAAGCACAAAGTGTGCTACAAGTGATAATTTTAGACCATTTATCACGCAACATAAACCACGATACAAATAGCATAAATATAACCAAGTAGACTATAGTACCACGATTGTTAGAACTGCTGAAAATCGATAACAATGTAGAACCGACACCTAAGAAAAAAAGGGGGTTGTTGTAGTACCTTAACGAAAGCATCATCAGTAAAGGACCAACCGCAAGACCAGTATAACCGAATAACGACTTAAAGACTTCTGAAAATAGACCAAGATATATGCCGAGAATGCCAAATGCATAGAATGTTATAAATCCTGATGCCAGTATAAACAGGAGGGTTTTTGATTCCAAATACTTATAATAAAAGAAATCGTTGAGCTCTATCCTTTTCTTGCTTTTCGTGACAACACTGAGCACACTCAGCAACACTGTAAACCACACTGACCACGATATCATTTCAATAAGATAGAGGAGAACAAGAATAGGAATAGAAACATTGTCTTCACGTTCAAACTTGTAGTTACTGGCTATTCTCATTAATGTCGGCAAGAAATAGTAGAGCCCCATCTTGACAAAGACAAAAAAGAAAATCAGATCTATCATAATGGGGACATTAAATATTTTTCTCGCTACTCGCCATGCGAAGTAGGCTATACAGAGCATAGCGATACTCAGAAAGAGAAGGGAGACACTTGAGACAAGATATTCAATCACGATAAAATCACTAAATATATGCTGCATCTGATTTACAGGATTCCATTAGATCACTGCTTGCGAAACAAGCACCAAAATCAGAGACACCGATTTTTTAAAAAATAAGATTCCCATTTATTTTCAATTTTATCAACAAAATCCAATTGTTTCGGTAGCACCATTCTTTTCTTCACAAGAATGAATTGAATAAATACCACATATACACCCGATAAAGTCAAAACGACTAAAGATTGAATAATACTAGGGGTGAGATATAAGGACCTAATAATTCCCAAAAATACAATCATAGGCAGTGTAAGGATAAATGAAAAAAACAACCGCTTAACAGGGAGTTTAACGGGCAACAATTTTACCATTGTCCACCGACCTACCAGAAATACAGCCAATGATCCGGCGGACAAGGAAATACCAGCACCTAAATATGGATCCCAGCTGGATAATGAGAATAATCCACACATCATAACTATTAATCCGATAATATTCGGTAAAATATAGCCCTTCGTATTATGTTGTATCATACCCACCATTGAATACGCGGTATAAAATATCAATGCCAACTGAGATATTACACCCCATATTATACTATTTTTTGCAATATGATAAAATTTTTCTCCCACAATAATTTTAGCGATAAATGGCCCCCCGCATATAATATATATAGACATCACTAATGCTGCTGGCATCAAATAGTACGCGTAATTATTCCATGCAGCAGTTTTCTTTGATATGTCACCTGTAGTAATTTCTTTAAAAAAAATAGGGTCATAAAACTGATTGAACAGAGAATAAAACCTGTCCACTAAGTTCATTCCCAAGCCGAATCCCACAGTAAATAGCCCAACAACTTCCAGGCTGCTGGTCTTTTCAAGAACAAAGCGATATGCTGATTGTTGAAACCACAATATCAAAGAAGCAACACTTATTGGCCATCCAAAATTAAATACCAATAACAACGATTTTGGTTTTTCGATAGATGTTCCATTTTCACGCGCTCTAAAGGCCTGTGGCGGTTTTAATAATTTTAAAAATACTATTCCACTGAAAAAAAGTATAAGGAGGTGACTGAGAATTTGCCCTAAAAGCCAGTTTTCAGCAGACATGGATATGAACATAACAAATAGCAATGAAAGACATATTCCTAACCAAGTTGTAAGATTTGAAAAAAAAACATACCAAATACGTTTCTTAAACATGTTCAACCAACCCATAAATCCATTGTTAATACCAGTAGTAAAAACTAACCCCATGACAAGCATTATAATCCAGTAAGTTTCGATATTGATCCCAATGCCGATCGTGTGTTTCATGATAATCAAGACGATACTGCCGACAACCGACACAACAGATAAGTACAGGAAGAGATATGAAATATTTTTACGAACCATACCACGCAAGTCCCATTCAAGAAGATTCCGCTGTGTATAGGCAGATGCTGGACCAGTCAAAAAGTTAAACCATAAAATAATTGCCATAACAATTGCCATTCTGCCTATCTCATGAGGGACAAGCACAGATGTAACTATTCTGGTTGATAGCATGCCAGTAATAAACTGAAAAGCAGTGCCAATCAATAAAATTAGAATATCTTTTTTATTTTTACTCAGCAATATATACGGTCCTTGTTTTTCTCAAAATAACCCGTCGGGTCGCATATTGCTTTGTCGTTGCCCGGCAGGGATGCACTATAATCCAAGTCCCTTAATTATCGTATCTGAGAACTCCGGCGGCAGGAATCGATCAAATCTTTGACTGTTGATATAATCCTGCATTGCCTCTTGAAATCTGTTATAATCTTTTTCAGTCATATGGATCAAATATTCTTCTAATTCTTCATTAGATTTAAATAGCCTACGATCTATGAAGGCATCCTTATCAACATATTTGGTAACATTAGCTGCACCCCAATAAATAGGCACACACTTGCTACGCATACAATCAAAAATCTTTTCGGTTATCCATCCTGGTTCATCCAATATATTTTCATAACACAAGCCGAAGCGATAGTATGGTAAAACATCCCACTTATTTTGTACCTTGCCACGGTAAGACGGGTAATTTTGTCGCAGATAGGGGATTGTCTTTTCTAAAATATTTATTGGTTTATTCCAACCCACTCCATATAAATCAAAACCCTCTGGCTGTTTACGTTCAAAATAGCGTATTGATTCCCGCCTCGCTGAATATAATTCCCTCGGGTGTTTTGAAAATTTGTTTATAGAAATAGTAACCAACAATTTCTTATTCGAAAAGGAAATTTCTGGTACACCTGGGAACAGACGTGTTTGGGTCAAATAAATCTTAACAAATTTATGTTCATCAATGTAATTGTCATGCCATGTAAAAATAAGGGGAAACATTTCGTGAAATTTCGAGTCCCAATTTTCCGGAATCACAGACGGAGGTTCCATCAATAATAATGCCATTCTTTGTTGCATACCGGCGTGTATACATTCATTATATAAATCCCTAAATAGCCGCTTCCCTTTAATCCTTGACTTCATTTTTCTTGCCAATCCACGCCAACCAGAGTAAGGTTTTACACTATTCTGATCGATGAAAAGCACCCATTCACAGTTATCAAGAGGATTGTTGTCAGCCGTTTTGAGCTCATAGCCGAGTTCATGCAACCTATCACGCAAGTAAATGAACTGATCGGTAATATTATCTCGCACATCGGGGTCAAATAGTGTATTGCCTGATGTGCTAAGAATTAAAATCGTCTTCATACGGGATATGCCTCCTACATGCTCACTAAGGTTTTGGGAAGTTAAATGATCACAATGAAAAAGAATAGCGAACGGGAATCTATAATTATGTGCAAAGTAGATTTACAGTGTCTTCAGATAATCTATTATTATCTCCCAACGCTGCATTTCCGGCGTGCCTGGCGTTTTTATAACATCGTCCTTATAGGTGTCATAAATATTTTCGTCAATACCCAACTGCTCTTCTTTCAAAAACTTGGATACTTCTTTCTGATTACTGATGTTGACAGGTTTTTTCCCAAAATAAGCAGCTTGACCATTAATAAGTTCCGCATCCTGTCCTTTTTTTAGTTGTTCCGTGATAATGAATATTACCGGTTTTTTGAACAGTACCGCATGGCCGATGGCCATGCTGCTATGCAATATGACGAATTGCGAATTAGCAACCAGTTCAGGTGTCCGGTAAGACATTGTCCGTCTGCCTTCAAAATAATCTTTGCGTTCATATTCGTTGCCGCCACGAGGATGCTTTGCTATTATGACTTCGACATCCCATCTGGCCTCGATTTTTCTGAAAAAAGCACTTAATTCGGAGAAATAAATATCCGGTGTAGCACCACTCTTACAGTTACTACGAATATAATTGGGATGAAAACAAACACACCCATCCAGGAAAACCGCAATATTTTTATTATGACCCCACTTGGGCTTATCTTTCTGCAAAAGATAAGCATCGTAATCGATATTATGCGCAAGGAGAGTTTTAGTGTTGGAGGCTACGGGTAAATCATAAATTTTGACAAATGCCAAAGACTTATTGCCTCCTCTTACAATGAGACGTGACGGATTGACAATATATGGCCGGACAAAACGGAAAACGGCATTCTGGCATTGCAATACCGACAGTCTTGCAAGTATTTTTTTGACTGTGACCCTTTTGATCCGGTTTATCAGGTCTGCTGTTTCCCCCCCCTGACTCTTGAAATAAAACTCCAGCAGCAGCAGATCATTCCCGTATCTCAACTTTTTTTTTGTGATTGCCCGGTAAATAAAATATGTTTTTAAGGTACAACCCACATGTACAAACAGGAAATCATTACTACCCAGATTGGATATCCTGTTTTTGAAATCTTCTTTCACATGAATAAGGCGATACTTATCCGAAACCAAGCCGGCATCTGTGACATCCCCCTGATGCCTGAATACTTCCGGATTGATCACCGGCATCAGATTCCATATTTCCACGTCATATTTATTCCTTACTAACAGGTCAATCCCCAGGAAATTGTACTCCTGATCGCGAATCGGATAACTTATGATAAAAATGACTCTGGAAATCATTACAATGCCTTTGGCTTGCCGGATCAGGATTCAGGTCTGCCTGAATCCTCTAAAAGAGGAATCCCGCTCAAAGTAGAGTTTTCTGGCAGTATTTAAGGAATTGTTTAGTTGGAATGAATAGTAGTGTTCAATGAGCGTTTTATTCGCCTCATAAAGCACCTCATGAAACTTGTCATCAGTCATATCTGTAAAATTGACCGCCAGTAAATCCGAATTGAGATGTTTATTCTCGTAGAAATCTGCACAGTCCTTTAGAAGTCCTTTTTCAATCGCATAATAATATAGTGGAGAGCCTGGATACGGGGTAACGGGCCTAATTGTCCTCATCTGTGAGTGGTCATCATATTTCAATAGGAACTCAACACCAAGTCGTAAGGATTCTGAGGTTTCACCAATATTACCGAATATAATATTAAAACCAGGACTTATGCCTGCAGCTAATGTATTTTCGATACCACTTACAATCTGTTTGACCGTAAGAGATTTGTTCATGTTACGAAGGGCTTTTTCATCTAATGATTCAATTCCGTAATTAATGAAGACACAACCCGCTTCTTTCATCAATTTCAAAAGATCGGGTTTTGCATAGTTCAATCTGCCATTACACCACCATTTGAATTTGAGATTAGATTTAATAAAGCTTTCACAAAGCTCAACTGTTCTCTGAGCTGAACTCATTAAAAGTTCATCCTGAAAATCAATGTAAGAAATAGCATAGTTTTTCTGTAAAATTTTTATTTCCTCAATAATACTTTCAGAGGATCTAGCTCGATGCCCCTCATCCATTCTATAGCAGAAATTACACTTAAAAGTGCAGCCTCTACCTGTCAAAACAAGCATCAGACGTTCGCTATTCCTAATATTTGGCTCTCTAGCTAATGCATAATGCTCCATTGGAAATAAATCCCAGGCTGGGTAAGATATTTCATCAATATTTTGAATAAGTGCTCGTCTTGGGGTTTGAATGCATTTACCGTTCTCCATAAATGCAACACCAGCAATAGAAGCCAATTCCTTCCTATTTTCTAAAGCTTTTAACAGTTCAATCATTGTAACTTCGCCTTCACCAATTACAACAGCATCTGCTTTAGTTTTCTCAAGGAAATATTCAGGTTCAGGTGATGGTCCATGACCTCCGATAACATAAAAAGGCCTATTTTTTGACGAATTTATTGCTTCAGATATTTTTAGTAACTTTTTATATTGGTAATATCCACCTATAACGCCTACTCCAACAACATCAAAATATTCCCTATCTAACAAATCGATCAGGTGAGATTCTGGCCAATGATAAACGTCCTGATTATAAATTCTAACTTCATGCCCTGCATTTCTGCACGCTGATGCAATATATGCTAAACCAAGGGGGAAAACTGAAATATAGGAATCATTGTCATAAGCGATAAGAAGAATTTTCATTTAAAACACCTCTCAAAAATTGATTTTCTTATTTTTATTACCAACATGATCTTCCTCCATCAATAATTAATATAGCGCCAGTCATATACGAAGACGCTTCTGATAAAAGGAATAAAACAGCTCCCTGATATTCATCCGGTCTAGCCAATCTTCCCATGGGAATACGGCTACAAACCTCTTTGAGAAAGGCCTGATCCTGATTGTTCGCAACCCCTCCCGGGCAAAGTGCATTGCACCTAACATTTGGCCAATATGTCGCTAAATAACGGGTCAAGCCAATGAGACCAGATTTGACTACAGAATAAGTAACCGGTTTGACGGGTTGAATGTCATCCGGCAAACCAGTTTTGCGATATAACCGCTGATCCGGTGCAATCAGTCCCAAATCCGAGGAGATATTTACAATACTGCCACCTTGTGGATTTCGAGCAATGGCAGAGCCGTAATATTTGGCGCACAGAAAAGAGCCGGTCAACCCCACTGCCATGTCAGCTTGCCAGACTTCCACGGGAAAGTTCTCCAACCGTGAAAAGTTTTTGGCGCCGTCCCCTTCCACCTTGGGGTTGTTCGCGGCATTATTGACCAAACCGTCAATGTGACCATAACGAGCCAGTAAAGCAGTACTATTCTTTTCAATTTCCGCCTCTTTAGTAATATCCACTGCCCAGCCGCTAGCTGGAACGCCGAAATGAGCGATAATATCGGCAGCCAAGTGTTCAACCGCATCAGCATTAATATCCAGAAGTACAGGGATGCCCCTCATCTGAGCTACGGCATCAGCATGCTGTCGTCCAAGCAAACCAGCCGCCCCAGTTATGACAACTACTTTATTATCCAATGAAAACAAATCATTTATCATAATAATTACATGTCCTTTAAAACAAACTCACGGTCTGACCGCCATCCACTACCAGACAAGCACCGGTAATAAAGCTGGCACGATCAGAGCAAAGAAAAACAACAGCATCGGCAATCTCCTCAGGCGTACCAAAACGTCCCATCGGGACAGTAGCGTTTATAAGCGCATCCACACGTTTTGGATCCTCCTTGATTTTTGCATCCCAGCTGCCACCTGAGAAATAGACATTGCCGGGCGCTATACAATTGACCCGCACACGAGGTGCCAACTTGCGTGCCAATTGTTTTGAAAGCGACACTATCGCAGTCTTTGCCACAGAATAATCAGTTGGAGCGCCAATGGCTTCTATGCCGGCGATAGATGAAATAAAAAGTAGACATCCACCACTATTAATCAACAAGGGCAAAGTGGCTCGAGCCGTTCCTTCCGCAGTCATAAAATTAGTGCGCCAGACTTTATTGAAATGCTCCGAATCTGGCAAGGCGTCAGTCAGACTACGACCATTGCCGACGTTAGCTATTGCAATATCCAGACCACCCCAGTCGGCATTAATCCGCCCCAGAACGTCAGGCCAATTTGATGCGTCAGCGCAGTCAGCAGAAAAGATGAGCACACGATCTTGTCCATACTTACCAGTTAGTCGCTCAGCCGCTTCCAGCAGCGCTGCATGAGTGCGGGCCAGAAGCACTACCCGTGCGTTCTCCATCAAGAACCCTTCCGCAATGGACAGGCCGATACCACGGGATGCGCCGGTGATAAGAACCCGTTTATTGTCAAGATTAAGATTCATGGTAAGAACCCTTGTATGCGCTACCTTTCATTCCGGGTTTCATACCAAAGACCTGAAACAGATAATTGCAAAGTTTAGCAGAGTACTCCGTGAGCGGATGAGATGCCTCGTCGTAAACAACTTTAAGATAGTCAGTCATGGGAATCCAATTCTTCTACAAGTTCCATCAAGATGCCGGCAGAATCATGGCAGTAAGCCACTTTCACTAATCCACTCGGCGCTAACGCCGGAGGATTTACGACAGACCCACCCAATCTTGTAATCTCTTTACAAGTCAAGTCGATATCCTCAACCGTAAAGGCGATGTGTGAACAACCCAGCCTGTTCGACGGCGCATCCACAAGCGACTGAATATCCGGATGGGAGTGATATTGCAATAGTTCTACCAAAGAACCATCAGGAACCTGTAGTTTGGCCCACTCAAGCCGTACACCCGGAATGCCGACTACAGTTTCTATAAATGGGCCTGTTTCAACCTCGCGCCGCCAAACGCTCAATCCAAGCGCCACGTAAAATGCCAAGGAACGTTCCAGATCACGAACTACTAATCCGGTATGGCGGGTCTTGCAAATCACCCCTGCTCTTCCGAAATGCAGTCGCAAACAGTNNAAACAGTCTGGCCCAATACCGCAAGCCCCTCTTGCAAAGCATCTTGAGTAATGCAAAGAGGTGGAGCCAATTTAATCGACTCACGACCGGTATGAACCACCAATAGCCCACGCTGCATACAGCGCTCTGCAATACGGTCACACAGGCCTGCAAGCGTCCCACCATCCGGGCCATTGAACAAAACGGCTGCCAGCAGCCCCTTCCCTTGCACGGAACTGATGTGATTGGGAAACTGCGCTCGCAAATTGTTCAATTTCCCGTGAAATATTTTGCCAAGACGTTCAGAATTATTTATCAAATCGTCTTCCAACAGCGCTTCCAGGTTAGCCTTACCCGCTGCACATACCATAGGATTGGCAGAATGTGTTGAACTCATCGACCCGATATCTGGAAGATCCATCACCTTTTGTGATCCCAGTACTATAGATAGCGGCAGACTGGAGCTGGCGCCCTTACCACAGCACAAAATATCCGGTTCTACGTTGTAATGCATGTATCCGAAGAGCTTGCCGGTACGTCCAAAACCAGACTGCATCTCATCAAACGCTACAAGCATATCGTGCTGATGAGCAAAATCCACAACGGCTTGGACAAATTCGGGAGGATAAAATACTGCTCCCCACCCTTGAAAAGTCTCCAGCATAAAACCACAGAGATCAGTATCCTGGGAAAGACCTTTTTCCTTCAATAAAGACTCCATGTTTTCCCGGAAAAACTTCTCGGGATTTTTCATAGCATCTTCTATCCATGGATATGGGAAGGGTAGATGATAAATATTTGGGTCGAGATAGCCTATCCACTCCTTCTGGGCCGGGTTTGAACTCATCATCTGGGCTCCCATGGTTCGACCATGCCAGTTGCCCTCAAAAGCTATAATACCCGGCTTCTTCTTTCCCTTTTTCCATCCGTGCATCCTCATAAGCTTTAAAGCACATTCCGTAGCTTCTGTCCCGGCAGACAAAAGAAAAGCTTTTTCAAATTGCGGGGGAGTACTCCGAATCAAATAATCAATAAAATCCACCCGCTCCTGAGTAGCATAAGTATAGGTATGAAGTAGCGGCTTATCCAGCACTCGCCGAAGGGCTGCGACAATACGGGGATTGCCATGGCCTGCGTTAGTAACAAAAATAGTGCTGCTGAAATCGAGCCAGCAATTCCCCCAGGCATCAAATACCTGAAAACCTTCAGCACGGTCCCAGATCACCGGTAACTGACCATGCATCGAGTGAGACTCAGTATCATAAAGCCTCTTCAGTATGGGTAAACTTTCCGGAACTGGTAGAGGCGTACATATGCGCCGGAAAGATGTTTCGACGTGAGGAACAATCTGTGAAGTATGAGTAAATCCGTGTCCTGCCACTTTATTCCCTCCAATGAAGTTTAAGATAATCGAGCAAGGGTGAACCATATTTGCTCAAATGAAATTCAAGACGTTCCAACTCCTCCGCGGAATCCACTTCTGTGCATTGCGGAGATTCGTATCCCAGCACTCGGTCTCCGTGAAACAAGTCTGTACACAGCACGAAGGAACTCCGCACAATGTCCACGTAGCCATCCGGGATAAAAACAGTCGGATACCCTTGTCGTGGCAGATTAAAACGATCGAGGCTGGTATCGTCTGAGGTCAGGGCCGTTAGATAACCCTGCTCATTGCGTCGGAACCATTTGAAGGGTGATTCGGGTGAAGGATGCGCCGAGCGTAATGCCGTAGCTTCTGGATGGCTTTCCATACTTGCAACAGCCTCGTCAAGATGTTTTGGGTCCCTCAATGGTGTAGTCGGACGAAGGTGTACCCAGAATTCCGGGATTGTCCCTTCATGATCTCGGATCCATTCCATAGCATGAAACATAAACTCACGATCCGTCGACTTGTCGGCCGAAAGTTCTGCTGGTCTAAAAAATGGAACCTCTGCGCCAAAACGCTTACCTATCTCCGCATATTGTTCCGAGTCAGTGGATAATAGTACCCGATTAACACGCTTGATCAGTTTTGCTGCAACAATACTGTAAGCCATGAGCGGATAACCTCCCAAATTCGACAGGTTCTTATCTTTGATGCCCTTGGAACCACTGCGGGCAGGAATAATGGCAACGACCAAAGAACTCATGCGCCCACCATCTCTCCTATCCAAGGTAAAAGTCTCTGACGAATCCACGTCAACTGACTTTGAAACACTGCCTCCCCTTCGTCATCGCGATAAGCCTGCATGATTAATGGCCCTTTGTAGCCTATTGGACGAAGAGCCTCAAAAAACCTATCGAACTGAGTATCACCTGTACCAAGCACCACAGAACCGCCACCAAGAATACGATCCTTTATGTGGATATCCGATATTCGCTTTCCATAGCAAGCAAGTTCTTCATGCGGGTCAAAACCCAAGGCAGCACTATTACCAGTGTCGTAATTAACCGTCACGCGGCTTGAATCAAAGAGAGCAAGTAACGCGGCAAAAGATTGGGGTGCTAAATCTGTTTCAAGAGAAAGATTGATATCAAGAGCTTCGGCCTCGTCCACCATTGGCCTCATACGTTGAGCAAACCGTTCTTGTGCGGCCGAATCACGCATAGATGATTGATCCACACAGGGAATAACGATGTCGGTCAGCCCAAGAGTTTTTCCGTTATGAAGCAAGCGACGTAGCATTGACTGACTGTGGCTTGCGATTTCCTCGTTGGAGTGATGTAACGGAGCTTCTATAAAGTAATCAGCACAGACGGTATAAACCTTTACACCCGTTTCACCAGTCTTGCGGAGAATCTCATCAATGCCGGACTGCAACATCAAGGGATTAGCTTCGGCATCGTTGAAATCAAGTATAAATTCTATGCAGTCTAATCCCAACTCTGCCGCTTTGGCAAATTCTTCCTGCCAATAACCCACAGGATGGGCCTGATAGCGATCTCGGTATTTCGGCAGCAGACGACCTTGCATACCCCCGAACGGATTTTTTGCTGTATATGTCATTCGTATTTTCTCATCAAATCGTTATACTTCCTCTTTAAGCCGCGATTGATGGCCTTTGAAGTAAGCGTTTTCCAACAATCCGCAAAGAATGTGCCCCAAAAGGATGTGTCCTTCCTGTATGCGCTCGGTTCGACTGGAAGGTACGCGCACGCATGGACAAATTGAGGCTAATTGTCCTCCACCTTCACCGGCAAACCCCATTGTGCGTATTGAAAGTTCCTGTGCCACCGCCACCGCCGTCAGAATATTGGGACTGTTACCACTGGTGGAGATAGGTATAAAAACATCATGAGAACCGGCAAGCGCCCGTAATTCTCTGGTAAAAACCTGGTCATAACCATAGTCGTTGCCAATGGCACTCGTGGATGAGCTGTTAGTCGCTAAAGCAATTGCGGGCAGTGGTGCACGATCGAACTGGAGACGTGAAATAAATTCAGCAGCCAGATGTTGTGAATCAGCAAAACTGCCTCCGTTGCCTGCAAATAAAATCTTGCCTCCCTTCAGGAGAGCATCAAGGCACCATTCAGCAAGCTCGGCAAGTTGAATGTGCAATGATTTATCCGCCATCATTGCCTGATGCACCGCAGAGGCGCTTTGCAAATCGGTTTGAATCTTATCTTTCATTTAGCCTCCCAATGCCATTGATCGGCATTAACAGATTTATCATCAATAAAAATATCGGCTTCAGGTTTGCCCATAATCAGGAAGTGATAACGCACATTCCAGACCCGCATCTGACCTTCCGTCACTTCCCGCCAATCGATCCCGGTGGTAGAGCCACGGGCTGTAAACAATTTTATCACGTGTCCGGCTTCATACAAGGCGTTTACTACTGCAATACGCTCATAAAAAGGGGCAGCAAGGTCATATTTGCCATCTGTTTTGGTACATAAAGTACCATCTATATCAAAGCAATAGATCATTTGTAAGCTTCCATCATGCCCCGTGCCAATAACGTAATTTCTTTGCAACCCCTTCCTCCGCTGGAAGAATTCGTTTCACCCCATCTCCTACACAGTCTGGAATCTTACGAATAACCCCCATAAGGTTCAATAAACCGGAAAGCTCAAGAGAAGCCGCCTGATCACTGCCATACATGGCCCGATCCAATGTAATATGGCGCTCAATCGCTGCGGCACCCATTACTGCTGCCATTATCGATGGGGAAACCGTGACTTCGTGACCACTGTAACCCACAGGGATGCCATAACGCTGACGCAAGTCGTGCATAACCGATAAGTTAAGGTTTTTGTCAGCAGCCGGATAAGTGGCCACAGTATGCATCAATATAACGGGACACCCTGCTTCTTTTAATATTTCCACAGCGCGGTCAATGTCCTCGAATTTGCACATGCCTGTTGACAAAAAAGTCGGCTTTTTCTCAGAAGCCAATTCCCTAAGAAACTCCAAATGTGTAGCCATAGCAGAAGCCACTTTATTGTAATTGCAGTTATAGCGCCTCAAAAAATGCTGACTGGGAATGTCCCACGCAGAGGCAAACCAGTCTATCCCAACCTGACGGCAATAGGCATCTATTGCATCATATTCTGCCTCACCGAATTCCAACCCTTCCTTCTGTTCACGCTGAGTGGTGCCCCACGGACTCTCGCGTTTTTGGGAAAGCAACTCAGGAGTGTAAACAATATCAATGGTGCGCTTTTGAAATTTAACAGCATCACACCCCGCAGCCTTGGCCTGATTTATGAGTTGTTTGGCGATTTCAATATCTCCATTGTGATTGATGCCGACCTCGGCAATAAAAAATATCCGTCGCGGGATCGGCCAAGGATGAGTCTGAACAAAATCTGTCGCAAAATCAAACGTTTTAGTCATAAATCTTCCTCCTTTTCTTAAATAAAATTTAAGTTGTTTTTTCCATAGTCTAGTGCAAACGTGGTCGCACACTACCGGAATCCCAAGTTACGGTAGTTGCCACGCACTTCTCCTGGATCCATCGTCAGCGAACTGAAAAATTAACAAATCTTCTCCTTTCAATTAATTTTATTGAGTAAATTTAGAATTCAAATAGCTGCTGCTTTTAAGCTACTTTTATTAGTTTAAACAGGAGGGGAAAGGCTCAAAAAAAATTTTCCACTTTTCAATACTATCGCCCTCATCAAATAAATCGTCCGTTAGACATATGTGTTTAAAAAATCACGAATCGCATTCAGAATATAGTCGCACTCAGGCCTGCTCAAATCCTGATGAACACCAACATGAAGCCCATAGTTCCCGATATATTCAGCATTGGGGAAATCTCCCTTTTTGTATCCCAGAAAATCGAATCCCGCACATTGAGTCGGAATGGACGAGAACAACGTCCTAGTATCGATGCCCCGCTCCTCCATAAAATTAGCCAATTTTGGACGATCGAATCGGGGATTTTCCCGAATAATTATCGGCAAGGCATGGGGACCAATGTCTTCGTAGGATTCTTTCCTAATGGTCACGATATGTGGATCGAACGCTTGAAACTTATCGAGCAAATAATAGAGATTATCCCTACGTTTTTTGAGAATATCATCGTAGATATCGAGATTTCCAATGCCGATGGCTGCTTCGAGTTCATTCATCTTTGCAGAAAATCCGATTCTCTCGAATATAAACCTTATGTCGTGATTCTCACCATTCCCGAACCTCTTATTGCAATAACCGGATGTCCGGTTGAGAACGCAACTCTCACATTTACAAGCCCTGCCATGGCTGCGCAGTGATCGCATGATTTCGGCAAAGCCGGCATCATCTGTAGTGACAATGCCGCCCTCCACCGTGGAGATAATATGTGCAACATAAAGGCTATAAGCTGCCATATCACCACAGACAGCAACATTTTTCCCTTTGTAAACCGCACCGTGGGCCTCTGCCGCATCCCCGATGACATAGAGGTTATATTTGTGTGCAATACCAAAAATTGCATCCATGTCTGCGGGCTTTCCCATCAGATGAACAGGCATGATGGCTTTTGTCTTCTCGGTTATCCTTTCCTCGATCTTCGCAGGATCAATATTCAATGTATTGACGTCTATATCTGCAAAAACAGGTATGAATCCCGCCTGTAAAACAGCATTCCCCGTCGCTACAAAAGATAAGGCTGGAATAATAATCTCATCATTTCTTTTTGCGCCGTAATCATAAAGCACCGCCAGTGCCAAGGCATCTGCATCAGTTCCCGTGCTAACAGCTACGGCCTCCCTAGCTCCGACAAGCTCTGCAAATCTTTTCTCGAACTCCCTTACATACTTCCCGCTTGACAAGCGATTAGTTGTCAGAATCTCGTTAATCAACTCTTTTGATCTTGCCGTTACAGAAATTGTCCCGAATGGTATCCTCATGTCATACACCTGTCTCGCGGTAATAGATAACCTGACTGCCCAGATTTTCAAAGCGGAATGGAACGTGCAACAAATGGCTAAGTGCGGCTCGCAATCTTTTTTTATCCCCGTTCTCTACAAAAAAGAGTATGAAACCACCTGCGCCGGCACCGAGTAATTTTCCACCGATAGCGCCATTCTTGATGGCTGTCTCATAAATGTCATCAATGAAGGGGTTGGATACCTGATCAGACAAACTCTTTTTCAATGTCCAGCCTTCATGAAGTAATCTACCGAAATCCAACAAATCACCATCACCGTTCAGAACATCAATGGCAGATTCGGTCAGATTGGAAAGTCCTTTAAGGATATCTGACTTCTGCGGGAGATTACTGATCTTTTCTTTTTCAATGTCCGTAGCAAATCGCGTTGTCCCGGTGAAGAACATCATGAGGTGATCTTGCAGAAAATCAAGCCGTTCTTTGCCTATCGTCATAGGCGTAACCTCAATCCGTTGATCTCCCTGAAATGTAATCTTATTAAAACCTCCGAAAGCAACAGCTACCTGGTCTTGGGACCCGACGCTTTCCTTGATCATATTCTGTTCAACGTGGATGGCTTCCAGTGATAGCCTCTTCTTGGAACATATTTTCCCATTCAGACCGTAAAGTGATTGAAGAAGACCAACCGTAAAGGCAGAACTGGATCCGAGACCTGACCGGGCTGGAAGATCACCATCGTGATGCAGCTCGATGCCTCTGGTGACGTTCATAAACCGGAATGCCTCCCGCACGGCTGGATGGATGATTTCATCGATGCCGTTCACGTGTTCATACTTCGAATACACTATCCGGTGCTTATAGGAAAAAAACGGCGGGAGATATCGACAATTGATATAGCAATACTTATCGATGGTCGTTGAGAGAACAGACCCACCATTATGATTATACCACGCAGGGAAATCCGTGCCGCCGCCAAAAAAAGAAATACGAAAAGGGGTCCGTGTAATAATCATCTACTATCCTCATGTTGAGATAAGAATGAGACTTCCGAACATATGTAACATACTGTCATTTTATTATCCTTTAACATAACGCCAATTTAACTCAAAATGGCCCCTTAAATTCGACTTCTTCAACATCCAACCTCGTTGTAGGCTCCCAAGCTGGGCTTCCAGGCCGCAACATAGCATAGGCCTCGGTGGCAATTTTATGCGCACTGGGATAAAAAAGCGCCTCCAGTGTTGGCGTAGTCGGACAAGGAACAAACGCAAACCCCATTCTCCTGCACTCAATCGCGCTGAGCATCCTGTTTTCGGCTATCCTAGCAATAATCTCTGCACCAGCTCCGCATGGCGTCCAGGCATTATCCACCACAATCAATTTACCTGTTTTGGTTGCCGACTTAAAAATGCAATCCATATCTAAAGGATTCAAGGATACAGGATCAATGACCTCGGCACGGATTCCTACCTCGCGCAGGTATCGATGTGCACGGAGACATTCAATTGCCATATGCGATACGCCGACCAGGGTGACGTCGGTGCCCTCCGCTAAAACCCTGCCTTTACCGAACGGGATTGTGTAGCTTTCCTCTGGGACATACCCCCTCTGGTAATACAAAAGCCTGTGCTCAATCATCAGTACCGGATTATTGTCCCGTATAGCTTGGATCAAAGCGCCTTTTGCATCGTAGGGAGTCGTGGGTGCGACAATTTTGAGCCCCGGGACGTTCATCAACATGGGGTATATGCTTTGCGAATGCTGCGCCCCCTGCCCCCAACTCTTTCCGATTAACGAGCGTACAACCATAGGCACACATAGAGCACCGCTGTACATATGGCTCATCTTGGCAGCCATATTGACCAACTGGTTCATGGCCAGAAGAACGAAATCCATCCGAATGTGGCTATGGATCGGCCGCAGACCGGCCATGGCAGCGCCTATGGCCACACCAGTCATGCCATCCTCAGCCAGCGGCGTATCAAAGACCCTTTGAGGGCCAAATTTTTCTAACAAGCCCCGGGTTGTTCCCAAAATTCTCTTGTGATCATCGACCCCCTGACCCATCACAAGAACGCTATCATCCCTGGACATCTCCTGATCCAGCGCTTCCCTGATTGCATCGGGATAACTTAAAACTCTATGCACTCACGCCTCCCTGAACAAATCATTGAATAATTCCACACCATCTGGAAAAGGACTATCTTCGGCAAATTGAAAAGCCTCTTCTATCTCAGTTTCAACCTCTCCAATAATTCGATCTGCTACCGGCCCGGGCAAAAGACATCTGAGCCTCTGCACCTGATCGTTCTTCACGCAATGTTCTATGTCACCTCGGGTCCGATATCCAAAATCAAAGTCCTCATTTGGTCCAACATGCTCCCGCCAGCGGGCTGTCATGCATTCGATAAATACCGGGCCGATTTGCCCACTTCTGATTAACATTGAGTACTTCTTTACAAAACGGTATATCTTGAACACATCTGCATTGTCGATTCTCCGGGCGTGTATGCCATAACTCCTGACGCGTTCGCACATATTATCAGCAAGGCGTCGTCTCAGGTGGTGAGAGTGAATGGCATATTCGTTGTTCTCGCAAATGAAAATAATGGGGACCTTCTTAAGAGCTGCAAAATTAATCCCCTCATGAAACGCGCCCTCATCGACCGCGCCGTCTCCAAAAAAGCTTGCTACAATAGCATCTGATTCTCGGTATCTCAATCCCAACGCATAACCTACGGACACCGGTAAGGTCGTGCCGACGATGGCAGAGGTTCCCATTACACCATGGTCTTTATCAATCAGATGCATGGAGCCCCCCTTCCCCTTAGCACAGCCAGTAACTTTACCATAGAGTTCGGCGATCATGCTCTTAAGATCCCCACCCTTGGCCAAGTACATTGCATGACCTCGATAGGTTCCAAAAACAACGTCTTGTGGTTCCAAAGCCTCACAAACACCGACAGACACGGCCTCTTGTCCGATTGACAAATGCACTGGGCTTTTAATCTTATCCATCGGATATACTTGGGTGATTTTTTCTTCAATCCTTCTAATTCGATACAGTGATCGAAAAATCTGTGCAGTTAGCTTTAGTTTATTATTAGTCATGTCTTCTATATCTCACTCTCATTGTTAACTGACCACGCCTATTTTCCATGTCTTCATACCATCTATATACCAGATTTTTAATCGTAATTTCTTCACCTATGACCATTTTGAGAACGTCCAACTTTTTCTCATGCATTTTAAAAATGATCACTTGATGATTAGCACATTCTATTGAATAATAATCATCTCTGTTTTTTACAAAAAAACAAGGATTGGCATGGACAGTTTCTTCTTTCACGATTATTTTTTACCTTATCAGGAATGTTTCCCCTGATTTGACCCTATCTCTCCAATAATTAAGTAGATCGTTCATGGTCTTTTCAAATGGTATTTGCGGACTCCAACCCGTGTGATTCCTAAACTTTGTTGTATCCGGCACTTGTAAATCTGCATCAAGAGGTCGCAGCCTTCCTTCATCAATCTCGACAACAATATCATTTCCCCTTGATGAGAAAGAGATTAAGTGTTTTAGCATGTCACCTATAGTACAGGTATAATTTCCACCTATATTATAATATTCCCCTGGCATCGGATTAACAGTTACCAACATAAAATAAGCCCTTACCGCATCCCTAACATCTGCCCATGTCCGTAGAGAATCTAAATTGCCGGTTTTTACTACAGGTGAGATGAGTCCACGCTCTATCATTGCAATTTGTTTTGCAAAGGTAGATTCGGCAAAAACATCCCCACGACGAGGTCCAGTATGAGTAAACATCCGGGTGATAAGAACTTTTTGCCCATACGCCTCTGCATGGAATCTGCCTGCCAAATCAGTACCTGTTTTTGAAATTGCATAAGGCGAGGCTGGATGAAAAGAACATTCTTCGTTGATAGGAAGTTTTTCCCTCGGAACACGTCCAAATACTTCAGACGACGAGCAAACATGAATTACAGGGTCTATTCCTTTGCACTTTCTCAAAGCCTCAAGCAGCCTCTCAGTCCCAAGAATATTTGTATCAAGCGTTTGTATAGGCGCCGTAAAACTTGTAGCCGGATAGCTCTGGGCAGCCAAGTGAAAAACAAAGTCCGGACGACTTTCCTCAACAGCATTCTGCAATGAAATATAATCGCATAAATCACCATTTATAAAAACCACACGATCCTTCTTATTGGCTCTATCAAGAAGATGCTCAACATTATCCAACGAACTACGCCAACGGCACATTCCATAAATTTCCCAATCAGTATTTTCAAGGAGAAAATCTGCTAAATGGGAGCCAACCATTCCTGTTATGCCTGTAATTAATGCCTTCATACCCAACGTATATTATGCCTCCGTCTCAAAAAATTGAGATGATATTATATATGTTTCCGGGATACCTATGTCAATAAATTTGCCCTCACATAAGTAGCCATAGACGTCATTATCTTTTATAAACCCGGGCAGCAAATCTCTTTCAAGCGAAATTGCTTCATTCTCCTCAATCTTCTCAAAGAGCTCTCTTTTTATCAGATACACTCCTGCATTTATATAACCTTTTGAGGGTTCGGGATTCTTCTCCTCAAAATAGATAATTCTATTATTGTCGTCCAAAGTCACCCTTCCATACCTGTTTGCATTTTCAACTTCTTTTAATACAATTGTCATTACTTTGTTATTCTTAAGGTGTGTTTGAATGAATGCGCCCAAATTAAGCTCAATATAAGAATCCCCGTTTAAAACTATGAAATCTTCTGATTGAGAAAACTGCATCGCTCTTTTAATGGCACCACCCGTACCAAGCAGCTCATCCTCAACAGAAAAAAGTATGCTGAAACTATATTCTCTCCGATTCTGGTACTCTTTTATAATTTTGTCGGCCATATAACCGGCGGCAATTATTACGTTATCGATATAATTACACTTATTTAAGAAATTAAATATTATATCGAGAAACGGCCTATTATTAACAGGTGCCAATGGCTTTGGCACATCGGAAACAACACTTTGCAGCCTTGTCCCTTTTCCCCCTGCCAAAATAATCGCATCCATTTTAATTAGCCATTAATCTCTTTCTCTACAATTTCGCACAGGATGTGCTCAATAATTAAATGCATTTCCTGAATACGCGGGGTATCTGAAGAGGGCGTTTTAATTACAATATTACTTATAGTGGCAATTTCCCGCTCTGTTGCACCGCTAAGAAGGATAGTCTTTATTCCAAGGCCACTCGCTGCTCTGAATGACTGGAGCACGTTTTCTGAACTTCCGCTTGTGCTAATACTAAGCAGGACATCTCCTTCTTTACCAAGTCCTCTCACTTGGCGGCTAAAAATTTCGCCAAACGAATAATCATTGGATATTGATGTTAAGACTGAGGTATCTGTTGTTAAGGCTATAGCAGGCATTGGAGCTCTATCGTTATAAAACCTGCACAAGAACTCACCAGCAATATGTTGTGCATCGGCAGCACTACCTCCGTTGCCGCATATCATTAATTTATTTCCTGACCGTATAGCAGTAACTATTAAGTCAGCAGCACTTGCAATTGTATTTAGTATCCATTCGTCTTGCAATAGCATATTAAAATTGCATATGACTTCCTGAATTCTTTCTTTTATCATGTGATCACCCTTATTCCGATAATTATTATCTGGCTAAAAAGCCTTACAATGGGATGGCTTTGTATGTTTGTATTTAGCCCAGATCTGCAAAGTTAGCGATTAAATTGATTTTAGTTTTACCCATATGCATTACATTATACCCCTGTACAGTTTTTCCAAACCACCGCTCATTTTTGATCAGATACAAGTTTTTTTTAAATAATTTCAAGTGCCACAGTCTTCATTTAGGCATTCTTTGCCCCTCTTCGTTTTCAACCCTCAGTATCTCTATTTCATTTTTGATCTTTTCAAACTCGTCAAGCTTCCTTTGTAAAAAGTTATATGTCAGATAAAGATAGGCAGAGGTAAAGGTAAAGGCAAAGCTGAAGGCAAGGTTTTTACATGCATCTCAAATCACCTACAATCTTATCTATGGCCTTTTTCATCTCAGGGATATATGTTTCGAGCAAACAACAAATGGGAGGGTCAGGATAGTAAAAGATAGTTCATAGTTCCAGCCACTGTTTCAACGCTTTGTTGAGTGACAGTGTATCCCTCTTTGAAAGCCTCCCAACCTTCAGCTTTATCAGTCCAGTATCCACAAGAACACATCCACGCTTTACCGCTGAAATAACATTCAGCCCGGCATTGCCCCAATCACGCAGCACGAATTCACCACTATTCAGATTTTCAATCCTGCTGGTGACAGGCACAACAAACACATCTGAGTACCATCCGTCTTTGGTGGACGCCACAACAGCCGGACGGACTTTTGTAGTTTTCAGGTCAGTAAATGGATAAGGGAGAAGGATAATGTCACCTTTTGAGTAGTTCATTGTAAACATCATCCTCTTCGTTGTCCCAGATTCTTTTGATCGATTTTTCTCCGAGAGCCGACCAGTAGGCAGTGTCTTCTTTCACAAGCGGAGACTTTCCCCTGCGATATTTTTGTTTAAGAAAAGCAATAAAATCAACCACTTCTATTCTTGCAGCGGGCGGCAATGAATTGACAGCCTGTTCAAGTTTCATGTCGATATTCTCCTTTTGATTTCACCTCTTCTGAATTTTGACCGCTCTTCAAGAATATCCTTATATATGTTAATCTCCTCTACATTTTTCTGCTTCCATATACCAAAGAATTTAAGAAAATCAGTTTTATTTAACTTTGATGCCTCGATTATCACACGAACCTTCCCCCATTTTTGAGAGAGAGCATGCTTGCAATCTCTTCAGGAATCGATCGGAATATTTAAGAAATGTCTTCCATGCGCCAGTTACAATTTCGGCATCAACTCTAATTATTTCAGTTATCTTGCTATTGTGTAGCCTGTTCCAAAATTCCACTGCTGCATTATGGCCAACCTTATATCTAAGCCATGTGACAGTCTCATCAATTACGTAATCAGAAGTAATAAGCCAGGCACTCCGCCTTTCGAGATTTGCATAAATCTTAGTAGCTGCTTCATGATAATCGTCACTCTTATCTATCAATGCTATCCAGGCGCCGGTGTCGACAAAAACCTTGAAAATCACTTCTTATTCCCATAAATATACTTATCATGCTTTAAAGAACCGTCTTTTATTCCGCTTGAATAAATACCTATTATGTCTCTTATAGAGTCACCTTCCCACTTAGCTGTTTTAGACTTTTTAGCCGATACAACACCTTCTAAGAGCCCGCCTATTATCCTGTTTTCATATTTTTTGGCAATACGCTTCGGTATTGTAATAACTAAATCACCCTTCTCATTGTATTTAATAAGGGTACCAGTCGGCATAGATTTTACCTCCCACGAATATTTCTTTATTCTAACATTCAGCATAAAAAATATACATCGTATTAAGTGTCATAGTCTTCATTTAGGCCTTCTTTGCCCCTCTTCATCTTCCAGTCTAAGAATCTCTATTTCACTTTTGAGCCTTTCAAACTCGTCAAGTTTCCTCTGCAGAAAATTATATGTCTGTGTAAAAAAAGGCATAGGCATAGGTAAAGGCATAGGCATAGGTAAAGGTATAGGCAAAGGTAAAGCTGAAGGCAGGGTTTTTACATGCATGTCAAATCACCTACAATCTTATCTCAGTCTTTATCATACATATATAGCATCCCTCTCTATCCTTCTCTTGAGAGTTACGTTCATATTATTTCTCAACCTTACAATATCGACCTTGCTGCCAAAGGCCTCTTCGATAGCCTGTTTGACGCCTATAAGAAAAAACATATCAGGCTTTGCAAGCTCGACTACAACATCAATATCACTTCCTTCATACGCATCTCCTCTGGCAAAACTTCCAAAGATACCTATTTTTTCAACGCCATATTTCTGCACAAATTCAGCTTTATGTGTTGAAATGAAGCTGATTATTTCTTCTTTTTTATCAGTTATCTTTTTCATCTTCAGTGCAAGCCGGTCAATTTTCTATCAAAAGAAATCTATCAAAGCCCTTAATTTTTAGCCCTCTTTTCAATTTATCATCGCCGGTAAGTAAATAGCCGTTAATTTCAAGCGCTAATGCAATGAATGGGGCGTCGTCCTCATCTATTTCTTTGCATAAATCATATGCTTTCATATAGTTTTCGATTGTTACAACTTCTTCTCTAACAAAATGAATCTCTTTTTATTAGCCTGCCACCATTTACTTTTAATTTCCCGCGATATTTTAAGGATATCATTGCTAAAGTCTATTTTTTGGGCTGATTGTTCTATCTCGAGTCTGTCCAAAAATCTCAGAAGCATATCAACATTTGATTCCGTTTTATCAATGGTTACTACGATCTTATCCTTAAATGACTTAACAGCAATAGTACTCATATTTAACCTCCCCATTAGTAGTTGTTATAACTATACCAAAAATTGGTAACTTTGTGGCCAATAGTTACTCCAAGCAACTTCTGACATTCTACGACCTTTTGCTATCTGCCCAACCATAACTGTAAAAAGTGTTATAGTTTCCATTTCTATGTCCTTCTTTGCTCCCTGAAATCAATGGCCTCATGCAAGACCCTAAACTCAAAAGACTCTCTCGCCTCGTCATCTCTCTCAAAAATGATAACACTATGTCGGACTATCTCATTCAGAAGCATTATATTTACCGCAAACATATGCAAAAACAATGTCCTTGCCGTGCCGTTCAAAGACCGGCATCAACAGCTCTTTAATATAATTAATCACTTCTCTCATATTCCCGTCACACGCTATTTTTTTTCATCCAATCTATTTCTTTTCTTAATTCCTTTATTTCATTTTTTAAAGCATCGTATTCATTCACCTTTCGATTAAGGAAATGGTATGTCAGATTGACCTTCTGAGTTATCCCTTTCGGCGTCAGGATATACATATACGCAAGTTTACTTTTTGAATTCTTAAATCTTTTTGCCTTTACCAGCCCTTTATCAAGGAGTGCATTCAACACAAAGTTAACCTTACCCAAACTCAGGCCAAGTTTCTTTGACAGGTCCCGCTGGGAAAGAGTGTTATCCTTCGAGAGTTCTTTGAGGAGATTTAAATGATGTTCGTCCATAATTAAAACAGGTATAGGCAGAGGTAAAGGTCAAGTAAAAAGCAGAACAATACAAAAACATTATTTTGAATTTTTAAAACAGGTCGGCAGCTTACCGATAGATTTATACGGCTCCTTCTTCATTTCTTTGCTGTCTAATTCCTTGAACCCTTCTTTTTTTAAAATTCTGATCATATCTTCTTCCTGTGTCAATCTTATCTTTTTAGCCATTTCTTATACCTCTCAATGTAGATATCAAAATTGTCTTTTATATCCCTGACCGCCAAATCCAAGGCCTGTTTGTTATCAAGCAGCTCAAACCAAACTTTCTTTTTCACAGACCCATCAATATCCAGGATATCCTTATGTGGGCA
>DUFZ01000066.1 GCA_013331635.1 Candidatus Woesearchaeota archaeon | reverse complement strand
GCTTCAATTATGCAACACAGCAAATTCACACTAGATTAGAGTTATCTGACTATTTGAAAGGAAGATGTAAAGAAAGTAGCGGTTATATTGGTCCAAATTTTATTGATATAAATTAAATTTTTTTCAAAATCTCCAAGAGTAATTTCTTCTTTGTTGTGGCACTGGTATCTTGGTGCAGGATCTTATGTCCTTTCTCCTTCGCTTCCATCAAACAGACCTGAAAAATCTCCGCATCAATGTTTTCACGAATTTTTCGCAAAGAATATTTTCGTTTTGCCAGCCTTTTCTGCAGTTCTTTGAGATTGCTGCAAGTTAGCACAATACACCTATCAACCATAGCTTTAGGAAGATGATGGGCTATATGTGAATCAATGATCAATCCGATCTTACTTTGAGTGAGTTTTTGTAGAACCAACTTTTTAAATTTTGGGTAATCTATGGTATAACACTTTTTTGTAGTTTCATATTTAATAGAAATTTTTGGATAATATCGATGCAAATCCAAACGAGAGAGCTGCAATTTCTTAGCTAGAATTTTAGCCAGCGTCGATTTCCCAGTCCCAGGAGTACCAGTGATAATAATCAATCTTTTTTTCATCCTACGCAAAGAAAGAGGAGTACTATTATAAAACTATTCTAAGGTTCCTTGTTTCCAGAGGTAGGTTCCATCTTCTCGTGCAACTGAGATGCCATGTACTGACAAATAACGGCTATGCTCACTTAACTTTAATATACCCTCAAGTCTGATGGTTCGTCCTTCTATCAAGGCGTCTTGGGCCAAAATTCTCTCGATTCTGGCATCATCGTCTTGCTCGCAGCAGGTATACAGAAAGGGAATTCTTGCGCGTGAATCTTCCAAATCCCTAATGATGCCATCAATATGAACGTAGGTCAAAATCTCTGGTCTTTGATGTGCTGTTTTCTCTGCTGGCCGAACTTCACAATTCACTGCTGTCAGCATCCCCTCTATTCTATACAATATGTGGGGAGTGGCATCATCTATAAGTTTAGCAATAGGTTCAAGTATATCACTCATAGTATTATTATAAAAATACTCTATTTAAGATTTTGTGTGCTCTAAAAGGTGTGATAGATGAGTCTCTTTTTTGGAGTTGATATCAAAACCAGAAATCTTTTCACCACTTCACTTCTTTCTGTTCAATGCGCTGTTTCTTATGATGATGTTTTAAGAAATGTTCCACTAGGTGCTGATGGAGGAAGGATTCAATGATTAAGATGATTAAGAACAACATCATCGCATATCCCACCAAAATCAGGAAATCTATCCAGATAACCGTCAAGTCAGCCTGAAAGATGAACACTTGCCGGATCAATTTCTCTGCGATGACAAAAGGATTGTAAGAAGTAATCTCCCGTAACAATGGGGGCATACTCTCTAACGGTAAAATAACCCCAGAGATAAACATCAACAAACTGCCGGTTGATATTGATGCCAATACCGCCGTTTCTTCCGACAAAAATAGGTAGCCGATCGCCATGCCGATAAAGGTAAAAATAGAGGCTGCCACAAACAAAATCAACGCCACGTAAGGAAGCGCATTAATCACATCTTTGAGAAAAAAGAGAGAAATAACCACAATAACTGCCACTTGGATGGCGATCATGATTAAATTCGTTAAATACGTCGCCAGAATAAAAGTGATTCTTTTGATGGGAAGGAAGAAGTTTCGGGTAAAGGCCGGGCTGTTTTTTTCCATCATCACCAAAGTCGTTCCCAGTAACAGTGAAGAAAACATAATCACAATCACCAGCAGCGCCGGGAGCAGATAATTCAGATAAGTCTTGTCAGCGTTAATGCGCTCAATTTTAGTGATGAGGGGACTGGCAATAACACTCGCTTCAGTTACTTTCTGTGAATCGATATTGGTTTTCACTTCATTGAGCGTAGTTTGGACGCTGTCAATGGAACTGCTGCCCTCGCTTAATTTGGTGCTGATATCGGCAAGAGTAGAGACGCCGGAAGTGATAGTATCAGAAGCCGTAGCCAGCTTGGTTTTAGTGCTCTCAGCATCAGTTTGAAGATTCTGGACTAAGGTTGAAACCGCCGCAAAACTATTTCCTTCCGTATCTGTAGTTACTAAGTTGATAGCCCCGGTAAAGATATCATCTGCCAAAGCCAGCTGGGCATTAATGCTGGCTTTGATTGAACTATTAATGGACGCGCTGTCCACGGTCTTTTTAGCATCACTCACGCTGGTTTTTCCATTGGTTAAGATAGCAGAAATATTATTCTTGAATTTTGTTGGCGCTTCTAGATCATAGGTGGTGGTTGGGACGGTTAAATCCAATCCGCCAAAACTCGCTTTCAGCGAGTCGCTGCTTCCGGCTGCCGCGGTGCTTTTTTCCTTGGCCGCTGCAAGTTTTTCTCCTTCTGTTTCTATTTTGGTTTTGGTATCAGTGAGTTTGGTGAGCAAGTCCGTGGTTAATTGCTGCGAGATTTGTTGTGACTTAAGGTTTAATTTATTATTCAAGGTTTCCTGAATCATCCACACTAAATTTATTCGGCTGGGATCAACGTAAAAAGTAATTTCTTTAGGTTTATTGTCCTCAATAGCAAAAGAAGCAGGAAGATTGATGCAGGTATGTGCCGCCCCTATCTTGATGTCTTCCACACATTGTTCGATGGAACTGTCATAGGTTATCACATTGAATTGATCATTTTTGAGAGCATCCAAGAAAGAGTTGGTATCTTCCGTAGCTGAGGCGGAATAGACACCAATAGTAAGCCCATATTTATCAGAGGTGTTAAAAGCCAGCCCTAAAATGAGCATAATCATCAAAGGAGCAAAGACTACTACCAGCGCCGAACTCTTGGCCCGCACCAGCAGCTTAAGGTTCTTTTTCGTTAGCAGCCATACTTTTCCCATCTTTATTTTTTCCCGGTTATCTTTTGAAAGATTTCCGTCAGTGTTGGCTTGTGTAAGTCGATATCATGAAGATAGAGGTTTTCCTGCTTGACCACCTGCAGCAGCGCTGCCAAAGTTTTTGGTGCGTCGATGGGGTAAATGACTAGCTGATGGTCTTGATCAATGATTTTGCTTACCGGCAATTTTTGCAGCAGCCCGATTATTTTTTCTTTGTCATTGCCGGTTCTGATAGTGATAGTGATGTGATCACGAAGGAAGGGTTTTCTGATCTCTTCCAGATGTCCATAGCTTTCTAGTTTCCCACGATGGATGATGGCCAGTTTGGTACAGAGGCGCTCCAAACTTTCCAGATGATGGGAGGCAATGACAATGGTAACTCCTTGTTTATTGACTTCACGAATCAGCCGCAAGATATCTTCCTGCAGAACTGGATCAAGATCGGCAGTAGGCTCATCCAGGATGAGTATTTTTGGCTTATGGGTTAAGCTGCAGGTGATATCCAACCTTTTCTGCATCCCGCCAGACAAGTTCTCCGCTAATTTTCCCCGGTGCTCGTACAAGCCGGTAAACTCTAATAAGCTTCTGGCGTTTTCGATCAGAGTTTTCTGGTCAATCCCATACAGGAGACCGAAATGGAGAATGTTTTCCTTGACGGTTAATTTTGGGTAAAAGGAGTAATGCTGGGGAGTAAATCCTAAATGCCTTTTGATTTTATGGAAATGCTTATGCAGATCCTTAGGCTTATTATCTATTTTTGAGAAATAGACCACTTCCCCTTCTGTAGGCTCGATAAAACCAGAGATAAGTTTCAGCAAGGTCGTTTTTCCGCTCCCTGATTGGCCGATGATGCCAAAAATATCGCCTTCTTCAATGGTAAGAGAGACATCCTCAATAATTTTATTCCTTCCGTACTCTTTCGACACCCCTTTTAACTGGATAATCTCCACGACTATAGCGAATTTTTTTTGCTTTATAAATATTTAGTATTTTTTGACGATAAAGTATCCCCCTGGTCATTGACGAGTACGCCTGGGATTCTTTGCTTTACCCTTTCCCAATCACCTTTTTACCAGCATAATCTTTATATAGGGTTCATTCATCCACCGTTACCGTATGGTGCTATTCCTAAAACAATGGTATGAACATAAGTACAAAGTGTTAATGATTATTCCTATAGCACTGGTCATTTTTGCACTGATGGAGATTGGGCTGCAGTATGCTTTTACCGGCGATTTTGTGAACAAAGGGATTACCCTGCAAGGGGGCTCTACCATCACCATCACTGCTTCCTCATCAGTTTCCCCAGAGGAGCTGGAAGCTTATCTTAAAAATAAGTTTCCCGGGGCGGATATGGGAGTAAGAACCATAACTGCGGCTGGGAAAATAGTGAGCCTGGCCGTAGATTCTGATGCTCAGGAAAGCGCGCAAATACAGGCAGTAGTGAATGCCATCAAAGAAAAAATACCTCTTGCTCCTCAGGATTATAGCGTGGAAGTAGTTGGGTCAGCCCTGGGATCTAGTTTTTTTAAGCAGACTGCCATCGCCTTACTTGTCTCTTTTTTCCTGATGGCTATAGTCGTCATTCTCTACTTTAGGGTGTGGGTGCCTAGCCTGGCGGTCATTCTGGCTGCTTTTTCCGATATTACCGTAACCTTAGCTATTTTCAATCTTACCGGCATTAAATTGAGCACCGCCGGTATAGCTGCTTTTTTGATGTTAATTGGATATTCCGTTGACACCGATGTGTTGTTAACCACCCGGCTGTTAAAACGAGCTGATGGATCAGTCATGGACCGGATTTACGGCGCGATTAAGACCGGGATGACTATGACCACTACAACCTTGGTAGCAGTGCTGGTCGCTTTATTTTTAGTTCAGAGCGAAGTTATCAAGCAGATAATGATTATCCTCTTCATTGGCCTGCTGGTCGATATGATCATGACTTGGATACAGAATGTTGGCATTTTGAGATTATATCTGGAGAAAAAGCAACCATGACGACATTCAAAAATATTTTTACCAACTGGAGAGTTTTACTGCTGCTGACTGCGGTACTGCTTTCCTTGATTTCCATCCATCCCCGGCTTTTTGAAGGCGATACCGTTACTATCCGCAGTGTAGTCCCCAATTCTTCCGCGCTCCAGGCGGGTATCCAGAACCCTTCCCCCCGATTAACTCCTCTCAGCCGGGAAGCGATCATTTCCCTGAATGGCAATAGGATAACCTCAGTAGATAACTATTATTCTTATCTAAGCACGCTCAAAACCAACCGTACTATTAATGTCGAAACCAATAAAGGGGTCTACAGCGTTTCTGCTCGGGGCAATGCCCTCGGCCAAGTGGATTTAGGATTGCGGGTGTACGATACTCCCCGTTCTAATTTGCGAAAGGGGCTGGATTTAGAAGGCGGCACTCGGGTGTTATTGCGTCCTGCCGAGCCGGTGGGCAAAGACACCTTAGATATTACCATCGATAATCTAAAAGAAAGGTTAAATGTGTATGGGCTGAGCGATGTGTCGGTGCGGGCCGCATCCGATTTATCGGGCGAAAATTTTATCCTGATTGAAATTGCCGGCGTTACCGAAGAAGAAGTCAAAGACTTGCTGGCCCGGCAGGGAAAGTTTGAAGCGAAAGTTGGCAATGAAACCGTTTTCTTTGGCGGCAAAAAAGATATCACCTATGTCTGCCGAACTGCTGATTGTTCCGGCATCGATCCCAGCCGGGGCTGTGCTCAGACTCAAAGTGGCTATGGCTGTAGTTTTTTCTTCACTATCACGCTCAGTTCGGAGGCCGCGGAACGGCAAGCCGCCATCACTGATAAACTATCTGTAGTAAGTGAAGATGGTTCCGCCTATTTAAGCGAGAATTTATTGCTGTATCTTGATGATAAGGAAGTTGACAGTCTGCGCATCGGCGCGGAATTAAAAGGCCGGGCGACGACCAGTATCCAAATTTCTGGAGGCGGATCTGGTCGGACTCAGCAGGAAGCAGTTACTACTACTCTTCAGAACATGAAACGATTGCAGACTATTATCATTACCGGAAGCCTGCCCGTTAAGTTGGAGGTGGAAAAAATGGATACTATCTCACCTTCCTTGGGAAAAGAGTTCTTGAATAATATAATATTAGTAGGGGCTCTGGCCGTGGTCGCCGTTGTTGGTGTTGTACTTTTCCGGTATCGGAAAGCTAGGATTATTATCCCCATGGTGCTAACTTTATTGTCAGAAATTATTATGGTGCTGGGATTTGCTGCTCTGGTCGGATGGAATTTAGATTTAGCTGGGATTGCCGGCATCATCATCGTTGCGGGAACCGGCGTGGATAGTCTGATCGTGATTACCGATGAGACCGTAAAAGGCCAGATTGTTTCAGACTGGAAAACCAGGATCAAGAATGCTATGTTTATCGTGATGGGATCTTACTTCATTAATATCTCCAGTATGTTGCCCTTGTTCTGGGCCGGTGCAGGATTACTGCGCGGCTTTGCCCTGACAACGATTGCCGGTCTATCCTTTGGGGTTCTCATTGCCCGGCCCGCGTATGCCGTGATTGTTCAAAAGTTATTGGAAGAATAAATTTTTCGTAATTGTTTATCGAACCAGCGCGCGATGAGCATGACGATGCCAAGTACGCAGCTGGTCAACACAATAAGGGACAACAAACACCACGGCAAAAATAATACTTACCATCCAGGGATTCTGGGGCTGGTTATGAACCGGCAATTCTGCCAGAAAGCGATTGGCAGCGATAACCATAACTGTTATATTCCCTAAGGCCAGCAAAGGAATGATGAGAGTAGCTCTTCGATGGTGTTTATTTTCTAAATGAGCAATATCATTAAGTAAGAAATTATACAGAAAACCCATCGTCACCGCCAGAACAATGACTATGCTGTACAGCACCGAACCGTTGAGGACGATGAGAAAAGGAACCAGTATAATGGATATAAGTAAGTTAGCCAGAACAATAATCAATAAAGCGCTCCAGAACATGATTTTAGAAAAAAAGAGGTCGTACCCCGCAGCCTTACTCAACTGAGCTTCAGTTGATTTTATCTCCCTATCCACCCACCCCTGTTTTGGGAGCTGTAGTTTTTGTTTCATGGTTGATGATCCAGCGCAAGATGCTGGGCAACCTTTTTGAATTGTTTTGCTGTCCGGGAGCGGGGATAGGCATAATTCAATGGCATTTGCCGATGCAGTGATTTGCGTATCTTTCGGTCATCTTTAATGCTGGCAATGATTTGGTGGCCTAAAATTCGTTCCACTTCTTCTTCCTGTAATTCATGCCGGCCACGATGGGTCATATTCAGGATAATTCCGGCAATGGTGGCATTATTTGCCTGGGCCAGCTGGATGGTTTTGACCGCTTCCATGACTGAGCTTAAGGTAGGATTGACGATAATGAGCGCTTCATCGCTGTTTTTAAGCACTTCTGACACTTCATACCCAAGGCCGCTAGGCGCATCCAGCAGCACAAATTCAGTATGGTCATCCAGATGTTCGATCAGTTCACTTATTTTTTGGGGATTGGTTTTTTGAAATTCAGTGTAAGAGGGAGATGCCGGAATGATGGAAAGGCCGCTTTCATGCAAGTACGTAATCTCACCCAATTCTTTTTCTTTACGCAGAAATTTATTGATCGTCCCTTCCGGATTCATAAACCCCAATTGGATGGCAACATTAGGGGTGGCAAAATTAGTATCCACCACGATCACTTTCTTCCCCAGGTCAGTGAGCGCCTGGCCGAGGTTAAGGGTAGCTGTAGTCTTTCCCGCACCCCCTTTTCCCGAAACGATGGCAATGAATTTAGTCATGGTACCTTTAATATCCAAATCAATCAGACAGAGTATTTAATATTTTTGTTGTTGGAATGGTGTAATTGGGGCAAGAAGAAAGCAAGGAGGTTGTTGCGAAAGTAGGGATNNGAAGTTAGTTTCGCAACAACCCTGAAAGCAAGCTTCAGCTTAAAAAGAATAAAAGTGCGGGAGGCAGGATTCGATTGAAGACCAGAAGAATCACCTTCTGATTACCTGCATAGGCATCGCGCATAAGTAGCTTTGTCCCCTTATCAACCCTAGGGCTTCGCTAAGAAAAAATATGCGGACGGCAGGACTCGAACCT
>DUFZ01000080.1 GCA_013331635.1 Candidatus Woesearchaeota archaeon | reverse complement strand
GGTTTGATTAACCCATCCAAATACTTCAAACCCTTCTAAGAAGGACTTTGAATTCGATATAAAATAGGGGTTATTCAAAGTCCTCTATATGAAATGTTTTGCCCATAATCTGCTGGTGAGGGGCTGTGAATGAAACTTGCAACTAAGCCGAATTTACTGGAAGGGTTTCATATTAGCCGGTCATGTTGAGTAAACTTCTTAAGAGGTTCTAGCCAGAAATCTAGGGCACTCAGCAGTATGAGTGACTACAATTTAGTGTAGAAATGAATTACATAATCTCTTAAGAGATGTATATCCCCATTAATACTCATTCCTTCAGCGCCTGAAACGCTAAAATATCTTCCGTACTCAATTTCTTCCCTTTCTTTATTTTCTCCCGAACTTCCATAGTCCTTTCCTGAGCTTTTTGGGTAAAGCTTCTTTCATCATCTTCATGTAAGATCTTGCGCAATTCTTCCACTCGTGCTGCCGCTTCGTCTAATTTTTTCTTAGTCTGCGCCACTTCTTCTTTCAGCTGAGTATATTTATCCGCTTGGGGCTTTTCTTCCGCCCGCAGCTTCTTAATTTCCTGCAGCAAAGAAGTCATCTTTTCATGCCGTTGCTGTGCTTCCTGTGCTTTTTCCTGCACCGAATGATGCGATTCCTCCGCCTGTCTTCGGGTTTCAGAAAAATCTGCTGAAGAAGTATTGACTTCCTTCCACACTTCCCCCAGTTTAGTTGCCTCTTTATATCGGGCTTGCAATTCTTTCACTCTTTTTCTCAATTGCTGTTCCTTGCTGAAAGGCATGACTTCCGTCTCAATTTTTCTTTCTAGAACTTCAATTTCATGTTTCAGTGCACGGGGATTGCCTTTATATTCTAATTCCGATTGAATCTCATCCCGTTTTTCTTCCACTTTCTTCTTCTCGGATGCTTTTTCTTTAACCGCCGAGTTTAATTTTGCCCTTTCCCCTTTCAGTTCCTGCACTTGCTTGGTAAGCGCATCCCTCTCATCTTTAAGGGCTTTCATGCTGGCAGCCAGTGATTTTACTTTCTGCCCGCTGGATTTCAGCTGATGAAAAATAGTCTCTTTCTCAGCGCTTAAGGCCGTAAGAGCGGAACGCAATTGGAATATCTCTTTCTTTTTTTGTTCAAATTCTTGACGGAGTTCGCGTATTTCTGAAGAATTTTCAACCATGGAAACATCCTTATAATCTTTTTTAGGCGCAGGCGAAAGAAAAAAGAGAAAAATAAAAAAGATAAGACCTATCCGAACAACGCTCCCAGTCCGGCAGCAGCAGCTTCTTCTGCTTTCTTCTCGTCTTCTTTTGGTTTTTCTTCCTTCTTCGCAGCCCCTTGTTTTGCAGGTTCAGCGTGAGCTGCTGCAACTGGTGCTGCAACAGCAGCTTTCTTGATTGCTTCTTCGATATTCACACCCTGAAGAGCGGCAACCAGCGCTTTAACACGGGCTTCATCAGCTTTCACTCCAGCGGCAGTGAGCACTGCTTTAACCGCGCTTTCATTGATTTCTTTTCCTGCTTTGTGAAGCAACATTGCGGCATAAATGTATTCCATTTTATATTCCTCCTTGGTTATTTTTGTAAGTTACCTTATTGGCTATTTTCTTCTATTCCGGCGCTCTCTTGAACAGATACTGCTTCTGCCTCAGCTTTCGCCAAAATATCTCCAGCAGTTAATTCAGTGATGAAACTGCTCTCTACTGATAAAGTTTTTGCTTCCCTAAAAGCTTTCTGCAGGATGGTTTCGGTCGTATCAGCAGTCAGATAGACCGCTTCAACCGCCAGGTTAATGGCCCACTGCGCCGCCTGAGCGACATTGTGGGCATATTCAGCTTCATCAATATGTAATTGTTTTGAGAGGAAGATAATTCCATTCTCCCACACTGCCACCACATTGAGCCCAATTTCCATGGGTTTAATATCCAGACGTTTCAGGGTTTCCGCAACTTTGGCCGAAATGACTTCCCCTTCTTTGACCACCGTAGTATCGGAAATGATTGCTAATTTTCCCCCTTCCACTTTGGTTTTGATGCCAACGGCAGCCAGTTCTGAAATGACCGGTCCAGGAGCAAAGCTGGTTGGTCCCGCTTTAACTACTATGTCTCGCGGAGCAGTCTGTCCTGCTTTTGCTGAAGCGTCTGACTTATTTTTCTGGATAATTCCATACAAGGTAAAAGGATTATCCTTACTAAAAATAAGTGCCGGCATGCCTTTAATCTTGTCGGACAATTGCATTAAGTTATCTTTCTTGACTTCCTTAAGGGCCAGCTGTAACAATCTTTTTCTAGCCATAATAATCTTAATTTGTTTCTTGAGAAGCAGTGATCGCATCACTTGTAATTGCGGTGCTGGGAGATTCTGAAGATCTACTACTCCAACGATAGGATATTCTTTGACGTCTTTGATGATTTGTTGTACTAGTTTCTTTTTAATTTCGCTGGGCATTAGATCCTCACCGGCTTGCTCATGGTTAGCTTGATGCTGACATTCTTAATATTCTGAGTCTCATCGGGAAGTTGTTTAGTTACGGTCTGATAGACACTCATGACATTATCAATAATCTCATTCTCGTTTTGATTCTGTTTTCCGACCATACATTGGAGATTAGTCGCTTTTTTAGCAGTTAAATGGACAGTTGTTTCCAGTTTTTTCACTAAAGGTTCCAAATTAGCATTAGGGGGAACGACGCAGCCTAATTTTGGATTAGGCATTTTACCTTTGGTTCCCAGCACTTTACCAAAGGCAGCAGCAATTTTTCCCATTAAATTCGCTTGAGCAATAAAAAAATCGTATTCTTCTCCTAACTTCTTGGCAGTTTTCTTTTCCGCATACTTTTGAAATTCACTCTCCCTAATAATCAAATCACAGGCTTTCTGGTCGGTTGCTTGCTCCACAAAAGCAGCCACTTTGATTTTCTTTCCCAGTGAATGGGGCATGGTCACAAAGAAGTCCAAAGGAGTTTGCTTGACATTAAAATTCTTAAGATTGATGATTAGATCATAGGATTGCGAGAACTTTTTTTGCGGCTGCTTTTTCAGCTCATCTATTGCTTTGGTAACGTCTTGTCTTTCCATATATCTGACCTCCTACCTGAAGTCACTATGCTTACTCATACACAGCGCCAGTAGTTATAACGGTATAGCTCTTGGGAATGCGGCTTATTTATAAAGATTTTGGTTCATTGGATGTGCATAGCATCTGTCTAGGTTCATTTGCTCTTTTCCCCCCATGCCGCTCTCCTCACCGCTTCCGCCACTATCTTCACCACTGATTTATCCAGGACTGAAGGGATTATATTCTTCGCCGTCGGTTCTTTAACACAGCTAGAAAGTGCATAGCTGGCAGCCAGTTTCATTTTGTTGGTGATTTTCTGCGCCCTAGCATCCAGCGCTCCGCGAAATATACCCGGGAAAGCCAGCACGTTATTGACTTGGTTGGGAAAATCACTTCGTCCGGTGGCAATGATGAACGCCCCCCATCTTTTGGCATCATCCGGCATCACTTCCGGCGTTGGATTGGCCATGGCAAAAATAATTGGCTTTTGATTCATGGATCGTATCATCTGCTCATTTAATATCCCCGCCACGCTCACCCCAATGAAAACATCTGCACCTCGTATCGCCTCAGCAAGCGTCCCTGTAATAGTATTTTTATTGGTTAAACCTGCCAGTTCCATTTTCATCGTATTAGTAGAGATATCCATTCTTTTGTTAGAGATAATCCCCTTAGAATCGCAGACGATAATCTCTTTCACTGGCGTGCATCTATCTTCATCCTGTCCAATGCACAGCAGCATTTTGGCAATGGCCGTTCCCGCCGCTCCCGCTCCATTAATGACCACTTTGACTTCACTTATTTTTTTCCCCGCCACTTTGCAGGCATTCATCAATGCCGCCAGTACGACTATTGCTGTTCCATGCTGATCATCGTGAAATACCGGGATGCCAATATTCTGCAAGGCCTCTTCAATTTCAAAGCATCGTGGCGCTGCAATATCCTCCAGGTTTATCCCGCCAAACACCGGCGCGATATTTTTGATGATGTGAATCAATTCTTGAGAATCCTGCGTGCTGATACAGATCGGAAAGGCATCGATATCCCCATACTCTTTGAACAGCACCGCTTTTCCTTCCATCACCGGAATAGCCGCTTCCGCCCCGATGTTCCCCAGTCCCAGCACCGCCGAGCCGTCGGAAATGACCGCGACAGAATTCTTTTTGATGGTTAACTCATAGGCTTTTTGCTTGTCTTTAGCAATGTCTCGGCAGGGCTGCGCTACTCCCGGAGTGTACGCCAAAGAAAGATCATGCCTATTTTGAATTTTTATTTTAGGGGTGATAGAAAATTTTCCACCCAACTTTCGATGCAGTTCCACGGACTCTTCATAGATATCCATCACCAACCTCTTTCCAACACGATTTTTACCGTTAGGTCTTTCGAGTATCTAGCACCAAAATCAAATGATAGCCAAACTGAGTTTTAACGGGCTTAGAAATTTCGTTGGGCTTAAGGCTGAAAGCAGCTTGCTCAAACTCCGGCACCATCTGCCCTTTGCCGAACCAGCCCAGATATCCACCCTGTCCCTTTGAGCCGGGGTCATCCGAATAGGTCTGCGCATACTCTTTAAAGTTTTTCACCGTAACATTTTGTTGAAGATCCTCAATTATTTTGAGGGCTTCCTCCTCGCTTCTGCCCGAAGTAGCAATCAAAATATGCGCCGCTTCCACTTCTTCCTTGGGCAGGAAATAGACTTGGTTAGACTGCCCGCAGTTGTAATCAACCGCCCAGGTGATGATTCTTCCCCCAGTAAAAGTCCGGGCATCATCAAACTTGCTGAAGCATTCCACTCCATGCCCTTCAAAAAAGAATAATTTGGTAAAAGTGCTGTACGCCAGGGAAGGATCAGCCAGTATCCCTTCATACGTCTTTTCCCCGGCTGGAAGCAGTACTAAGGAAAAGGGAACAGTTTTGCCCTCAAACCTCTTTTCTTTGACTCCTTCCTTATCCGCATAGACTAAAGAAGCCGGGTGCACTATCTCATCATTATTTACTTTCAAAGTAGCATCAGCAGTAGCCAGATCAACCAATATCAAAGCATTTCCCTGTGGAGTTCCTACCGGGCAGGCGAGAGTTCCATTAGGCCCATTCTGGCATCCCGCCCTTCCTGATAAGTAAGAAGGCCAGGGCGAAATCCATCGATCCGCTTCCGTCGATTGAATCTCGGCGTGAGTGCGATCGGCTTGCTCTTCCGTAAGATTAAAATGAGAGACCAAAAACTGCACTGCTTCTGCCCGATTAAGGTTTCTGGTTTTCTGATACATCACTGCTTTTTCATAATTCCAGCTTCCAAAATGCCCCCATACTCCCGCTTTGCCGATCATGTCATCGGAAGTGATAAAATAATCCTGGGGCGGATTGTCGCAATGAGTATATTGGACCACTCCGGCAATTTGTTCCGCAGTCAGGCCCTGGTCATGCAAGGTCTTAATAGCCATTTCTTTAGTCTGGGTAACCATAGTGTTAAGGAGAGCAATTTCTGTAGGAGTATCATTCAGTATTTTATCTAATTCATCAAAAGCATTATTCTGCCCGCAGTTCAGCATACGCACTATTCCCACGGTTAACTTCTCATCATTGGTCAGCAAAGCTTTTCCCACCCAATAGGCATCATGTCCAACTTGCGTCCCCCCATCAAAGGTTACCGGACGGTCAGCAATTGCCTTGAACCAATGCCCGAAATCCCACCAGGAAGTTATGATGGCATTTTGAGGCGCTTCGTTTTTAATCTTCGTCAACGTATTATACCATCCATCATTCACGCTGGGAACAGCATTATACGCCTGGCTGTACCCAGTCTTAATGGGTTGAATTAACAATAACACCAGCAGCAAAAACACAATTGTTTTCGTGACCAGAGTATTCAGCTTAAGTCCTTTGGAAATCCATCGGGATGAATACTCCCAGGCAATGCCCATGAAGGCTCCTAAGGCAATTGCATACACCGGTGTAATTTGTAAAATGAAGCGCACCCCCTTAGTTGTAGCATACAAAGAAGCAACCAGCCACATCGCCAGAAAGAACGGTACCCGAAAATCTCTTTTTCCTTGTTCATCTTTAAGGAGCAGAGTAAGGATAATCCCCACCACTGCCAACATAAATAATAATTTTCCATCCAATTGATTGATGACATTAGCCAGGGAAGTCACATTCAGTTCCGCCACAGTAGTCCGTATATTCGGCCAGTAGCTGGTAACACCAACCGCTTTCAAGGCCAGGAATTGCAAAGGCCCGAAGATGATTCTGATAAACTCCCGGAAGGAAATGAATAAACTCACAAAAATACTGGCAGTTATGATGTACGATCCAATGGAGTACCCTGAGTTCATCAATGCCGGCTTAAAAGAATCCTTCCAGTTTTTGCGGTGGATGACCAAGAGCGCCAGGAGATGGGCGATGCTGGTGATGATTATAAACGTCGCAATATACCACCATCCGGTCCAGGCAAAGGCAAATAATCCCGTTGCCAAGCCTGCTAATGCTCCCCATAGCAATTGGTGTTTTCGTTTCTGGGCTGTTATTGCTTCCAAAAACAGCCAGGTAATGAGGATAGGAAAGAAAACCGAATACACATCGGTATCAGAACTCTCACCGGTAGTCCGGGAAACGAAAAAACCAGTGACGGCAATAATCATCGCCGTAAAGAAACCTCCGGCGTTGTTTTTGGTTATGATTCTTCCGATAAAAAAAGCTGGAATAACGGTTAAGGCGGCGAAAATAGTTCCTACATAAAAAAATGTCGCCATCACCGAGGTATCAGTAAAGAGGCTCACCAAACGGTATAACATCGCGCCGAACCAATTATGAAAATTCCAGGGAGCATCTCTTCCGATAGGCGCTATCCGATAGGAATCCCAGGAAACTCCCTCTTTTTTTTCCGTGCCGGGAAACCCATTTTTGATAATTAACGCTGACTGCCGGTAATAATAATAAGGATCTATCCCTAATAAATATAAAGTCCCTTGATCATCCCGGAACTGGCTCTTATATTGCTGGGAGAGCTGTTGTACCTGTGCTTCGATCTGGTCCTGATTTTCCTGGTAGGTCTTCTGCCATTGGGTTGCCACTAAAGCCTTCCTATTCTGCTCCGGCAGGTTAGGATACTGCTGATTGATTTGCTGCTGAAGTTGGTTCTGGTAGAAATTATAGACCGTGCCTTGCGCCCAGCTATCAGTGATAGGCAACCGCTGGGGCATGGTTCTGAAATAGATAGAAAAGCTCATCGCAATCAAGATACACAGCAATGGAATCAGCCACTTGGCATGCGTCTTGCCGAAGGCAGTTACCTGCTTCCAGTCAAAAGTAATTTCATCCGCTGATGATTTGGAATGATCTTCAGAAATCGGGTGATGCTCTTTATGTTCATGAGGTTGATGATGAGGGCTGGCAGTATGATGGGTTGAATGAGCCTGATGAGTGTGAGGTGCTGGTTCTTCTTCCTGCTTATTTCCTTTTGAAAAGAACCCTTTGAGCTTGCGCCTAACTGCAGAAAAATCAATAACCACTTCCTCACTATCTTTTTTATCTTCCATGACCTATAAACACCCCGAAACCACTAAAGAAAGCAGTCTGTTTATAAAATTTGTTATAGGGAAGGATATAGAGTGGTTAAGTTAAGGGTTTGAAAAATACTAAGCTTTAATATTTTTTCTCATTTCTCCAGCCGATACAAAATATCCTCTCTTAGATGCCTGTATCACCGCTTTTTCAGAATCAATCTCTTACAAAAATTCTTCTTTCCTCAGCAACGGCAATAATTCATATTCCTGGCTTTCATAGTAGATGTCCCAGTTTTTGAGGAATTCCATCATTCTGTTTTTGAGTTGGAGCGGAACTAAGACCACTGATCTGGTCAAAAAGTTTCCTTCCTGACCTAATACGTTCTTAATCCCCCTTTCAAACTGTACTTTCTGAACCTTAGTGAGCTTTTGCAAGGAATATTTATACAGCACTGCCGGCTTTATTTTATACAAAGAAGACAAAAAATTATTTTTTCCAACACTAAATCCCTCTTTGATAAGAGTTAACCAGAGGGAAGAATAGATAGAATTAATATCTAAAATCTGTACATCAATCTCTTTGGAAATGATTCCCTGGAGTATCTTCTTCATTTTCAAAGTATCTACTTTCGCTTTTTCTTTCACCAGCAGAGCTACATCTATGTCCTTTGGCCTTCCTCCTTTAACTAGGGAGCCAAAGATGAGTATATCTACCAGATTATCATCTAATAATTTTTTTAACTTCTTCTGGTAGGTTTTCAGTTCCGGCAATAGTTTTGATTCCATTTTTAATTAAAATGCAGGTTTCTTGTAAGATTGGCTGAGAGTAGGCATCCGTATAATGGGTAAAAATCATATCGACTGTGAGATACACGTTTGGATAGTATTTTTCCAGAATCCGAAAGCGTTCGCTATGGTTCTTAGGAAGTTTCTGGAGCTTCTGCTGGATGAGAAAATCACAGAGGGCAAAGAGCGCTTTAGAAAGAAGGATGGTCGCATTCTTGTAGCGTTCTTTTTCGAGCTGTTCAATAGCTCCAAGGTATTCTTCCAAGAATGTTTTGAGCAGTTCTTCCATCCCTTCCAAGAGTATGCTCTACTATATAAACGTTTTTATGTAACAGAATACTCAAAATATTGTTATTACGTTAATTAAAAACAACTTGTTTTCTAATAACAAATAAGTTAAATTGTGTCTTTAATGTTAATAAAAAACAACTAGTTCCCTTCCCCCAGCAAATACAAAATATCTTCCGTCGGATGCCTATATAATTCAGACTTGAGTCGTTTCTGATCAAGTATATGGCCAATGAGTCCAATGCTTCGAGCCAAGGCAAACAGGGCATTGCCATATCCTATCTGCACGATTTCATCAATCTCCTTAATGCTAAATGCACCAGAACTCATGAGTGCATCAAGTAACAGTACTGCAATACACCCATCCACATTTAAAATAAGATTCTCCGCCTTCTGAAGCGTTGCCTTCTCCACTTCCAAGGCATAGTGAAGGTAGGGAGTCTTGGCAAAATGTTTCAGACCATATTTTTTAAGCAATTCCACCCGCTTATCGGGATTTCGCTTGGACTTCACCCGGTGCCCAATGCCAGGAATTAAAATTCCCTTTTTCTTCATGTCTTCAACAAATTGCACTGGTGGAACATGAGCATCACAAGCTTGCTTAAAGTAGCGGCAGGCATCATCAATTGCCCCCCCAAACCGAGGGCCGATGGTGAGCAATCCGCTGCACAGCGAAGAAACTACATCTTTTCCGGCTCGTGCTGCGACAATGGCATTATGCGCTCCGGACACTGCCGGACCATGATCAGCGGTAATGACGATACACATTTCCAGGAACTTGCTAAAGTTAGAAGGCAATTTTCGTTTAAACCAAAGTAAACCAATCACTTCACCAATACCATATCCTTTCGCAACCACATCGCTAATGGGCATCGTGCCATACGTCGCTTCTTCTCCCACATCAGATGAGATAGTAGTAGTAAAAGAAGTTGCCTGCCTAACGAGGCCTTTCTTCACTGCATCTTTATAATCCAGTGGCAGTGCCGCTGGTTGAGTATCCTGTTTTGGTTTCATCTTTCCCTCCCGAATTAGTTTCTGAAATTGCTCTTGAATGGTTGATTCAAGCTCTGCAAAAGAAGAGGGAACAATAATCCCTGCTGCCCGCAAGGCTTTATTTTTAGCCTCAGCACCCTCTTCTTCTTTTCCTGCCTTGGCCCCAGCATGCCCAAATTGCACTTCCCAAGGGAATATTTTGGCCGAAGTTCCCACCACCCACATAATCAATGGTTTGGTTAATTTCTTTTCTTTCCTAGCTTTGATGATATCATATTCATCCCTGCCCCCCAGTTCACTAAGTGCTATCATTAAATGTATGTTTGGGTTAGCTTCATAGCGCAGCAAATGATCAAGTAAAGTTGACCCGGGAAAGGTATCCCCTCCGATGGCAATCCCCTCAGAAATCCCGTCCGTCGTTCGAGCAATGATGTTGAACAGTTCATTCATCATCCCTCCAGATTTAGAGACCAGGCCAACACTGCCCGGACGATAAAGCTTGGCTTTGATGATATTTTCCATCATCCCTCCGGCGTAGCCAATGCGGAATTTTCCAGCAACAATTCCCCCCACTGTTGCCGGACCAATAATCGTTTTCTTTTGCTGCTGTGCCAGAGCAATCAATTCCCGAGTCTGCCGTTGCGGAATATCCTCAGCAACGATAGCGACCACCTTGATTGACGGAGCCAATAACGCTTCTTTGGACGGCAGGAAGGAAGAACGGAACGAGGCAAAATTAATCAGCACACTCGCCTGTGGGTGATGGCGAACAGCTTCTCCGACACGGTCATACACCGGAATGACTATTTCGACCGCTCCAAAAAAAGCCTTATGAAATCCCGACCTGCCCGGATGGATAACTCCCACAATGCTTGGTTTTTTGCGTCTGCACACATAATCAAAATCCAGCATCCGCTGAATGGGCGTAGCTTTCAAATTATAAAATAAAGCCTGCGTGTCCTGATCAAAGAGTTGGTAGGGTTTCATGTTGTTATGATTATTTTTTTACAATTTTTCTAACGCAGGCGCAACAATGGACACCATTGGTGTTTCCGGGCCATGCACTTCAATAGGCACTTTCATTTCTCTTCCTGTATCATGAATGAGTTTTAATCCTTGTTCGTAATTTGGCCCTCCCCGGCGCACGATAATACGTATTTTTTGCGTTCGCAGTTTTTCCTGATATTCTTTCAAGGCTCGTACGATGCCCATGAAAGTCTCTTTAACATCGGTAAAGTTAGCAATGGCTCCCGCAATGAACAAGAGTTTCCCTTTTGGATGCGCCTTCCTCGTCATCAGATCCAGCACCGTTTTCGCATACTGATACGACTCTTCCCGGGTAGGATTGCCGCTATATTCCCCATAGTTCGCTAATTCCTTCCCCAAGCCGGCATCAACAATGGTATCAAGATAAATGATGCTCGCTCCCCCTCCTGAAAGAATATTCCAGATCCTTCCCTGTGGATTAAGAATGGTTAATTTCAGTGAAGCACCGCTTTCTTCATCCAGCTTGCTGATGAATTCTTCTTCAGGATAGGATTTATTGCCGAAAGAGCGGGGGAATTCTACATTCTTCCAATCTTGCGGGTGAAGAAAATGAGCGCAGCCATCCAGTTGCGCCACCATATCCAGCAGATGAACCGTGCCTTTTACATCTATACAAAAAGGATTAATTTCCAGGTAAGTGAAATCTAAGGTAACATATAATCTATACAATTCAACCATAAAATGGTGTAATTTTTCAGGAATTCCGGCCGATTTTAGTTGTGTCGTGGAGAGAGTTCCTCCTACCGGGATGGCAATTTTCTTGACCCTATCCCAGCGCTCTTCAATATTAAAACCACCCTCTGCGGAAAAATAAATCACATCACAAGTTCGCTGCGAGGTAATGGAAATATAATATTCCTGCTGATGGGCAATCATCGGCTCAATCAAAAAATGAGTTAAGGCATCCGTCGCTTTTCCGATCGTAACCTTCTTATTTCGGTGCGCGAGGATAAACTTCTTCACTCCCGCAAAATCTGAATGTAACAGCACCAGATTATACTGCTTGCGCTTGCCAAACAACTGGTCGGGCTTCACAGCCAGCTTTTCTTTCACCAGCCAAGGAAACTGCTTTGGAAGCGCATCAAGTTTGGTCGTTGGGCCAACCAGAACTCCTCGATATGCTGCTGCGATACCCTTTGGCAAACGAGCTAAAATCAGCCGTTTTGCATCATATTCACGAATCTTTTTGCTCGCCATGCTTCTCTCAAAGGAAGATTCCGTGCTTTTTAAATATAGCGGTGGGACTTTAGGGGGGGCTTTTTAGGGGCATTATTCTTTTAGTAAGAAAAAGTTTTTAAAGTTGGTTTTATCTGAGTTTTTATGCTGACGGAAACCGATGTTGATTACATCTTAAGCACTTTTGAAATATCTGAAAAAGCTTCTCGTAAAGTCAGATATATTGTTGATAGTGAGTTGAAACAGATTGGTTTTCCACATTTTGATTTATTATATCGGCGAATTGCTGATCTTGTTGAAGTGTATGCCCATGGACACTATGAAGAAAGATTTATGGTAAGATTAGATCAAAAAAAGAGTCCCGATGACAATAGAACTCTTCACGATTTACTGGGAAGAAATGATGAAAACTTTATCCAAATTGAGGGTGACGATTCTAGTAGTACTGAAGATCATCGGGGAAGAATAAGCCTGGGCGATGCCGTTGATATGTTGTTTGGTGAATTACCACCAGAGGAAGCAGAACTTTTAAGGCAACTTTCTAAAAATTCTTCTGAGGAAGATCTATTTTTGAGTGAGCAAGAGGTATTGGGTTTTGTTCCTAAAGTCCGAGAAGGACTTCATAAGTTACTCCATGAATATGGCAAAGATGGTCGATTGTTAATACCC
>DUFZ01000017.1 GCA_013331635.1 Candidatus Woesearchaeota archaeon | reverse complement strand
AAATACTTCAAACCCTTCTAAGAAGGACTTTGAATTCGATATAAAATAGGGGTTATTCAAAGTCCTCTATAAACTTTTTGGTTGCCTTTTTGAAAAAACCATTCAATTAAACTCCACAACTGAAAATTATATAAATCTCCTAAATATACCTTCAAAATATGAAATCACCCGACCATCAGCAGTTGATGTCAGTCATCAATAAGCTGGTGATACAGGAGAAATGGCAGAGAGCGCCTAAGAAGCTGGGGAAAGTGGTGAATAATGCTGTTACCAAGAAAGGGAACGTTGCCCTGGAACTGGAAACCGCCAAAGGAAGGTGCAAGGTCTATATCCTCCAAAAAAATAAGAATCTGTATGAAACGGCAATCAGGATACAGCAAGGTGATACAGTGAGTGTAGTGCTACGTCGGTATTTAGGGAAGATGTATTGCGTTAAATTGGTGAAGAAATAATTACCTTTTTCTTTTTTGAATCAGGCCTTTGATGCTCTCTAAATCCTGCTGCATTTTTTCAATTTCACGTTCGGCCTTGCGATTTACTTTGTAATCATAATTGGCTTGGACACGATCCCGTTCGGCTTGCCGGTTCTGGGCCATTAAGATGATGGGAGCTTGAATGGCGGCCAAAGTGGACAGCCCTAAATTTAACAATATGAATGGAAAAGGATCAATTGGTATCTCAAAAATGAGTAAAAAAGAATTGAAAGCTATCCACAGGAACATAAACATAAAAAAGAATACTATGAATCTCCAACTTCCAGTAAAAGTGCTAACCCGATCAGCAGTCCTTTGACCTAGGCTTAGCTTGAGACGAAAAATGGGATGGTGCTTATGACTGTGAAGCTTATTATCTTCTTTTATCTTATGCCCTCTTTTTATCATCTAATGAGAAGTAAATGAATTTGATTTATATAGTTTTTGGAGGTAGAACTGGAATAATTCACTCTTTTAATCCTAATCGCTTGATTTTCCGATAGATGGTCTCTACCCGTATCTTGATTTTCTGGGCGGTCTTGGAAACATCTCCCTGATTTTCTTCCAGAGCATGCTGCAGGAATTGTTTTTCAAATTCCAGCTCGGCTTCTTTCCAGGACAGGTCTTGATGGGGCAGGTGCTTGGCTATATTTTTTGAAAGGGCGGGAACCTCGATGTACATCTTTTCCATTTTCTCCGGCTGGATGAGATCGCGGTACTGGTCAAGGCTGGTACGGATAGCTTCATTAACCAGCTGTTCCTGATATCGCTCTTGGGTTTCAGGAAGGTTGCGGATATTCCCCAAGTCAACATCTAGATCTTTAATGGTCCGATGGATGCTTCGTCGGTCAATTTCGAGCGTTTTAGCCAGCTGGGAGATATTGCCCTTGTGAAGGCGCAATTCTTTCTTGATGAACTCAGCTTTAAACAGCCGCTTGGCTTGCTGAAAAGTGCTAGCAGCAGGAATATAGAATTCCAAACGGGGATTCTTTAGACGATCGGTAATGTCTGATTCTAATTGTGGTATGGTGATGCCCCAGCTTTTTTCCATGGTTTCTTCCAGCAGGGGGGATACTTTTTCTTTGATGGTTTCTTCCAATCCTTTTTTATCTTTCATGGTCATGGGATCTACTGTTCTGCCGGCAGCCGAAGCAAAGCGCCGAGCGGCAGGCCGTAGAGAAATAACAGCGAGGCAAGGAGGAGACGTACTGTGGCATCGGGATATAAAAGGTAAATACTGACTAAAAGCAGATAGGGCGGGATCTCAAGCCAGAGATGATGATATCTGATGGTAAGTGCCAGCAGAAGCCCACTGATGAAAATAAGCAGCAGAATAAACCAGAAATCTTTGATGGGATAGAGAAAGTAGCTCACACTGAGAATGGCAAGAATAAACAGAGTGCGTTTAGCCAGCAGAAGGTAGTGCCGACCGGGAACAAGTTCTTCTGAAGCGAGGTGGGATAGCACTAATCCGAGTAAAATACCGCTGAAAGCAAGGATGAGTTTAAGCATGGTCAAGCTCCCTTTTGAAATTTTCCAGGAATTGTTCCCAGTCTTCCTGCTTGATAACGGTGCCGCAGGCATTGTCATGCCCCCCACCGGTGCCCTGAATTCCTACCAACGCTTTTTCCAATGATTTAAGGATGGGAAATTGGGCTCGCAGGCTGCATTTCATTTCGCCGGACTTGCTGCGGGCAATAATGATGACTTTGGTAGGATGTAAAGTGGCGAGTTCGTTGGCAAGGTTGCTAGTAAATGACCATTGTTGGTCAGTATAGTAGAATAAGACGATTTTACCGCGATGGATCTGTTTTTTGGCCTCTTTAAGCAGGATTTCATATTTCTGATTGATTTGCTCAAAGCGGCGGTAGAGAAATTTTCCGGGAGGGGTTTCTTGCTTTAGAATCTCATCCGGCGATTCGATGCGGGTGAGAATTTTGACGGATTTATGAACCTCAGAAGTGGGGCCCTTTAACAGGAAGAAGAACATCTTGACCATCTTGCCGATGGGTTCCTGATAGACTATCGTGGTAAGATCGGTGGTCTTGGTAAGAAGATGGGGATATTGTTCCTTGGCCTGCTCGATAAAATCGGGAAGGTGCCAATCAGCCAGGCAGCCGATAGCGGCAATCCATAAATCGTTGGGATTGGCGCTGATCTGATAGGCCATCCTGGTAGTAGGGATATAGGCCAGGGGGTCTTTGATTCGGGGATTGAAGTAATGGATGTTTTTCCGTTCTAAAGGCTGATGGTGGTCAATCCAGAAAAGAGGGCGGTTGACACCGTCGATGAACTCTTGCTCAACGATGGGAACATCTAAGATGAAAATTTTATCGGGATTTATTTCAAGCACTTTACGCACCATCCTGGCATCGAGGCGGGGGGCGGTTTTGTGAATGAATCCCCGGCCTTCTTTATGGATGCGGTAGAGGAGAAGAAAGGACGCTAACCCATCGGCATCATCATCGTGGATGAATAAGGGATTTTGAGCGGTTTTTAATTCTTCCTGCAATAGGGTTATTTCCTGGGGTGTAAGCATAGGAGGATGATTTTTGGGGTGTTTTTAAAGGTTTAGGGTGGAAAAAGGGAAAAGGCATGGAAAAGATTTTATCTAAGACTTAAGCTCTATAAGTGAAATTAACCGTAAAGTTTATATAGGATGTATGTTTTTAAAAGACATATGGTTGTTAATAACATACAATTTACTAAGATTGAAATTCAGATAGCTACCTATCTGTTTAAGCATTACCAAGATAGATATAACCCCAGGCAACTCGCAAGACTGTTACATATTAATCATGCTCATGCCAATAAGCTGTGTTCTAATTTAGCTGGCAAAAGACTACTGCTGAAAGAGGAAATAGGAAATTCAATATTTTATTCGTATGAATATGATAACAAGCTGGCGATGAAATTCATGGAATATAGGCTCAGTTTAGAAGAAAAAGAGTTTCCTCCTTGGCTGAGTACCTTATCCTATAGTTTGAAAAAATTTAATAGCTGCATTGTGATGGGGTTAATTTTTGGATCATCCATAAAAGCGAAGGATTTTAATGATGTTGATGTTTTATTGATGTATAGTGCTGAAAAATCAAAAGAAGTTCAAAAAATGAAGGATGAAATAAGAAAATCAGAATTAGTTGAAAAACCCATACGGTATGTGGATATAGCTGAAAAAGATATTCTGCTTAATAAGGGTGATAAAACATTTTATAGTATATTATCTGAAAGTATGGTATTTTATAATCCTGAAAAGTATGTTGGGGTGATTGGAAAATGCCGCAAATAGAGGAACATTTGAAGTGGTGTTTGAAGGACCCAAAAAGGTTAGTGGAAATAAAGTCAGATTTTGATTTGGCACAAAAGCACCTTACCAAATCTGAATATAATTATGGGGTGATGCAGACCTTAGAAAAATTAAAGATTTATGACTGGGCTTTTAATGTTGGCTTTTATGCTCTTTATCACTGCTTTTTAGCAATTCTGGCCAAATATGGCTATGAATCCCGGAATCAGGCCTGCACCATAACAGTTATACTTACTTTGATAGAGGAGAAGAAATTGAATTTGGATAAGGATTTAGTTGCCTTATTTGATACTCTGGATGTGGAAAAGAATATTTCCAGTCCAACTGTAAGAATAAGTAGAGAAATTTCCACGTACGGTGTTGAAACGAGCATTGATTTACAACAACTCAAGAACATACAAGAATTAATACTTAAGTTACAAAGAGAAACGATACGAATATTGGGAGAATAGGTTGCTTGAATGATACAATTATTTAACAGAATTAAAGTATTTTTGGATGAGCAGAAAGTAGAATATATCGTTAAAACGCATCTCCCTACTTCAACTTCTGAGGATTCTGCCCGAGAACGGGGAGAGCCGCTCAAAATAGGGGCAAAGGCGTTATTGGTAAAGGATAATACCCATTTTGTGCTGGTAATTGTTCCGGCAGATCGAAGACTCGATACTGGTAAATTGAAGAAAATATTGCATAGCCAGAATCTGCGTTTTGCAACGGCAGAGGAGCTGAAACAGCTAACCGGGTGCGAGAAAGGGGCAGTGCCACCGTTTGGACATCTGCTGGGGATGGGGGTGGAGATGATAGTTGATGAGGCTTTGTTTGGGGAAGAATACCTGGCGTTTAATGCCGGATCGCTGGAAGTTTCGATTAAGATGAAGACAGCTGATTATAAGCGTATAATCCAGCCCAAGACCGGAATATTCTCCGTTCCAGGCTAATATTTATATATAGTATATACTTTTAAGGGGTAATGAACCTACTATGGAGTGCAAGAGTGGCAGGGCTGGTAGCAGCTTTGGCATTAGTGCCCACTCCCACTTCCAACCCTCGGAGAGTATTGCCGCTGGAATTTCGCACTGCGGATGATGTACAGGAATATCGTATTTTCTGCCAGGATGATGTTACCGGACCAGAAACAGCCGTTGTTTCAGAATTATCCCAACGGCTGGTACATAAGGACCTGGAGTTGTTTCTAGAAGGAAATGCTGATGGTTTTGTTTCCGTCCTTTCTGAACATTTTTATCAGCCCAGTACAGGTATCACAGAGTACCCTGTTGATAGTGAGTTTTTCCGGGTGCTTTTTTCTTCAGACTATTTTCAACGGCGAGTACTGGGAAGATTTGCAGATACTCTTCTTGATATAGGGCAAAGAGAAGTGCGGCGGTATTGCGATATGCTTAACCCGCTGCAAAATCCAGAACGATACACTCAAGACCGTTTTCGGCAACGGGGTTTTACCTATGAACCGGGTGATGTCATTCTTTCCCTTCCTCCTGCTGTCGGGTCGCCATTACGAAATGGGTTTCAGGTAGTGTACCGGAAGAAAGCAGGGGCAGGCGCGCCCTGGAGCATCGTGGCTGGAGATTTTAGTTTACGGCCATTATGGAACGTACAAGATATCTATGCTTGGTCGAAGTGATGAAGCTAAAAAACATTTATATAGCTCCATTGCTTTCTTTCTATTATGCCATCTGTCCCTTACTCCCTTCGCGTTTGGTTCATTATTCATTTTATTGTAGATGTGATATTTGCGATACCCTTGCTGTTCTTTCCTGTTTTTATGCTAAATCTATTAGGATTTGCCCTGGTTGAACCAATCACTGCCCGATTAGTGGGGGCAGCGTTATTAGGAATAGGCGGGTCATCATTGATTACCCAGTGTGCGGGAAAAGAAAGTTTTAAAAGTTTGTTAACCCTCAAAATAATTTGGTCGCTGGGGGCAATTATCGGACTGCTGCTGAGTATCTATGAAAAAGTTGCTCCCCCATCAACGTGGTTGTTTTTAGGATTGTTTGGATTGTTTTTAGGAGTGTGGGTGTATTATTATAGGTTGAGATTACAATAACAGTAATGAAGAGGTTGGTAAGAATGACAGAATTAACTGTTGGAGCCAAAGCGCCACTATTTTCCTTACTAAATCAAGAGGGGAAGCAAGTTAGTTTATCGGATTTTAGAGGAAAGTGGCTGGTTCTCTATTTCTATCCTAAGGATGATACTCCTGGGTGTACTATTGAAGCGATTGATTTTACGAAGTATGTTGCTGAATTTCAGAAATTAGGAGCAACAATCATAGGTGTGAGCCCGGATACTGGCAAAAGCCATTGTAAGTTTCAAGAGAAGCATACACTGAAAGTTGAGTTACTGAGCGATGAGAGTAAGATCATGATGGAAAAGTATGGAGTGTGGGGCAAGAAAAAATTCATGGGAAGAGAATATATGGGAGTTATGCGTACTACGTTTCTCATTGATTCTCAAGGAAAGATTGCTCATATCTGGGAGAACGTTAAAGTCAATGGGCATGTGGAAGAAGTGCTGGAGAAGGTGAAGGGAGTACAGAAAAATTAGTCTACTACGTAGAAGAGCTGGGAGTAAATTAAATGGGGGTTAAAAATGGATAAAAATTCTGTAAAGGTTAACTGTGATTTTTGTGAAAAACAAATAGAATGCCCTAAAGATATGCTTGAAAAATCAAAAAAGCATATGTGTCATGAATGCTTTTTAGAAAAAGCAGAGAATGGCAGTGATGTAGAGCTTAAAGATGTTCATGTTGATTTTCCAACAGAAAATTTAATCGAGCAAACTGCCAATAATATGGTTAATGAAATGATTGAGGAAGTGTTTCCAGCGCTTTGGAATGAAGATAAAACCAAGTTAAAGGAAATGTCTAAGAAAGACTTAGCCTATGAAATGTTTGGAGCAGGAGCATACCTTGCCTTAAGCAGTTTTATGAAATTACAGCATGAAGAAGGGATGAAAGATGATAAAGAAGCAAAGAAGGGGCTGAAATTATAAATTCTTTAGCGTACTCTTCGAACTCGACCTTCTTTAATATCTCCCAGACTACTCACCAGTTGATGAAGTAAATCTAAATCTATACTTGCTTGTTGCTTCAATTTTTCATATTCTTGTTTAGGTATAGTTACTGTTTCCATAATACCTCTGATGAGTTGACCTTTATAAAATTTTCTCTCTATAATTCATAATTTCCTGCGTAGTGGTTATTTCTAAGGGGGTATCCCTAATCGATGCTGTAATCTAGGTCTCAAAAAGGAACCGCCCACCACCNNGTGATTTTTCGTTCAGAAAGACCAAGTCTTTCTTGAACAGAAAATGCGAGCTATTATTATTAACTCCGCACTTTGTGCGGAGCCATCTCGCATTTTCTAGTGATGGAGCATATTTTTTTCATCTCTGTACCAAAAATTAAAGATATTAAAAATATATGGGGGTAGGTACGTCACCACAAATTTTATAAAGTTGATTTCATTTAAATAAAATATGCTAGACCAATTGCACCATATTGGACTTACGGGAACGGAAGCGAAAATCTACCTGGTTCTTTTAGATTTAGGCAAGGCGCAAGCGGGAGTCCTTTCGCGAAAAACTGGTATTCATCGGCGCAGCATCTATGATGCCTTGGATCGGCTGATTGAGAAGGGGCTGGTCAGCTATATGGTAGAGAATGATAAGCGTTTTTATCTTCCTGCGGATCCCAAACGGATTCAGGAGTTAATCAACTCCCAGAAAGCACAGATAGACCAGATACTTCCAACCTTACTGGCTAAATTTGAGGAGAAGAAGAGCAAGCAGCAAACTTTCTTTTACCGGGGCAAGGAGGGGATAAAGACCATCTTTGAAGATCAAATCAGCGAGGGGAAGGATATTTACATCCTGGGGGCGTCGCATGATGCCAAGGAATTATTGCGTTTCTATATACCTCATTATACCCATAAGCGAGAGAAGAAAAAGATTAAACTGCATGCTTTGTATGCGGGAAAAAGGCATGACAGTCCCGTCCCCTTGGCAGAAGTGCGCTATCTGCCGGAGAGTTTTGCCTCCCCGGTGTCTACCAATATATATGGCGATAAAGTGGCTATCTTAGTCTGGAGCGATGAGCCAGTGGCTATTCTCATCAAGGATAAAGCGGTTTCACAGACCTATCGGAAATACTTTGCGATGCTGTGGGAAATGGGGAAAGAGTAGAAATATATAAATACTCACTGGAGTGTTGAGGGATATATGAATCCAAAAATTATCAAAATAGTCTATTGGATTGTCACTATTCTCTTTTCTTTATTTATGCTGTTCTCAGGTCTTTCGGAGATACTGCAAACTTCATCAGCACAAGAAGTAATGAAGCATCTGGGATATCCAATCTATGTCAATATCATCATTGGGGTGGCAAAAGTTTTAGGAGTCATTGCCTTATTGCAATGGAAATTTAAAACAATTAAGGAATGGGCGTATGCCGGCTTTACCATTGATTTTATTAGTGCTTCTGCATCGATGTTCTTTACTGGTGATGCTATTGCCTTGGCACTCACCCCCCTCATCTTTCTGGGAGTAATGTTTGTATCTTATTTTTTAGGAAAGAAGATTGAAAGAGTGGCATGAGCACAAAACAGTAATACTTCAGCTTTATGAAGTGAAGCGTTACCGTCTTCTCGCCTCTCGCAGTGTTTTATAGAGGGCAGACATCTCCGTCAAATGTCACGCCATTTGAGAGGCGGAGTGGGCTAAAGCCCACTGGTTTAAGATGGATGAGATGAAATCTTTTGTTTTGATCAAACTTTTTTGAAAAGTTTGAGAGACAACCCTCTGTCTGCTCGCTGTAAATATCGCAGAGGCTCGACTTTATGACGGTAACGCTTCAGATTGCTGAAGTATTACACAAAACAATAAACTTTAAAAACTTCTGCCTATTCTTCCAACATATTAAATGAGGTGAGAAGTATGACGGAAAACAAAAACATTCTGATTAATCAATCGGTGGCTATTTTGTGTGATGGAAATAATATTGAGCGCAGTATCCATGAGCTTTCTAAATCAACCAATACCATGATTAATTTTAATACCATTATTCCCAAGCTCTTGCATGGGAGGGGATTAAATCGGCTTATTTACTTTCGAGAAGGGCAGAATATTTCTTCCAAATTAGCCGAGCGCCTGCATGAGCAGTATTATGGCTCAGTGGTTCCCTGCCATAAGTCAGCCGATATTCCACTCTCGATCAAAGCCACCCAGCTGGCTTCCAAAGTGGATACCATTATTATCATGTCCGGTGATTCTGATTATGTGGAATTAGTGACGCACTTAAAGTCAGAAGGAGTGCGAGTAGAAATCGCTGCGGTCAAGGAGACGACGGCAAAGATATTAATTGAGGAAGCAGATTATTTTCATCCCATTACCCAGGAGGATTGGTTTGTGTATAATCCGGGGCCTGCTCAAGGGCGTAATAAGGAAATCAAGCGAAAGTAATACTTTTTCAGATCTTATCTATTTTAGCGGCAAGAATGAAATCGCTTTCGGTGAGGCCGTCTATTTTATGGGTCCAGAGGGTTATTTTTACTTTTCCCCAGGCTAGATAGATATCGGGATGATGGGCTTCTTTTTCTGCGATGAGAGCGGCTTTGTTAGTAAAAGCCAGAGCTTGCTTGAAGTCTTTGAAGGTAAATTCTTTTTCGATGTGGTGCTGATTGATGAGTTTCCACCCTAACTTGAGCTGGCCCAGAAGTAACTTCAGCCGATCGCCTTTCAAGGCTGGAACTCCACCCATACAGGGAATACAGTGTTTAGAGGCTAATTGTTGCTTCATAAGTGCTTAAAAAAGGGCTGTTTATTTAAAGGTTGCTTCTTTGAAGCTGTGTATTACCATAACTGAGAAGCGGCACAATCCAAAAAGTGAGTGATGGCAGGTCGTTCACCTCTTGACCAAGCCATCACCCACATAACAGATTGTGCCTGAGAAGCAGAACTTTTAAATAGATAATGGGAAATAAGCATTCCATGCCCCAATACAAGTTTTACCGCCAAACGGAAAAATTGGATGAAGTGATTATCGCGAAACATGATGAATTAAAAGACTGGCGCCCGGACCCTAAAGCTTACTTTCTCATCCGCGTCAATCCTGCCAAGAAGATTATTGAAGCGGCTTTGGTTACTTATGATCATACCATCCGGAAAAAGATTGTAGGAAAGTATGCGGTAGAGATATATAACACGATTATTCGCCATAAACTGCTAACCAAACCAGAACATGCTGCCTATCTTGGCAAAGAATTATATAAAGCGGAACTGGCGCTGAAATATGGAGCTGTCTACCGACAGGATTTTCCTTTGATTATAAAAGAACTTAAGGAAGCAGTGAAACTGGGAAAGCAGAGCTGACTATCATCATATTTAGTACCATAGTTTTTATAAATTCAGCAGGCTCTTTCTTTTTCATGCCTAAAATACAGCTTCTGTCCGAGGATTTAATCAATAAAATTGCCGCAGGGGAAGTCATTGAGCGGCCGGCATCAGTGGTCAAAGAGCTGATGGAAAATTCTTTAGATGCGAAAGCGACGAGCATCATCATTGAAATTGAAAACTATGGAAAAGATTTGATCAGCGTACGGGATAATGGGGAGGGAATGGATGAGACGGATGCCCGAAATTCCATGGTACGGCATGCCACCAGTAAGATTAAGGACGTCCAGGACTTGTTTTCCATCCATACGCTGGGCTTTCGCGGGGAAGCATTAGCCAGCATTGCCGCGGTGTCAACGATGAGCATCACTACCAAGCAGCAGGGCAGGATGGAAGGATTTCAGATAACGATGGAGGCAGGAAGAATTATTCAGGAGGGTATCATTGGCGCGGAAGAAGGAACCACCATCCAGATTAAGAACTTATTCTTTAATACCCCGGCACGCAAGAAGTTTCTCAAGACTGATTCAGTTGAATTGAGGCATATCATTGATGTCATCCAGCGGTATGCTCTTATTAACCATCAAGTTTCCTTCCGGCTTCTGCACCAAGGAAATGAATTGATCAACTCTCCTTCGATGGCGGATCTGCGCAGTAAAGTGGCCAGCATTTATGGGATAAAAGCAGCGAAGGAAATGCTCGGCGTGCAGTATGATCATGAGGGCATACGTATTTATGGTTTAGTAGGTAAGCCCTCCCAGTCACGGAACGATAAAAGCCAGCAGGCTATTTTCGTGAATAAAAGATGGATTAAAAATGAGGACATCAGCACAGCGGTCTACGATGCTTATCATTCTTTATTATTTGTGAATACTCATCCCTTGTTAGTGTTGGGATTAGAATTAGATCCGGCCAGGATTGATGTGAATGTCCATCCTACTAAGTCTGAAATCAAAATTGAGCAAAAAGAAGCAGTGGTGAATGCGGTCTTTACTGCGATTAAGGAAGCCTTGCAGAGCCATAACCTCACTCCGACGGTAGAGATGGAAGAGCAACTCACCTTTGGAACTCCCAGACGGACCCTGCCAAAAACAGGGATAAAATATGCCTTTGACTCCAGCGCACAAGCGGTGTTTACCGTGAATGAGAGCAGTTCTGGAAGTGAATATGCATCGGCTGAAGAAGTTTCTATTGCACCAGAGCAGGGCTTTCCGGAGGATATTCCAGCCACGGTTGCATTTCCAGCATTGAAGATTCTGGGCCAAGTCCATAAGACTTTTTTTGTGGCAGAAACTGCGGGCGGAGTCTTTTTTATTGACCAGCATGCCGCCCATGAGCGGCTGCTGTTTGAAACGCTGAAAAGGCAGTTCGCCGGGAAGAAGATTGCTCGCCAGGCCCTGCTCTTCCCAAAAGTTCTGGAATGCACCCTGGAGGAGATTCAAATCTTGCGCCAGTATGCCGAGGAGATTGCCGCCCTCGGGGTCGAGATCGAGGATTTTGGAGGGGCCAGCCAGGTGGTGAAGGCCGTGCCCGCAGTGCTTGGCCGCTCTTCGGTTGAAGAGGTGATGGCCGGTATCTTTGCCAGGTTCGGTGAGCCTGGCTCCGGCAGAGGCGGGGTGCGGGCCGAGGAGGTACTTTCCGATATGGCCTGCAAGGCGGCGATCAGGGCAGGCCAAAGCCTGAGCCCCAAGGAAGCCCAAGCCCTGCTGGACGAGATGCAGCGAGCCGAGGTTTTTTCCCATTGCCCCCATGGCCGTCCGGTGGCCAAGAGCTTTACACCCCACGAGATCAAAAAATGGTTTTATCGCGGCTGAGTCCGGTCAAGCCATCGTCAAAAAAACATCGCACAAGCGATTGGGAAAATGTATCATTTTTTCGAGAGCATCCGGCATTTTCTTGCCCTCCGCCGCTGCTTCGCAGCGGTAATTTTTTGATAAGGAAAATCCCATGACAACACCCATAAGCCAAACGAATTTTGCCAACCTCCATCTGGTTCATCGCGGCAAGGTCCGGGACCTCTACGAGGTGGGCGACCATCTGCTGATGGTGGCCTCGGA
>DUFZ01000018.1 GCA_013331635.1 Candidatus Woesearchaeota archaeon | reverse complement strand
ATTGTAGCTCAGCTCGGAATGCCTTTTCTTGGTCTGCATGGCTCTGGCCTGCAAAACCAGAGCCTATCAAACATGAAATACCATATTTTAAATAGTAATACTTTCTAATATTGGAATATGGAAAAAAAGATTAGCAAATTTGTATATTGGACACCAAGAATTCTATCCATTATATTCATATCTTTCTTGGCATTGATGTCATTAGATGTTTTTTCTTCTGAATCAAGTTTTTGGCAAACAATAGGGGCATTGTTTATGCATAATATTCCCGCACTTGTTTTGCTAGTTGTTCTGCTAATATCCTGGAAATACGAAATAGTGGGAGGAATCGCTTTTATTCTAGCTGGACTAGTGTATATTGTTGTATTAATGAGAAATCCATTTGAATGGTATATGCTATCTTGGGCTATACAAATTTCCGGAATTGCTTTCTTTATAGGGATTATGTTTCTTATCAATTGGTTCAAAAAGAGAAAATAGTGCGAGCTGTTTGGACTCAAAAATTTTCCTTCGGAACGTTGCACTAAATTTTTGTCCTTTGGGGAATATAACAGCATCGCATGTGTTATACCCAAACCTAGAATTATGCTTCGTAATCTTTATAAAGAAATAGCTCTAAAAAGTATTTCCAAAGAGGCTCATTTTACTGATATTTAAACTGTGGAGGATGAGACCATGAACATCACACCACTTGGTGAACGAGTATTAATAAAACAGACCAAAAAAGAAGAAAGGACGAAAGGCGGTATTTATATCCCGGACTCGGCGCAGAAGGAGCGCAAAGAGGGAACAGTGATGGCCGTAGGTATGACTAAAGAAGGGAACAGCCTTCCTCTGAAAGCAGGCGATAAAGTCTTATACGGCGGGTACAGCCATGAGGAGATCGAAGTGAATGGAGGGGAATATGTCTTGGTTGAATTCAAGGATATTCTGGCAAAAATAGAATAAACGAATAAAAGGTGATTATCATGACATCCAAACAATTAACCTTTGCTGAACATGCCCGGCAGTCTTTGCAACGGGGCATTGATAAAGTAGCTAATACCGTTAAGATTACGCTGGGCCCTAAGGGTCGGAACGTCGTTCTTGACAAATCTATGCACCCTTTGGTAACGAACGATGGGGTAACTATCGCTAAAGAAATCGAGCTGAAAGATAAATTTGAAAATATCGGCGCGAAGCTGGTCAAGGAAGTGGCATCTAAAACCCAGGATACTGCTGGGGATGGAACAACGACTGCCACCTTATTGGCGCAGGCGATGATTACTGAGGGAATGAAAAATATTACTGCTGGCGCCAATCCGATGGAAGTGAAACAGGGCATTGAGAGAGCTACCCAGGAAGTTGTCCGCTACGTGCAGCAGAAGAGCGTGGAAGTGAAGGAGAAGCAGAAAATCATGCAGGTGGCTACGATTTCGGCGAATAATGATCCCATTATCGGAAAACTGATTGCCGATGCCATGGAAAAAGTTGGCAACAATGGCGTTATTACAGTCGAAGAAGCCAAGAGCATCGAAACGTCCATGGAATGGGTGGAAGGAATGCAGTTTGATCGGGGGTTCGTCAGCCCTTACATGGCCACGGATGCAGAAAAGATGGTCTGCGACATGGAAGACCCCTATGTTTTGATTACGGATAAGAAAATCAGCACGGTGAAACAGCTCATTCCGGTGCTGGAAAAAGTTGCCCGCGAAGGGCGGCCTTTGTTTATCATTGCCGAGGATGTGGAAGGGGAAGCGGTTACGGCCATTGTCCTTAACTTGCTGCGCGGCGCGTTGAAAGTCTGCGCGGTCAAAGCGCCTGGCTTTGGCGATGACCAGAAAGAAATGCTGGAAGATATCGCCATCCTTACCGGTGCGAAGGTGGTGAGCGAAGAAAAAGGAACTAAATTAGAAGAATTAGATGAACAGGCTCTTGGCTCTGCACGAAGGGTTACCGTCGATAACGAAAAAACGACCATTGTGGAAGGCAAGGGCAGCAAGATGAACATTGATCTACGGAAGAAACTGATTGAGAATCAAATTGCCGTTGCTGACTCTGATTATAAGAAGACTGACCTGAAGAAGCGCCTGGCGAAATTAGGCGGGGGAGTGGCGGTAATCAAGGTGGGCGCAGCGACGGAAACGGAGATGAAAGAGAAGAAAATGCGCATCGATGATGCCTTAAATGCGACTAAAGCAGCGGTAGAAGAGGGCGTCGTTCCGGGAGGCGGTTTAACCTTGCTCCAGGCAACTTCATTGTTGGAAAAATTGAAGATGGATACCCCGGATCAGCAAGTGGGGGTGCATATCGTCCGTAAGGCAATCGATGAGCCTATCAAGCAGATTGCCAAGAATGCCGGGAAGGAAGGTGCGGAAGTAGTAGCAAGACTGCGCAGCGAGAAGAATGACCGTGTTGGCTATAATGCTAAGACCGATACCTTTGAAGATCTTTTCTTAGCAGGCGTGCTGGACCCTACCAAAGTAGTTCGGCTGGCGCTGCAGAATGCTTCCAGCATCAGCGCAATGGTCTTGACGACAGAAGCGCTGGTAGCGGACTTTGATGAGGAGAAAGACGAGAAGTCACCAACGATTATAATTTAGATTAATTCTTTTTTTTTAATTTATTCTTTTTCTTTTAGAATTTTGCGATAGCACTCTTCACTATCTCCACAATCTCTTCAATCGCCTTTCCGTTGTTTTCTGCTAATTTAATAGACGAAGGAAGGACAATCATCGACTTCAATAGTTTGATGGCATTATGCTGGGTTCCATAAGCATAGGGTTTGAATACCGGCAAATCGGACAAAGGCCAAAAAGCTGGGCGTATTTCCAAGCCCTGTTTCATCAATTCAACCCCTATCTGCCGGATTTGTTTTTCTTCTTTATCAATCAATATACTGTTGAGCCAAAAGCAGGGGTTGGTGCCGGGAGCGATTTCCTGAAGTAAGATGCCAGGAAGGTTTTGAAATAATTCCCGGTATTTCTGGCCAATGAACCGTTTTTTCTGAAGGATGAGAGGAAACTTTTCGACCTGCGCCAGGCCAATTGCGCCTAAGAGGTGAGGGAGCAGATAATTCATTCCTACGTCCGTATAAATATACTTATGCTCCCAGGGATCTTGTTCCCGGCGATGGGGAGCAGCGCGAGAGGCATAGAAATGGGCTTTATCACGAAGTTCCTGATTATTGGTCAGCACTAAACCCCCTTCGCCTACGCCAATCATCTTTTCACTGCGTACCGAAAAGGTAGAAATATCTCCAAAGGTTCCTACGGTCTTTCCCTGATAGGTTGCGCCGTGGGCTTCGCTGGAATCCTCGAGGAGGAAAACATTGTGTTTTTTACATAAAGCTGCAATGGTATCTAAATCGCGGCAGGGAAATCCGTATACATGCACGACCATCACCACTTTAATATTCTGAGTGGAAAGAACTTCTTCCAGTATATTCACGTCCAAGCCAAAAGTCTTTGGTTCTACGTCGATGATGACGGGATGGGCGCCAGTCTGGAGAACGGCGGTAGCGCAGGCACCGCAGGTGTAATTGGGAATGACGACTTTATCCCCTAGCTTTACGCCCATTGCCAGCATGGCTGAGTGCAAGGCCGCGGTTCCGGATTGGACGGCAATCGCATGCTGGGTGCCAATGAGCTGGGCAAAAGCCCGCTCAAATTTCTTGGTAAATTCGCCGCCAGCGGAAAGCCAGCCTTTTTGGATAACCTGCGTGGCATAGTCAATCTCTTTCTGATCCAGATACGGTTCATTAAGCCAGTATTTGATTGCCATGGTTTTGTTGAAGGAGGAGGCTCTTTAAAAGCTTTATTTATTTGTGGTACTGTACTACTGAGACCCAGTAAAGGTGACGCAGTGGGGGAAATATATGAATAAGCAAGTTGTCTAACTTTTCGAGTTGCTTCGATAGGCGTACGGCATGGGTAGTATTCTGAAAACGAAAAAAAGGAAGGGACACTAATGAGAAAAAATAAAATTCTTGGTGCTGAAAGGTGCTAAAATAAGGCGCGAACCTTTTAAATTGGGAAATGGACATATAATCGGGATTAGTTTTCCGGTAGGAGGAAAACAATCGATACACCATCATCGGTGGACTGTACTGCAAGGGTTCAATGATGATAATGCTTCCTCCTGGTGCCAGCACCCGATGGCATTCCCGCAGCATCTTTTCTTTATCAGCGTGCATGAGGACAGAGTTCAGGTAAATGATCTCAAAAGAATTATCGGGGAATTGTAAAGAATGAGCATCCATGTTCTGTACTTGGATATTTTTAACAGCGTGTTTCTTGATGAGGTTTCTGACGGAGTTCAAGCATTCTTCAGAAATATCAATGGCAGTTACCAAGCTTCCCTTTGAGGAAAAATATAGAGCTTGCTGTCCGCTACCACAACCTATTTCTAATAGTTTTTTTCCTTGAAGATTTCCCAGCAAGGAATAGGAATAGGAAATGGCGCTATCAAACATTAACAAGATAGTGTTAGCCTCTTGAGCTAACTGCTGCGAACTCCACTGCTGATCATAGAATTGTTCTACTGATTCCGTCATTTTTGCAGCCGGTGGCGCACCTGCAAGGTATACCATATATCACCAAATACGACTCTCAGGCCCCAGAGGAAGGGTATTTTGGTCTCACCAAACTTTCGTTGGTGGTAGGGGGCTTTGATTTCCTGATTGGCAATGCCCAAATCCTTTGCCAGAGCAGCAATGGTAATCCCATAGAGGATATGATTAAAAGGATGAAGATTTTTTTCTTTTCCTTTTTCTATAATTTTATCAAAAACAGGCTTGGAGAGAGCAACATAGCCATTGGTATGATCCTTCATGTTGGTTCCCAGCCAGAAGTTTACCCAGCGGTTTAAGATGAAGGTTCCAATACGATGAGGCAAGTCGGTTTCAAATTTGGTCTCGTCTAGATACCGCGATCCCCAGGCGATGTTTCCTTCTTTGCTGGCAGCGTACATCTGGGGAATGATTTCCGGCGGATGGCTTAAGTCGGCATCTAACAACATGATGACTTTTCCCGTGGCTGCAGCAACGCCATCGCGATAGGCGCTGCCGATGCCTAATTTTCCTGGCCTCTTAATCAGCCGGGTGTGGGGATATTTTTTGGTAAGTTCAAGCACTACCTCGGAGGTGTCGTCAGGCGAACTGTCATCAACCACAATAACTTCTCCTGGCAGATTGTTCTTGGTAAAGATACCATGAACCGTCTCCAGAAAGACGCGGATATTCTCCCGCTCGTTGTAGGTAATGGTAACGACGCTCACATCCAGAGGAACAGGCGCTGCTGAAGGTTTCATAGATTTTTCACTTTAATACCGTCTATTTAAACTTTTCGCGGGACTTTGGTGGTGGCAAGATGGCTCTATGAAAAGCTAGCATTTCAAAATACTTCCTGAGATGCTTTTACTACTCTCTTTTTTCCTGTTAAGAGATTTTTTACTATTTTCTAGAGAATATAAATCTTTATAATCTTAATAATATTAGTAAGCTTATGAATGAAAAAGAGGACATTCAGGAACTAATACAAGAGGCAAGAGAGTCCATTAAACAGACTGATGCTCTTGTTTCTAGAGCTAAAGAATTATTTTCTCTCGCTTAAATTATTTTCTTCTAGCTTTTCTGTTAAATGGCTAAGTATAGAGTCTTTACTCTTTAGTTCGCGTATTAACGACTTAACCGTCCCTCTTTGTTCGGTGGTTAAATTTTCCATTGATTTTTCTCCAAAAAAGCTGCCAATAATTGCCCCTAACCACCCCACAATAACGGTCATAAAAAGGTCTATTCTATCAACCTCTCCTCCTTTGATTAGATAATAGAAAAAATTATTACAAATAAAGAACTTAATAATACTATCAGGAATAATTGAATAAACTTAGTATATCCTCTAGGATTATCGCAAATATTTCTGATTTTATCAACACTCCACTTTAAATTTAAAAGAAAAAAGAATAGTATAATCCCAATAATAAGTACTAGCAGCATAATTAAATAATACATTGCTAAAGTAGAAGTCGGTTATTTTATATTCTTAGTTATTGGCGAAAATCTATGTTTAAAGCTATACCTAACAGACTTTGTAGCTCCTAAAGCACAGCACAAAGCTTTATAAATGGATTGGGATTCGGGAAAGGATATGGGACAACCACCACCGGTTGAGGAACAGCAGTTGATTCGCGTGCGTATTCCTCAGAATAAAGAAGTTCTTGGTATCGTCCAGCAACGCTTGGGGGGAAGCAGAATGAGGGTCCTGTGCTTGGATGGAAAAGAACGGATCTGTCGGATTCCGGGGCGATTGCGGCGGGAATTATGGGTACGGGATGGGGATGTGGTTATTATCATGCCTTGGGAACTAAGCGGGGATGAGAAAGCCGATGTCGTGTATAAATATAAAAGCAAAGCCGAAGTTGATTTCTTGCGGAAGAAAGGATACCTGAAGAGTATTGAAGCGGATTTTTGAGACTAGTTTGGTGTTTTTGTACGTCGGGCAGCACTTCTCTTCTCAATCACCCATATTCCATAATAACTACTTTAGGATGGAAAAGCTTAAATAATTTTTTTCTGCATCAGCTAGTCCTATGGTGAAATTGGGAGCTTCTCAAAAACTAGCAATCTATGGTATGTTGGTGTTAATATTGTTATTTGGGCTGGTACAAGTCTTTATCAGCGGGACTAGGAAATTCTTCCTGCTGGAATTGATTGGTTTAGGAGTTTTGTCCGTTTTATTGTTGATTGGTTTTATAGGATATCATAAACCATGGGGTGAACGAGTTCTTTTTTTTGTCTTTCTGCTGTATCTGGTTAATCTGGGGTTACTATGGTTCTTTAAGGATAAGCTGTACTTTGTCTTGTTGTTGTTAGCAGTGGTTGGTTTCATTATGAGCGTCCCTCGAAAGAGAGGGTCTATACCTAAAGTAGAAATCCTGCCGGAAGAGCCGCATAGCATGGTGTTTGATAAAGATGCATCAAAGAAAGGGGAAGAGAGGAAGGGTGAGGAGAAAAAGGCGGCTCGAAAAGTGTCAGCCCAGTTTTCTCCCGGTAAGTATGTGGCCAGCCGGAGGGGGAATACCTACCATGAGCCAAAGTGCGAATGGTCGAATAATATTGCGACAGAAAATCGGGTGTGGTTTCCTTCTAAAGAAGAAGCTTGGGAAAAGGGGTATAAGTCACATAGCTGTATTACGGGATAGGGTTGGTTTTTCTTTTATAAGTAATAACATTGTTCCAGGGGTGGTCATTTTGCGTCAATTCTCTTGTCAACCATTACGTCAACTTGTTTTTGGCAAATAATAGATGGCTTTTCCTCTCCATTTAATATCAATTACATCCAATTCAAGCATTCTCTTTAATTCACTAATCTTTGCTGGCTTTTCAATTCTTTTAGTCCAAACTTGGGATGGTAAATCCCTAAATCTTGTTTCCACTGGAACTTACTTCGTTGTTCCCATTGAACAAAAGCTCTCTCTTCATATTTCTTAAAATCAGCAACAGAACAGATATTAACCTTGCAAAAATGGTCAATTATATCTTCTTTTTTAATTCTCTGTTGGTGAAGCATTTTATCACCATCTATACTGTGAAGCCATAATCCAATATGTTTTATCTTATGACATAAATCACATAAATGATGAACTGCAGCTAATTTTTGAATGTGTTTGTAATCATCATATTCCCAAAATTCATGTGCTTCTAAGTTTCTTTCTTCTTTTTTACACACCCAACAGTGCTTCCTTTCTATTTCAAACAAGTACTGTTTCAATTGGTGCCATTTTTCCATTTGGTTATTATTTTTGTAATGATTATAGAGATTGACATACCAAATAGTTGAAGGAACCAATTCAATACTGAGCTTAAATTGTTTAGTAATCATAGTTACAACATAATTTCTTTTAATTTTTCCTGTAATTCTTTAGGTATCAGTGCTGTTTTGTATAACTTAGTGCCTTGAGGCATTTTTCCCACAACTACTAAACCATAGAGTCTTAGTAAACCAATGGTGGATTTTGGAGGATGATTGTTCCACCACCAAGAAATTTCATTATCATAATCTTTAAGCAGACCATATTTAACAAAACCGCCATTATTGAGGATAAACTTGAGAGCTTCTTTTGATCTATCGGGAAGTTTGTCAATAATTACCGAAAGGTCAGTCACAATTTTTTCAGCAATATCTCTTGCTTTATCATTCTTTCTTCCTCCTGTTCCTAGAGAAAGAATACTACACATCCCATCTACCCATTGGAATGGATATTTATTGAGAACAGCTGTGAGTTTTGTGGATGGAGAAAGAATAATGCTCTCAGTCCGCTCAATTTCTTTTTTTTCGTAATGGTGCATCATAATTTCTGGGTCGAGTATCATAGGTGTGTGTGCCAAAGCCATAACTCCCGCAAAACGGTAGATCTGTCCCCATGGGAAAATACGCCCTAAAATCATTGTGTTTGCTTGAATTTGCGGATTGTTCGAAATTTGTACAACGGAATAATAACTCCCATTTTTCCTGTCTTTTAGTTTTAGATTCAAACCATCTTTGGCAATCACTATAAACTCTGAAATAATAATATTTTTCGTATTCAATATTTTCTGTTTTGTCTCTTCATCTAGTTCAGGATGTTCTTCAACATACGATTCAGTTAATCTTTTCCCTGTTTGGGGTATTATTTTCTCTAGAACAAACCAATCCATGAAACTACGAATAAGATTATTAGTGTCCATTCCTTCAATGTGATAGGGGAATTCATCTTCTAAGCTGTTTATAAATTGGGTCATTTCTGTTTTGTTGTACTTTTGGTGGCAGTAATTATACAATCCCAGCAAAATGTCGTCTTTCATTTTTTGATCCTCTTAAGTTGAAATGTAGAATCGTCACCTAAATAAAATTTTATTTCTCCTTCTGCATGATTATCATCTCTTAGCTTAATCCAGCCACTTCCGGAGACATCATCACCGCCACCATTATCACTTCCATCAAAAGTAAATTCAAAGTATTCGCCATCTGATCGCTTTCCAATTTCTCCATCTATCTGTCCTTGAACATAGCCAAAGTGAAAGTTTCCCCTAAGATTTTTTTCTAGTTTAATATGTGCGGGAACTTCTTCGTCAAAATAGTCTTTGTCCCAGGCGCTCATCTCCAGGATGCGCCATTTGCCGATAAAATTATTTTTTGCCATATTAAAAATCCTCAAAGTCTTTTATTGGCTTATCAAAAATTTCTGATGCTGCTTGTTCCCTAATAGTTTCAATCTTTTTATCAAATTGAAACAACCTTCTCTTAACTTCTTTAATAAGTTTCTGAATAGTTTTACTATCTACATCTGTTTCATCAATCTGCACCGTTCCATAATAGGGATCAGAGAATATAGTAACATCGCCGATTTCAAACTCTATAGATTTGGTATAGTCATCACTAACGTAGCCTCTCCCTGTTACAGACATGGCTAATTCTAATAATTGGTGGAGTACATACCATTCTATCTTTTTATCATCATTCTCGATTATTGCAATTCTTTCTTTGATACTCATGAGCATAAACCCCCTGTATCTTTATCTAAACAGCATTTTTTATATTTTTTACCTGAACCGCAATGGCAGTGTTCATTTCTTCCTATTTTTTTCTTTTTAATTGATTTAAACATATCATAATGCCTCTTTAATCTCTCAATATATTCAATATCTCTTAATATTACTTCCTTAAACAGTTTAAGTAATTCTGAAGATTGTTCTGATTGCTGCCCACCTAGCTCTAAAATAGGTCCTTTCATCTCAACAGCTAGCTCTTTATCAGCAAGCCATCTTTCATAAAAAGGAAGATCTTCCCAGCCGTAGCCAATGGTTGCAACAATCTCCTGATTATGGATGATATTAATAAAAACTCTCCTGCAATCACAACTGCTGTCATTACAATAGCTTTCAGTTAGAAAATATTCTCCCTCTGGAAGTTTCTTGCCGGATGGGATAATCATGCATCTGGTTTCTTTCTCAGCTGTTTCTAAAAATCTTTCATGAAATGGTTCCATCATCATTTTTTATCACCTGTAAATGCTTTTAAATGGTTATCCCTAAAAAACTCCCTTAACCATTCAATGTGACTCTCATTTTTCTGCATTCTTCCCTCAACCTCATGAATCAGCCAGTCAAGTAAAGCATGAACTTCGTTGATAGCAAGTCTCTTTTGCTTTATCTTTATTGCTCACTTTTCCTCTCCTCCCTCTACACCCCACAACTCTTGCTCCCCTTCTTTTGCAAGTAATGTTGATGGTATTCTTCTGCAGGATAAAATGCTGTCGCAGGAATTATTTGCGTAACAATCGGTTTTCCATATTTTGTCTGTGCTTTTTCTTTTGACAGGAGTGCTGCTTTCTGTTGCTGCTTATTGTGAAAGAAAATCGCCGAGCGGTATTGGCTTCCATAATTAGGACCCTGCCGATTCAAGGTCGTAGGATCGTGAATCGACCAAAAAATATCTAAGATTTTTTCATAGGATACTATAGTTGGATCAAACTTGATTTCTACCGCTTCGGCATGACCGGTGGTATCGCTGCATACTTGTCGATAGGTTGGACTTTTAATTTTGCCGCCAGTGTATCCAACAGTTGTAGAAAGAACTCCTTGGAGATGGGCAAAGGCTTCTTCCACACCCCAGAAGCATCCAGCAGCAAAGGTGGCGGTTTCAGTTTTAGGCATAGAAGAAAATATAGTCCTAGTATTTATATTTTTTTCCGAAAGTGCAAAGTTACCAACATTCTTCCTGGAGGAACTATAATCTCCTGAATTTTGTTCTCTTTTTTCAAATTTTTAATTGTTAAATTTATATGGCTCTGTTTGTAGCCTTTTTCTTTGAGGCAGGCATTTACGAATTTTGTTAATGTTCCATTTTCACATATCTGCAATATTTTTTTTTTGTTAATCATTTTGACGCTCACTCACTTCCTCCAGTAATATATCACCAGTATAATAATAGAAACAGTTATGGCCGCATCAGCTATATTAAACACCGGCCAAAATCCAACATCGATGAAATCAATGACATAATGGCGGAACATTCGATCGATAAAGTTTCCAATGACTCCTCCTAGCAATAAGGAAAAGAGCAGGAGCGGAATTTTTTCCTGAGAGATTTTTTTGTGAGCAAAGATGATGATGAGAGCCACGACCAAAGAAATGAATCCGAGCAGCAGAATCTGGCCTTTGAGGATACCAAACCCGGCACCAGTATTTTTGACCAGATGTATTTGAAAGAGTGCAGATGACCAACTGACATTTCGGGTAATAATGATATATTTAGTAAGTTGATCCAGTGCCACCACCAATAACGCTATACCAAAGAAGAGTACACTGCTGTAGTGTTTCTGGATTGTTTTGGTTACCATAAATTTCGTTTTTGTTCTACTCCGGCTGCTTTTTCGATGTTCCCTAGGCGCTGTTCGAGTGACCCAAGCATGGCCTTGAGCGTATCTAACTTACTGCTAATAAGTTCCAAATCGCGCTGTACATTGTCAGGTGCAGTTGGCCGGGAAAGGGTAGCTGGGCTAAGTGAGGGAGTATCTCGACTACTTGCTGAAGAAAAAGAGTCTGGAAAAGCCGATTTTTCCTCTAATGCTGGATTTTGGTAGTCGTAGCCAAACTCATCGCTTTTGCCTTTAGGACGACTCATCTCTTTGGCAGCTGCTCCTTCAAAGTCAAATTCTTCCTCTTTTTTCCAGAACATCAGCTTATTGAGCAACCCCATATAAAGAAGGAATACTTTTTTGGTTTTAAATCTTTTTGTTTTTGAGAGGGTTGTTGCGAAACTAACTTCGNNATCCCTACTTTCGCAACAACCTCTGTTTTTGAGGACTAAAAATTAGTACACCTTTAGCAACTTTCGCAGAATCATGCTAAAGATGATGGAGAGGATGATATATATGCCCAGCCAGCCGGGGTGCCAGCCTAAAAGGGACAGTTTTCCCAGTGGTTTTAATTCGTTGTAATTTATTTTGATTTGGGTGATATCAGAATGGGCAAAGGTCGTTATTGGCTCGCTGTACAGGACTTGGGTGGTGGCAATGATTTTTTTACTTTGCTGCAGCTCTCGGGTTTTCACGGTGAGGATGTGTTCTCCTTCCTTGCTTTTGAGGCTCCAGGTGACCTGATTGGCAAGAGGTTGTTTGGCACTGCTGAGTATCTGCGTGTCTTCATCAGCTATCAGTTCTGCTTCTCCGGTAAGTCCTTCTTTGAAGGAAGCGGTGATGCTGTAGGTCTCACCAGGAAAAATGGGCTCATAGGCTAAATGGGCGTTCATCCAGCCGAAGATCAGGATGACGGGAAGGAAGGTGATGAGCATGGCTTTCAAGGAATGTTTCATGTATTCCATATTGGAGGACATGGCTTCTTTCTGCATCTTAATCATCTCTTCCGGACGATCTTTCATCTCTTTCATCTTTTTCTGGAATTCTTTCTGAGACTCTTTGATGCGTTTCATCTCGCTTTGGTTGGTGAAGTACTTGTAAATCAGGGTGATGATGACGGAGATGAACAAGGAGAGAACAAATAGCCCCCAGAAGGGACTGAGATTTATCAAAGGCTGGAAGATGGGGTTAAAGACGGGGTCTACAAAAGCCATAAAGGGTTCTTTCAGGTAGCTCCTTTATAAAAATTGTGGTATAAACCATTCTTTTCCAGCGTCTCCAAAAGATATTTAAAAGAAGGCGCTTCTTGGTAAAAAATGCGGCAAATTCAGAAGGTACTTATTGAACAGAAGACGGGAAAGAAGTATGTAGTGAAAGATGTGGATGATGATTTCCATACCTCGGCCGGTGTTATTTCCAGCGCGGACTTGAAATCAAGTAAAAATATTGTCAAATCTAGCAAAAAAGAGAATTTCGTGATGCTCAGTCCTTCTTTCCCAGATCTATGGGAAAATCTGCAGCGTGGCCCTCAGGTGATAGCACAGAAGGATATTGGTCTGATTCTGGCGAAAACCGGGGTGAATCAAAATTCTATAGCGGTTGACGCTGGCGGAGGTTCTGGTTCGTTATGTTTTTCCCTGGCAAATGTGTGCAAGGAAGTAGCAGTCTATGAAATTAATCCGGAGCATTTTGCCATTCTGGAGAAAAATAAGCAATTACTGGGAAGGAGTAATGTACTCTTGAAGCAGGAGGATGTGTACCAAGGCATCACTGAGACAGAGGTAGATTTAGTTACCTTAGACCTGCCTGAGCCTTGGAAGGTAGTGGTGCATGCGGAAAGAGCATTAAAGCTGGGGGGATTTTTGGTGGTCTATTTGCCTAATCTGCTGCAGTTAAAGACTTTTGTAGATTCAACTGCAAGGACCGGCATTACGGTATTAGAAACTTTGGAATTATTAGAACGGCAATGGAAGATTGAAGACCGCATCATGCGTCCGGAATTCCAGATGTTGGGACATACCGGGTTTCTGACTTTTTGCAGGAAATGGTGATTATATTCTTCCTCTCTTTCGTTCGGCATCCAAAACTTTCTGAATGGCATGGATGTAGGCGGCGGTTCGGAAGTCGTAGGTATGAGAAGTATAGGCATTCCATAATTGGGTAAAAGCTGAGACCATTTTCTGTTTCAACCGTTCTTTGATAGTTTTTTCATCCCATTGCTCGCTGGCATTGTTCTGCATCCATTCAAAGCAGGAAACAGTTACACCACCCGAATTGGCCAGAACGTCGGGAATGACCAGAATTTTTCGTTGATGAAGTATTTCGTCTGCTTCTGGGGTGGTTGGTCCGTTAGCAAGTTCTACTACGACCCTTGCTTTTAGGTGGCCAGCATTTTCTTTGGTAATGACGTGGCTTAAGGCGGAAGGGATGAGGATAGCGCAGTCAGTGGTAAGAAGTTCATCATTGGTGATAGGTTCTGCTTCCGTATACTTTATTACAGTTCCAGTTTTTTCTTTGATTTTTATTATGCTTAGTATATCCAGTCCTGATGCCTGATAAATTCCTCCCTGGGAATCAGACACGGCGACAATAGTATACCCCTGACCTGCAAGCAGCTTGGCCATATTCATGCCGGCATTGCCAAAGCCTTGTATAGCTACTTTTTTTTCTTTTATATTTAATTTTTGCACTGCTTCTGCTAAGACATAGGTGCCGCCGAGAGCGGTGGCAATGTCACGCACTAAGGAACCGCCTTGTTCCAGCGGTTTGCCGGTAATCATGCCGGGGGCTTTGTGTTTGATCAGCTTTTCATATTCATCGAGCATCCAGCCCATGATTTCAGGAGTAGTATATACGTCTGGGGCAGGAATGTCTTGCTGCGGCCCGAGATATTGGTGAAAGGCGCGGACGTAGGCGCGGCTGAGCTCTTCTAATTCTTGGCTGCTCAATAGTTTGGGATTGACGGTGATTCCCCCTTTTGCCCCTCCTAAGGGCAGGTCGGCTACGGCAGTCTTTAAAGTCATCCAGAATGCCAAGGAGGTAACTTCGTCTTCATTGACGTCGGGATGGTATCTGATGCCGCCTTTGTATGGTCCTCGGGCGTTGTTGTATTGGGCACGATAGGCGGGATATTTTTTTCCATTTACAATCAAAGTTGCCGTAAGAACCCGGTCGGGAGTTTGCAGAAGCTTGAGCTCTCTGGAAGAGAGATTGAGAAGGGGGGCTATTCTGGTTACGAACTGGGTAATTTCAGTAAAAGTCATGGGGTGTTAGGATTCAGAATTTAATTATAAAGTTTATGATTTTTGTTTTTTGGTAATGATCTAGGTTTAGGAAGGAGTGTTCAAGAATAAGTTATCTTTATCTGGTCTCCTTCTTGCGGGACATAGGTGTCATAAGTATATGATTCTTTTTCATTGATGAGAAACTGTGTTTTCTGTTGGTCATTTTGGCAATACCGCTGGGAGCTGATTTCCAGGCATTCTGGATTTAGTTTTACCTTTGCTTTTTCAAGGATGGAGCGCAAGGGAAGCTGGGGGGAAAAAGATTCAATGCCCTGAGAGCTGAATTGGACAAAGTTATCTTTAGGGTTGCTGCTGTTGACCAAGCTGATAGGGGTATCATTGAGAACGATGGCTAACTGGAAGCGAACTGGCTGGGTGGAGTAGGGGTAAGGGGAGGTTTCGGTACAGGAGTTTTGCTGGCATAGGTTTTGAGTGCAGAGGACATTTACTGGCTGTTCATTGCACATCAGGTAGCAGTCGCTGTCAGTCTGGCAGATGCGGGGCTCTGCTGATCCAGGTGAAGCCTGAGTGGGGTTGAGGTACAGAATGCCGGGTACGGTAAACCCAATGACAATAAGGCCTAGGAAGATAATCATGACTACTTTACTGAACTTTTTGCTGGGGAGAGCCATAGAATAAGATAAAAAAAGAAGTAGTTAAAAAAGGTTTGTCTTTTACGTAGGTGTATAGCATCTTCGAAATCCTTGCTTACTTTACGTTGAGGTATCCAATCATGCCTCTCCATTCTTCACAGCTGCTGCAGGTGAACTTAAAGTGGCCTTTCTTTTCAGCAGTGAATTGGACTATGGTCGGGCCATCAATTTCTTCTTCAACGCCCAGTTCGGGAATGGCAAAGGTGAATTTAGCCAAGGCCAGGGAAGGTGAAGTGCTGGGAGTGATGGATAATTGGATCATATCTCCTTGGTTTACCGTTACCTGGTTAGGCAGGAATAACCATTTCTTGGCCTGAAGCGGTATGATCTTAATGTCTGCTCCCTCAGGGGCAACCGAAGAGGGGGCTGGTTTAGTGGTTCCAGCAGGGGATTCTATGGCATCAGGCTCTGATTCACTTGGAAGGGTTAGGCTTCCATTGCTTGATTTTCTTTCTTCCAGCTGAGTTTCAACCGTTTTGCTGGTGTCAAATCCTTGGGGGAAGAAGAGTTTTCCGTTCTTAGTAAGGTAGGAATCAATGGTTTGTCCGGCGACATCAAGAGAAACTTTATAGAGATTTTCGCTTTCTTCAACCGAATTAGCGGTAGCAGTAAAAGGCGCCCGTAATAAGTTGGTATTGACATATTCTACGACTTTGCTTTCGGCTTCAGAACTGGTCAAGCTGGCAGTGGCAGCTCCCGTCAAGGCAGCATCGGAAAATCGGAAGCCTTGAGTAAGCACTGACAAAATTAATAATATGACCATGATGCCGGTAATCGCTTTCCAGGTAGACGCATCTTTGAAAAATCCGGAACCTTCTTCTTTTTCACTGGCCCAGGGGTCAACCGGCGGAGTTGTCTCTAACGGCGCTTTAGCAGCGGTAATTTCGATGTCTTTTTCTTTTTCCATTTTTATTTCACCCATTTTGAACGTTGATTTCTTGGCGTCTTCAGTATGATCAATGATTTTAGCCGCTGCTTTTTTGGCCGGTTTGGCTTTCTTGGACATCATCTCTTTTTTACTCTTCCCTTCCTTCTTATCCTCGCGATTCAGACGTTCCAGTGCGGGTTCTTCATCTATGAATTCCTCACCGAAAAAAGAGTTTTCCATATCATCCAGTTGTTTTTGTTCCATATAACATCACCCTCTTAGGGATGGTTGTTGAATGCGGATTTATAAATATTTAGGTGGTTTAACAGATAGTTTTTGAAAGTATTTTAAGAGAGGAAAGATGGATCTGATGATCTGGCGTGGATCTCTCCTTTTCTAATGGAACTATCTTTTAGTAGTTATAAAAGCTTAATAAAGCACAAAGAATATTAAGGTCAGATGCAGTTTAAAATTCAAAAAAAAGAGAATGAGAATATCCATCGCTATCCTACCGAAGATTTAGCTCTTGCCCAGCGGTTTGCCCAGCAATTGAAGAGCGAGTTAGGGGATTTTGTGGTGGGGATCATCGCTTTTGGAAGTTCGGTGCGCCGGGAAGCGACTTTGCACAGTGATATTGATATCTTGGTAGTAAGCGATGATACGGCGTTTCAGCTGACGGAAGAGTTGATTGAAGCATACCGGATTATTGTGGAAAACGTGATTGTGGCGATATCCCCTAAATTGCATATCACTTCGATGACGTTTACCTCTTTTTGGGATTATGTCAAGGCCGGCGATCCGGTGGCGGTGAATATTTTACGGGATGGAGTTTCGTTGGTGGATACTGGTTTTTTTGAACCGCTGCAGCAGTTGTTGAAGCAGGGGAAGATTCGTCCGACAGAGGAAAGCATTTGGCGGTATTTCGGGCGGTCGCCAAGAACATTGCTGAATTCCCGATGGCATGTGTTACAGGCAACTCTCGATTTATACTGGGCGGTGATTGATGCCGCTCATGCGGCACTGATGCGGAAAGGGGTGGTTCCTCCTACGCCGGAACACGTGGCTGAGATTCTGGATCAAGTGTATGTAAAACAGAAGTTACTGGAGCCAAAATACGTGGAGACGATGAATCGGTTTTATCGCCTAAGCAAGATGATTACTCATCGGGAGATTAAGGAAGTGAAAGGAGCGGAGTATGAGCATTATTATATGGAAGCGGATGAATTTGTAAAAAGAATGAGAAGGCTGATTGAGAAAGGGAAGTTTTGATTCTGTTTTAAGTTTAGTTCTGTACGCATCTTCCATCTCTACAAGACATTCTGGGATCGACTGAACAACGAGGATAATAAACTGATAAAAGACGATCTACACATAAATATTCAATCAGATAATCGCGGTCTATACACTCGTCAGTTAATCTAAATGAAGTGCCATCATCATAAGTGCCCTGTGCTGTTCCTCTCACTGTATGGTCATTACTGTTCCCGCTTCTCACAATGAGGTCGGAATCAGAGCAGCTGCTCGTGGTAAATATGGTGGTATCCTCTCTCGGTTCACAGGCATCACCCTGCCCATCTCTATCGGCATTGGCTTGATTTTGATTGGCAACGGCCGGGCAGTTATCACACCCATTTCCAACCCTATCGTTATCCTGATCGGCTTGGTTGGGGTTAGCGATAAGGGGACAATTATCAGTATTATCTTGAACGCCATCATTGTCCTGGTCTCTTACTTCTTCCCATCGTAATACCGCGGCTTTGCATTCGTATTCTTTATTATCATACCGTTGTCTTGCTCCCACATTCTCAGCAGTACATTTATACCAGTCATTATTATCGCAAATATATTGGCCGCTTACGCCGCGATTGTTACATCCTCCATTTATATCGGCACATTTATCTCTGGCACAGCACCCTGTCCTTAATGGCCTTACACCAGCAGCACTCTTATCTTCCTCGCCAGGGAACAAGTAGCTCCAAATTAGGTATTTCCTGATGATCCTTCCCAAAGAGCGTGTTTCAGAACACAAGGCATTCTCACTGAGGTTTAATCTCCATCGATCCTCTTGGCAGATATATTCCTTTCTTTGGTATACATGCACAGTATCATTTTCATATTCGCGACAATCAAACCAAAAGTTGAAATCTGCAGGAATGCCTCCCCCACCAGCAGGTACTAAAGGATCATCATCGGAGGGACTAGGATCACAGATATATCTTGAACTCGTTCTTAATCCTTCCCCTACACAGTTATTGTTTATATTAACACATTCATTAATCCTACAGGTTCCAACTCTTACATACTCTCCAAGAGCATTATCATATTCCTGGGGGAGCATAGGGCTAATAATGGGTATTCTTTGATCTACCGCCTGACCAGCAGCCGCAGACGGTTTAGCACTTTCTTCTTTTTCTTCTAGCCCAGTTATTTCAGTACTTTCTCTGGTGGGTTCGCCTTCGAGCGTTTCCGAGGCGGCATCTGATACTGAATCTTCTGGAACCACTTGTTCTTTGGGTACACATCCGCTTAAGAAGAAAATAAAAATAGCTATAACAACGAGATATTTTTGAATCACATCCCTCATTATTGAGAAAAAGTGAGATATATATATAATATTTTCGTTTGCTGGTGATTTTGGGGTGAATAAAGTGGATTGAGGGGTAATTTTGAGTGGAAATATTATTATTGAAAATCATAAGAATAAAAGTTATTTCTCGAAACCTTTAATAATCATCCCCCTTTTCTCAGCAAGGATGAAAGAGATTATTCTTAAATATGCGTTGAAAAATGCCTTGGACTTCCAAGGGAAGATTAATGCCAAGGCAGTCTTGGGGCAGGTTCTTCGGGAACATCCGGAATTGCGTCAACAGGTGCCGGAGGCGTTGAAAGAAATTGAGACGATGGCAAAAGAAGTTGCCAAATTATCTTCCTCTCAGATTCAGGAGAAATTGCAGAAAATAGCACCGCAATTATTGGAAAAAGAACCAGTTGTTGAAGGTCCATTAAAGCCGCTCCCCAAGGCAGTGCCGGGAAAAGTAGTGCTTCGCATTGCTCCTTCTCCTTCAGGACCGTTGCATATCGGGCATGCGTATGGGGTGTCGTTGAATTATGAATACGCCAAGATGTACAATGGTAAATTAATTCTGCGCATCGAAGACACTAATCCGGAAAATATCTATCCCCCAGCGTATGAGATGATTGAGGATGACGTGAAGTGGCTAACGGGGTTGAAAGAACTTCAAGTGGTGGTTCAATCTTCCCGTTTAGGGATTTATTATGACTGCGCGGAAAAGCTGGTGAGGCAGGGAAATGCCTATGTGTGCAGGTGCGACGCGGATAGCTGGAGAGAAAATAAGAATAAAGGAATTGCTTGTCCTTGCCGGGATGCTTCTCTGAAAGAAAATCAAACGAGATATGCCCAGATGTTTTCTACCTATGCGGAGGGAGAAGCAATACTTCGCCTGAAGACGGATATTAAAGATAAAAACCCGGCCTTGCGGGATTTTGGATTGATGCGGATTGTCCAGCATATCCATCCTAAGATTGGAAAAGAACAGCGAGTATGGCCGTTGATGGTCTTTTCCGTGGCGGTTGATGACCATGAACTGGGTATTACTCATGTGTTAAATGGGAAGGATCAAACGGATAACGCTATCAAAGAAAAAATGATCATGAGTTATCTGGGATGGAAGCATCCTGAATACAAGCATTGGGGCATTATCAATTTTGTGGGCTTTACCATCAGTAAATCTGAAACTAAACTGGCTATTGAGAAAGGTACCTACACCGGATGGGATGATATTCGAATTCCTTTTTTGCAGTCATTGCGCCGAAGGGGGTATCAACCAGAAGCCTTTCGAAGGTTTGCCATAGAAGTAGGACTGAGCTTAAATGATAAAACGGTGACGATGGAAGAATTTTGGAAAATGATTGATTCATTTAATCGTGACATTGTAGAGTCGAAGGCGAATCGTTATTTCTTGGTTGACCATCCGATATTGATGGCATTGAAAGGATTTCCGGCGAAGACAATTTCTTTGTCTCTTCATCCTGATTTTCCGGAGCGGGGGAAAAGGACTTTTGAAGTTGATGGGCATTTTTATATTGCAGAGCAGGATTTTCGCCAACTGAGTGATGGGTATATCCACCGATTGATGGATTGTGCTAATTTTAAGCTGGATGGAGAGCAGTTAGTCTATGTTCCGGGAAATTACGAGGATTATAAGAATGCTGAGGATCGGGGTAAAATAATCCACTGGCTTCCGGCAAATAAAACAGTGAAGGTGGAAGCGCACTTGAACACGGGAGTGGTGCTTCCGGCTCTGGGCGAGGACGGTCTGGCTCGGCTGAAAGTGGGGGATATTGTTCAGCTGGAGCGGAATTATTTTGCTCGAATTGATGAGATTGACAAAAATAAAGTGAAAGTTTGGTATTTACATACATAAAAAAAGGGGTGGAATTATGGGAAAAATAAGTCGAGATACGCCGCTGGCGGAAATTACCTTACGCCGATACGAAAAACCAACTATGGGTGATCGGGAATTAGTGCGGCGGTTTTGTTTGTCGGTGGGATTATTACAGCCAGGGGATTCACGGGATGTGGTCGTCGATGTGTTTTATGTCTTGCTGAAAGCGAAGCAGCAGCGGGAAGAATTGCATTCCGAAGAGATTAAAAATAAAGTGATGGAATATAGGAAGAAATCAGGGATGCCAATGTTGGGCATTGCCGGCTCTAACATCCGCCGGCAGCTGAAGCGGTTAAAAGATTTGTATTTGATTGAGACCAATGCTAATTTGTATCGAGTGACCGAATTTGGACATTTATCAGAAGTGTTTGAAGAGAAAGTAGAGAATTTTATATTGAAATCAGTGCTTAGTCGGGTGAAGGATTATCTGAAAAAGATGGATGAAGAGTTCATTGCTGGGTCGCATAGTGCGAAAGTTTCTGGAGTTTTGCGCCCTGATTTTTCCAAGGAGCTGCTGGCACTGGCGAGGGCGTATAGGAAATAGATTTAACTTATATTCTTGCTTTTTTTTCTTTTTTTCTACGTAATACTTCAGCTTTATGAAGTGAAGCGTTACCGTCTTCTCGCCTCTCGCAGTGTTTTATAGAGGTCAGACATCTCCGTCAAATGTCACGCCATTTGAGAGACGGAGCGGGCTAAAGCCCACTGGTTTAAGATGGATGGGATGAAATCTTTTGTTTTGATCAAACTTTTTTGAAAAGTTTGAGAGACAACCCTCTGTCTGCTCGCTGTAAATATCGCAGAGGCTCGACTTTATGACGGTAACGCTTCAGATTGCTGAAGTATTACTTTTCTACATAAACTATTTAAAGTTCATTTTTTGATCAAGAAGTATGACCTTTGAGAATGATAAGAAGACTTTTTTGATGAAAGTGGATAAGAGTAAGAAAGGGGAAATTGATGACCGCGTTATTTCGTTGATGAAGACAATTAATGCGCTGCCTGATTTCTATACTACTTCTTCGTGTTCTGGAAGAGTGTATCTCTGGCAGGGAACGGGAAAGAAGAATGAGACAGAGTGGATTAAAGTGAGTCATGATTTGATTGATGATGATTTTTTTAGGTTGTCAGGGGATACGAACAAAGGGGTGGTGTGGTTGAGGATGGAAGGGTTTATTATGCATATTGCTTGTAGGGATGTAGTAAAAGCAAACCAATTATTAGAAAAAGTGCGAAGAGTTTACAAGAAAAGCGGTTTTCTGGGAGTGAGCAATAAAATCATTCTTGAAATAAGAGGGAGCGAGTTTATGGAAATGCCTTGGCTTTTGGATGGTGGAAAGCTTTTTTCCGGGGAAGTGCAATGGTTGGTTGGACTTCTTAATTCTAAGTTGAAGAAAGTGTGGGGAGATATGAAACAGCTGGAAAAAGTGATACAATTAGAGGAGATATAGAATAATAAAATAAATAAAAATAAAAAACTAATTCTTTTTCTTGATAATCAGTATTGCCAAACCGAGCACCACAGAAATAAAGATGAGCACCCCCATGATTCCAAGCAAGAGCAAGTAGGTATCAGTTTCTCTAAAAGAAGTACTGATAGTTGCTTTCGTCCCGGTTTGTTGTTGCTGAGCACTTAGTTGCTGCTGTAATTGTTGTGACAGCTGATCGGAGGCTAGTTGTACGGTTTGGGAAGTGCTGCTGGTACCACAGGCTTTGACTTCTAAGGTTAATTCCTTGCTGTCTTCTACCGTTCCATCACGGTAGGCTTCTACCAGAAGCGTGTAGGTTCCGGCTGCGGCGTTTTCCAGCCCTAAGCGGAAAGTAGTGGAATCTTCGTTGTCAGTGTCAGAGAACTTGTCCAGCTGGATATTTGGTTTATTGAGTTCTAGACTTAATTGAGCGTTGCTGACTTTGATTTCTACGTCATTTTCATCGCTCTTGCCAGTGTTCTGCACGGTTACACTGAGAGTGGCATCCCGCGCGCATTGGACCAGGGAGGGGGAGAGTTCTACCCGTTTTAATACCAAGTCATGATTGGCTCGTTCTACATCGACAACTTTGGTTTCAGTCGTCCGATGTTTAGTATCGTCATCGGCAGTCCCTTCCACGGTAATTTCAAGGGTGTATTTTTCTTCGTCGGCATTTTCATTGGACAAGTCAAACTCGACGGTTGATTTTTCACTGTCGCTTTTCTTGATATCAAAGGAATCAGACTCTTCTTCTAAGTTCTCACTGTCTACATCAAGGATTTTGACTGTAATCGTCACATCGGTCATATCTTCCTTATAATCGTTCTTGACTTCAACTTCGATTTTGTTGGGGTCCTGAAGATTCAATTCTCCCGATAATTTTCCGTTGACTTTCACTTCTTTAATGGTGAGAAGGCTCTTGGGATTGAGATAAATGGCGACGGTTTTGGTGTCATTGCTGCTGGTGAATTTTATATCTCCAATCTTATGTTTTCCGGAGTCTTCATCACTGGGTATAGTCAGCTCCAGCTTGGCAGTTGCGGATGCGCCGGCTACTAAGGTCTCAGGAACACCAGTTATTTTTGCATTGTATTTGGCGTTGACAGCTACCAGTTCTGCTCGGAGCTGGTCCAGCGATTGCAGGCTCCCGCTGTTTCGGATAGGTACATCGACACTCACGGTAGTGCTGCGGTCAACATTGTCAACGTTGATGTCGCTTACCTCTATTTTAGAGGCTTGTTCATCGATAACCCGATAGGTGGAAAAGTCGGTAACAGTAAAGACAGTGGATGAAGCAGCATTGGCGCTGATGATGATACAGTTCGGTGCGGCGCAGACGCTTCCATCTTTCAACACTTTGGGATTGGCGAAGGCTTTGTTTAGGGTAATAGTCGCGGGCTTATTTAAGGGAGCGATGGCGCTATCAACACTCGCGGAGTCAGCAGTGATGGTAATGATGCTGTCTAAATTGACGACGTTTCGTAAATCAATAACCTGATCTTGGTAGGCGATTTCACCAAATTGGTTCCAGATTCGCAGGTTGCTGAAATCTCGAAGCTGCTCGTTGGTGGCATCATCTGGGATATTGTGCTGCAAAATTGATTGAAAGCGTTTGGTGACGGTGATAGTCTTGGTGGCAGTTTCTTCGATGATGCTGCCATCATTGGCATTGATGACCTGGGCTTTAATGGTATGGTCCCCTCGCTGCTGGGCAGTGAAGGTAAAAGAAGTACTTGGCCCTTCAGGCAAGGCTACGGCGCCGTCAACTTTCCAGTGGACGTCGGAGCCGGCGGGGAGGGCTTCACGCAACGTTACCGTAAAAACAATTGATTTTCCCTGCGGGGTAACGAGGCTGATGGGGTTGTTGGTAAAAGTGAGGATACAGCTGCTTTTAGTAAAGGGCACTTCTTTGCTGCTGCCGATAAAGCTCTCATCTTGGTTAAAGAAAGGGCTGACCGTATAGAGGTAGAGTTTTTGATTGCCCGTTGATAAAGAGGTTGCGTCAATGGCAATAGGAACGTTGACGGTCTGACCAGGACTGATCCGAGGCAGCTGGGTTACACTATTGATTTTAGGTGCGGCAGCAAAAGATCCGAAACGGCCGGTGGCGCTGTTGAATGAGGATACCACTGCAGCTTGGTCATATACCAATAATTCTGGTGAGACTGCTCGGCTCCCATGGTTGGTGATCGTTACGGTTAATTGGGTTTGAGGGTTGCAGGAGAGTTGGCTGTTAGCCAAAGAGGCATCAGAGATGATGGCAACTGGTTCTCGCTGTACCTCGAAATTGATGGTGAGAGTATCGGTATAGCTGTTTCCATCTAAATCTTGGGCTCTGATGTCGACGTCTACACTGAAGCTGGTAAGGGTAGGGTCAATCGCAAAAGGAAGTGAAAAAGTAAATTCTTTACTGGCAATCTGCTGCGGTGTTAAAACCCACGCTCCGTTGGTGTTTACAGGCAGATTAGTAAATTGGTCATTAAGGTCAATATTAAAACCATCCGCATCCAGCCCATTGGCATTGGCAGCGATCTGGGTGTCTCCAAGGTTGCTATTGAAATTATTCTGGTATTCGAGATGAACGGTAACGGATTGTCCTGGTGATACATTGATGTCCTGTGAAAGATCGTTATTGACGTTCCCGCCGGCAGTCACGGTGATGGCGTTGTCGACAAAGGCAAGTTCACCATCGGCTAAAGCGGTAGCGGCAGTTAAAGCGATAACGCACATAATAACTAATAGAGTCAGTATATTTTTAGTGGTGGTATTCATTTTGGTAGTCTCCTGGTGTAGTTTTAATTATTATTTTTTTATTATTTTCTTTTCATTATTTAATCAAGATCATGAAAAAGACCACAATCAGCGCCAGCAGGAAAATGATGACAATGATAATCCCGGCGATGAGGAAGTCCTCGGCGGTGTACGGTGGAATCTCGATGGTCTTGACCACGGCATTGGCATTGAGGGCACTGGAACTGCTGCTGGGAAAATCAGTATTGATGTCCTCTTCTGTTCCTGTTACCGGCTGCGGTTCGGATTCAGCCTGGGCAGTGCTATTGGGCTGAGCGGGAGTTGGTTCCGGCGCTGGCGCTTCTGGCTGAGTAGTGCATTTTTTTACCACCAATTCAACGGTCTTACGGTCAGCAAATTGGTTGAAGTCATAGTAGGCGGTGGCAACAATGGGATAGGACCCGGGCTTGATATCGTTGCTGAGGTCAAGAGCGGTTGATTTGACGATGGCTCCTTTTTCATTGGTTCCCGAGGATAATTCAAAGTTTTCATTGGTGTTGATGCCTAAATCAGCATTTACCAAAGTAAGAGAGGCATGGGGCTGGCGGTTGCTGCCAAAGTTGCTTACTTTAGCGACGATTTGAGACCGGCGCACACAGCTTATTTCAGCGGGGGTGATGGTCAGAGTTTCAACACGGACATCGTCCTGCTTGCGATCGACTTCCAACACTAATTCCATCTTTTCAATAAAATTAGCGTTATTGCCATCTTCTGCTTCGATTTCGATATCCATAGAATAATCGCTATCTTTAGCCAGGCGGGGGATAGTGAAAGAAAGGACGATTTCATCAGTGGTGGAATCGATTCTTTTTCCGGCATCTAAGCTAAAGCTTTCTTCTTCATCGATCTCTTCATCGAAATCGCTGTCATCTAATTGGATGCGGATGGTTCCTTCTAGGTCTCCATTATCATAATCTTCATCAAAGAGATTTTCTAATCGGAATTTGAGCTCAACTACATCCCCGGGCTCAAGGTTTTTAAGGTCATCTTGCTCATCAATATTTTTCTTTTCGATGCCATTAACGAAAGCAGTGGTTCTTTTGATTTTGATCATGGATTTGACGTCGGTTTTGAGGCGGTAGGTAGTCTCGGCACCGGCAGTTACTTTCAGATCTCCAATCTCACTGACTCCCTGATCGGCATTGACGGGAACTTTTCCGGAAACAGTAACATCCTGGCTTGCTCCCGCTGCTAATTGGATGGCAGTCTGGCTTAAGGACAGCCGATAGGCAGAAGGGAGATTAGCTAAAGCCAGAGTTATGTTCTCTGGGGCATCTCCGGTATTTCGGATGGTAATAGCCCGGCTGACTTCCAGCTCTTCTTTATTGTCGCGTAAGCTATCGTAATTAACAGGAATAGTTAAATCATCAGTTTCTACTTCGACGGCGGCAAGAGCTAGAAAAGAGAATAGGCTAAAGCAGATAAGCAGCAATAGTCCTTTAGATAATATGGTAGGTAGTACGGTTTGGTTAATCTTACATCACCCCAACAGTTTTTATTCTAAAGTAGTTACTCATTTTTTAAAGATTTATATACTCTAGTATATATATTTTACGGTTTGTTTTGGATAAGAACGGAAAAAATAAGGATAAAAAAAGAAAGTGGGTTTACTTTTTGTTGCCCATATAGAAGAATTTTTCGATGGAAACATCCTTATCGTTGTAGTTTCCGGAGCGGGGATGGTTAGGGGCTGATTGGGCATTTGAGGCACTTTGGGCTGGCGCTCTGGCAGCAACTGATTCTTCGGAGCCTCTTGGCGGTGCTTCTGGCGCTGGGCGGTTGTACGATACCCTAGATTTGAGCGAAGCGACTTCACCTTCAAGCGCAGTTACTTTATCTTGAAATTCTTTTATCTTTGCGACTAAGAATTTAGTGTTCTGCTCTAGAATTTCACTTACTTTGGTGGGAGTTAAGTCGGCTGCGGTTGCCGTTGGCTGGTTTTTCTGTCCTTCAGCCTGCACATTCTGCATGGTTTCTCGTATATTGCTGTAATCTTCTGATCCATCGCGGCTGCGGTATACTTTTTCGGCTTGGACTACTGCGTCTTCTCGATCGGCTGCTAAGCCACGTTTCATAAGATCGAGCGCAAGAGTATTTATCTTCTGAATTCTTTCGACATCCATGTTTCTATCCTCTTTTGGGTTTATTTTAGGTGGTATTAGTTATAATACTACTTTTCCTAAAGGTTTGGACTTATTAATGTTTTCTATTGTGGTGTGGTATGATTAGTTTGGTTAAATAAATAGTGTTAATGGAAGGGGAATACGTTCTTTCTCTATTATTCTGTTCAAAAATATTTTCCCAAAAGTTTATAAATTACTTACTTTTTAGTGATTCTATGTATAAGAATCCCCATGCTCATGAACGCGATGTTCTTGCTTCTGTTGTAGACTTGCTCCTTGCTGATTCAGTGGTAGGGCAACAGGTGCGAGAGCGGGTTTTGGAACATTCTGTGCGGGAAATGGTTCAAACCGTAGGAGAGCTTGACCCTAGATTGATTGTAAAGCTTGCGGTAAAGCATCTAGACTCTCATCCCTTTGTTCGAAGCGCCTATGAACAGTTATTGAAAGAGTATAAAGGAAATTTAACGCAGCTTGCTGCAAATTTAGGGGTTTCTCGCACGACGTTGTATAATCATATGGTGGAATATGGTATCTCCCATGAATTATTAAGGAGAAGCAGACTATAATCTTGTTTCTGATATATTTACCCACATACCAGCGGTATCTGGAAAGGAATGACTCCTTTGGTGCCTAATAGCACTATAATGAGTGCGATAATTATGCCAAAGAAGAGCCCGCTCATGAAGTATTTGAACTCAATAATCCCTAATTGGCCTCTTTTTTGCATGGATTCAAGTATTCTCTATTTATATATAAATCTTTCTGTTTGCTCTAAACCAAGCGAAAGGTTTATAAACTCTCTTCGAAAATAGTATATAAAGTTAAGCTTTAACTGGACGGTGATATCTCGAACGCACGAGAAGAAGGTAATAGAACCAATGGGATTCAGGTTAAAATAGTGCGTTTGAGATTACGAGACGTTATACGTCGAGTATAGTTCTCGAACGGGTGAACTCAACATGATTCGCAAACAACTCAAAGAATGCCCAGAATGCGCCAGCAAGAACATTTTTCGTAATGCTGAGAAGGGGGAAACCATCTGCCGTGATTGCGGTTTAGTCATTGAAGATCGTATGGTTGACTTTGGTCAGGAATGGCGGGAATTCGATGAGGATGGAGGTTCTAGAGGTGGCGGCCGAGGAGCTGGAATTCCGACTTCCCAAACCCAATTTGATCTAGGTTTAGGCACTGAGGTTGGAAATAATGCCGACATCTATAAATTAGGTTCTGAACGAGATCGGGATCGTATTCTAAGATTAAAAAAATGGAATATTCGTATCTCTACTGCTATTGAAAGAAATTTGAAA
>DUFZ01000010.1 GCA_013331635.1 Candidatus Woesearchaeota archaeon | reverse complement strand
TCATTGAAGAGATTATTGCGCTCATTGCCTGGAAGCCGTTGGGATATTGAAATGCCTATTTTTTGAAGAGCTTCGAGCAGAATTTTTCCGGAACTCACTCCATCGGGATCGACATCGTGAATGAGCAAAAGAGGTCCAGGGTGCGCTTGCTGATGTTTAACCCAAGTGAGAAATTTGGTCCAGGTGGCTGTATCGAGGAGTTGCATGGGGTTATTGTGAAGATAAAATGAACGCCAGCGCCCGGACTTTCTCAATAATGCTTGTTCTTCATCATTGTTTTGAACCGGGAAACCCTTGCGAGAACAGGATCACTGAAACGATGGTTCCAGTCCTGCGCAGTACCAGGTTGTGCCACGCTGGCGTATTTATAACAACGGCTGAAGGAGTCTATATAAATATTTTGCTTTAGATATCTCTAACCCCTTTTTCTTCAGGGGAAGCAAACATCTTGGCAATGGTTTGATTTTCTAAGAGTCGTTCTCTCCAGGCTTTCCATTCGCCAATCTCTAAACCCAAGGTATCCATGTTGCTAAACAGGGACAAAATGGCAGCATCGGCAGCACTGAACTTTCTGGTGAAAAACATGCCGTCGCGAAGGTCTTTGATCCTGCCTAGGCGATAGGTTATTTCTTTTTGGAGATCTTTTTTCTGTTGTTCATCATAGATTAAAGCACGATGGGAGCGGCCACTTTCACGCTGAGCTTCTGCCAGTTGGAATTTCTCGATATACAAAGGACCAAAGAAGGACATCATTTTATCGGCGGCTTCAATGATGGTGAGTATCTTGACTCGCTCGGGCAGATTTTCGCCGAGCATCTTATAGGTTTGGGGGTACTTGGCATCTAAGTAATCGAGGGCCTGAAAGCTGTCACAGAGAACGGTGCCATCAGTATCAACAACGACGGGAATGGTCTCAATAGGGGTTAGTTTCTTGAATTTGTCTGATTTTTTTCGCATATTGACATTGACGTGCTCAAAGGGCAGCTGCTTGTGAAGCAAGGATGCGCGTACTCGTGCCACATACGGTGACCTAATTCCATAGACAGTTATCATTTGTTATTCCCCCATTCAAAGTGGCGAAGAGGGGATTTGAACCCCCGACTTCCACGTAACCCAGTTATGCAGAGTTAGTCATCGAACCGCAGTTCTCATCGCTCAACTCCTATGAGCGTGGCGCTATAACCAGGTTAAGCTACTTCGCCTCATTACGCTGTTTTGGAGAATTATTTATTAAGCTTTTGTTTGGATTCAATGGGGCTGGTTTTTTCAACCCGTATCTTCTCTATCTTATCAATCGTAATCCACGCTGCCATCGTGCCATAGCCTTGTTTATTGATGGAAAATGGTTTGATGGTCTCTACTTTTTTGAGAAATATCAGGGTGCAAAAATTTTTACCTTTGAGTTTTTCAGTGTACGATACCGGAATTCCTATTTGTGCACCGTACTGTTCTAAAATTGATCTTATTTTTTGTTCATCCAAAGCATCAAAGAAAAGGACTGATGAAACAGCAGCTCTGGTGGTAACCATTTCTCCAGAGTCTTTAAAATAGATGGTATCACCAACAGAAATATTACGGTAGGGAGTTTTCTTAAACTTATACCACCGTGATTCGATGGTTTTCTCACGACTTAAAATTTTTGCCAGAAGTTTTCGTTTTTTATCCAGGATGGCAAGGTGATCCATCAAGCACTTCCCTTATTCTTCCTGCTCTTGAAACAGTTTAGCTAATTCACTCACAGGAGTATTCCCTGGATTCTTGATGATGGAATGCATGCTTCCACCCCCATCATTTTTGTACCTGGGGAAGATATGAATATGCAGATGGGGTACGACTTGCCCGCCGGCAGTATTATGATTCCAGCCCACATTAAACCCATCAGGATGCAGGACATCATTAATTCGAGCGAGGGTATTTTGGACGTCGACCATTAATTCCTGGAGCTGGGTATCGGTTAAATCGAAGGTTGTTTCGGCATGGACTTTGGGAATAACCACAGTGTGCCCTTTGGCATGGGGCTTGATATCCAAGAAGGCAAGCGTATCTTCATCTTCGTACACTTTATAACTGGGTATCTTGCCAGCTATAATCGTGCAGAAAAGGCAATCATCCATACTAGGGGGGAATAAGGCCACTTTTATAAACTTTATTGATTTGATTTAGGTATATAGGAAAGGATGATATGTAAGGAGGTTATATCTTTTCGTATAAGATTTTTTGTGCCGCAAAACAGTAATACTTCAGTTTTCTGAAGTTGAAGCGTTATCGTCTTCTCGCCTCTGTTGGTATTTATTGAGGACAGACATCTCCGTAGGAGCCGTCCCTCTGTCTGTTCAATGTATGTATCGAAGAGGCTCGACCTTATGACGATAACGCTTCATATTGCTGAAGTAGTACGCAAAACAGCAATATTTAAATATCCTCAGAGGATTTCTTAAGCTATGATTACCGTTCGTCTGCAAGTGAAAGAAATCGTCAAGGGGGCGGGCATCGATAATATTGCGGCTGACTTTATCGATACGCTGGATGAGAAAGTAAAGCAACTGGTTTTAGATGCTGCCAAACGGGCGAAGGAAAACGGGCGAAGGACGATTATGGGGAAAGATGTGTAAAATTTTAATTTTTTCTATTCACATCTTCGGCGGGGGGGGAAGCGGCAATTGATGTGCTGGCTTTACTTCTGCCGATTGTTTTGGGGATACAGCAGGAGCGGCCGGGGCGAGTAAGATGATATGCCTAGGATTTTCTTCACGAATGACTTGAGGTCCAGCGATACTTTGTTTCGGAGAACTCGTGCTGGTGGATGATGGTGAATACGACGCCCGCAATTTTCCTTCCACTAAGGCAATTTTCTGTTCCAGCTGGCGCATCTGCTTGGTGTCAATGTGGTCCATTTGCTGTTGAAGTTCTAGCTCGTCTCGAAGGGCTTCTAAGCGCTGCATCATTTCTCTGACCCTAAGGGTGGTATTAATTCCAATTTCCTCAGTTGGGACTACTGAATTTGGTGTAGGCATTGGCGAAATATGATTTTCTTGATTTTTAAGGGATACGACTCTCAGTTTCTGCTTTTCTAGATTAGCTGCTACTTTCTGGCACAAATCGATATCTTCTTTCACTTCTTTTTTTGCCAGGCAGTCGCCAATCAGGAAAGTCACTTTGTCTATCTTGGATTGGACATCCTGATCTTCTACCCCTACTAATTTTTGTTTCAGCAGGGCTATCTGCCGTTTCAGCGCCGCTACTTTGGTCGATTCTCTTTTTTCCTTCTGAAGCAGTCTTTTTTCTAAATCATAGACCGATTTCAACTGGTGCTCTAGATGGACAATTTCTTTCCGTAAAGTGAGTTTGGGAACTTTTTTCTGTGAAGATAAATATTTAATTTCAGTGAGCCGGGCGGAAATTTCGGCTTTGGAAAATACTTCCCGCTCTTTCTGGTACCAATGGGCAGCTTTTACCAGCAGATGGCTCGCTTTAAGAGAATTCATGGCAGCCCCTTACCTGAAAGCATCACTGATGGCTTTGCGTTTACCAGAATCGTTCATTCGCGGCGGGGGCGGGGGAGCATCCATATCATCAGCGGGAGCATCATCATTCATCAGGGGTGCAGACATCACCGGACGGGGAGCCATCCGTGCTGGTCCGGGCATGGCCGGAGCACCCATGGTATGCTGCATGGAGGCAAAGGAAGGTGGCGCCATCGGTGCTGGCGAGGCCATACCATTGTCTTTCATAAAGGCATCCAACTTATCGGAAATGGCAATCATGCCTTGGGCGATGGTCTCGTTCTGGCTCACCACTGCCTGTAATTTTTCAGTTATGATTCTCATGGCTTTAGAGGAGTCATCGTCTTTCAGGTCTTCCAGTGCCTTGGTAAAAATAACCGTTAATTCGTGAATGGAATCTTTGAGGCTTTCAATCTCCAGAATGAGCTCTTCCGACTTGGCATCGGGCTGGACCAACTTTTTCTTTAACCCCTCTACTTGAGACTTTAAATCAATCAATACCTGATGCGGTAGAATTTCATAATCTTCCTCAGCCATAGTCACCACCTTTTTAGTTGGTATCAAAGCAAATTTGTTTATAAATGTTTTGATGGGCTGTAATACTTCAGTATTGTGAAGCAAAGTCGTCGTCTAGGCCAAGATGTTAGCGATGCTAAGCAATTTTACTGGAACAGATACGATTTCTTTCTGTAAAATTTTCTTTTTTCTAGCCATAAACATGTCGAGAAATCGTCATCGCTAACGGCCAAGACAACTTTGCTGAACTTCAGGATACTGAAGTATTACGATAGGCTGCGGAGGTGCTATCCCGAAACGGTTAGACCTTATGAAACAACAAGATACTTTTCTGATTAATAATTAAGAACTTATCCTACTAAATAGTTTTGGGACGGCACAACCCACCTACTTTTTCGTAAGCTTTATAAAGAAAACGCGTCCCCGCTGTTTAAGTAAATACAGTATATGTATTTTGGAGGGACTTAAACATGTTAACATTAACACGAAAAGAAGGGGAAAGCATCTATCTGGTTCGCGTAGAGGGGTATGACCTTGTTGAAGCAGAAATGGTTATACGAGAAGTGCGGGGAAGACAAGTGCGAATGGGAATCACTGCTGCTCAGGACACTGGAATATATCGAAAAGAAGTCTATAATCGGATAAAACCTGACTTAGCGCTCTTAAGAGTTGCCTACACAACATCGGAAGGATACGAGCAGGCTGCAAGACAACTTTTACTGGGAAGAAATCTGGGGGCACCTCACGCAATTGACATCGAAGTACCCTTTGAGCCGGCTAGGGTCATTCGTCGTGGACCTCAAGATGATAGCTTAGACCAGAGAGTATAAGATTTTTTCAATACTTTAATATACTCCTTTTTTTTCTTTCATTTTATGATTGAAACCATTCTTGTTATTATTACCTTTCTGGTTCTTTTCTGTGCGTCCTATACTGATTTAAAAACGAGGGAAGTTCCTGATTTTCTCAATTATGGGTTTATTATTGCTGTCTTAGGAATTCGGGCTATTTTTGCGGTTGATTTAGGCTGGCAGGTTTTCTGGGCGGGAGTTATTGGTCTGGGAGTTTGTTTGGTGCTGGCGTCATTCTTTTATTATTCCCATCAATGGGGTGGAGGCGATAGTAAATTGCTGATGGGGATGGGGGCAGCAATTGGTATAGCATATCCTCTGAGCAACCAGAGCTTGGAATTACTATGGTTTTTTCTGCTCTTGTTGTTTGTTGGGGCGCTGTATGGAGTGGTGTGGATGATGGTGCTGGCGATACGGAAACGCGCTATGTTTGTGCCTCTGTTTGCCACCAAAGTTGCGGAGTATAAAACGCTTCATTGGGGTGTTGGAGGTCTTTCACTGCTCTTACTTTTTGCGTTTGGATATCTGTATCTGCCTTATTTCTTCCTAGGCATATTCCCTCTAGCACTCTTCTACTTGTTTCTTTTTGTGAGCGCAGTGGAACAGAGCTGTTTTATTAAAGATATTCCCATCGAGCGAGTGACCGAGGGGGATTGGCTGGCCAAGGGGGTGGTTATTCAAGGAAAAACTATTATTTCGGCAAAGACCTTGGAAAGGGAGGATCTACAGAAATTGCATAGTTTGAAATTATCGGGTAAAGCCAGTATGGTTACGGTGAAAGAAGGGGTTCCATTTATCCCTAGTTTCTTGCTGGCGTATCTGCTTTTGATGTGGGGTTATTCCTGGTGGACTACCTGGCTGGGGAGAATTTTTGGGTAAGGTGGTAGAAAGCTTTTTAAACTCAAAAAGATTGCTTGGAATATCATAGTAAAAAGAGGTGTCAGGCAATGATGAAGAAAGGTTCTCTTAACTTATCCATAGAAGCTATCGTTATTGTGGTTATTGCTTTTGTTGTTCTGGGGCTTGGTCTTGGTTTTGTGCGCGGTCAGTTTAAATCTATCACGGAAACGACGACTTCGATTCAAGATCAAATTAGGCAGCAAATAACGGAGGATTTACGAACTGGTGATAAAAAATTAAGTTTTCCAACTAATGAGTTTACCATCAATAAAAAGGAATCGACGGTGACGGCCATTGGTATTAAGAATACTCAGCAAGGTACCTTAAAATATAAAATTGATGTTCAGAGAACCGAAGGAGGCAATCTTATTTTTGGTGAGGATGTGAGTGATAATTTCTTATATGTTCGTGATCCGGAAGAACTTTTGCCAACGGAAACGAGAATTATTCCCATTCGAATTACCTCTGAAACCAGCGCAGGAACTGGTCAGTTTAAGATTGTGGTGAAAGATGTGAACAACGCTGATGCAGTTTATGATTCTAAAACGTTCTTTATAACGGTGGTGGGCTAGGTTAATAGAATGGTAAAATCAAACAAACGGCGCATGACTGAGGATCAGGAATTTCAGATCATGAAGTTAGTCCTTGATAAATTTCTGTGGCTGGGATTTATCATCATGGGCTGGGGAATGTATCAGTCACTGAGCCAATCAAATATTCTTGCCGGGCTGTGGTATATGATTGCTGGAGCGATT
>DUFZ01000013.1 GCA_013331635.1 Candidatus Woesearchaeota archaeon | reverse complement strand
GCTTCAGATTGCTGAAGTATTACTCTCTCCCTTAAGAATCTTTATTCCACCAGTTCAACTCGTAATTCCCGGACTTCGATGGTTTTCTCTGGCTTGATTTTAATGGAGTTGCTTCCCCTTACTGCATCATCGCTGAGGTCCAGGGTAGTGGAAACTTCCCGGGTGTCAAAATGCCGGCGGTTGCCGTTAAACACTATTTCTCCCAATTTGCTGCCGGTTACATCGACAAAGTTCATGGTCAGCCGGACTCGGCTTGCTCCGTCCCGGATATCCTGCAATTGGTCGTTGGACAACTCAAAATAGTACACTGGGAAATCTACTTCTTTTAACTTGGACAGAATCAGGACGTGCGATAACAGGAACTTTCCTTTTTGGGTCTTGAATACGACTTGGTTTTCGCCGGCATGCAATAAGCTCGGTGAGAATTCTACCGGAATCCTTCCGACATCGCAGTCAGGGATGGCGGAATAGATTTCATCTCCATTTATTTCTACTGACAATCGTCCCACTTCTCCAAAGGCGCATCCGGGCTGGAAACGCAGGATGGCTTTTTCTACATTTTGCCGCTCCGTTTCTGAAACTAAGAAAATGGTCCGGGAGGATTGCGATTCCACATTGGTTACATCGGCAACCAGCTTGATATTGGATAAGGACACTTCATTGGTTCTCCATAAGGCTACGCCGGGTGAAGAAACGGCAAAGATTACTTGATTTTCTGCTTTCAGCGCATTTTTAGGGATGGGAATGGGAGTATTAGCTCCTAATTCGACTTGGTTATAATATATTTCTTCTCCGTTCAATGAAATGATAAGCATGCCTTCAATGGCATCGACACTGAAGCTCAGTAAAACGGAACCGGTATGATCCAGGTCATCAATCGAGAAGGTAAAAGGGCTGGTCTTTTCTGAGAATACTGCTTTTTTGGCGTAGGCGAGGTTTTTTTCTGCGATGATTTTGGTTTCAGTCTGGGTTTCCACGGTAATGATGGGCAAGGGGTGTTCAATCTCACGCTGGTTAAGGTAATCAATCCTTCCCGGTGAAGCAAGAAGAAGATCTTGCCCGCCACTGATAGTTCCTCCTGAACTGCTGGAGGAGCCTTTCTGGTCTCCCAGGAGTTCGGCCCGTTCCTTGGGTGGCACCAGAATAATGAACAGAATTAATAAGCCGGCAATGATGGCTAATAATACTGCTGCTCCCGCTGCCTGTCCTTTTTTTGAGCTAGCCACCATGGGCACCAGAAGAATTTTGTGATATATAAAGTATTCGATTTTGAAAGCCTAGATCCGAGCCAGCTCTTTCCATTGGGAAGATTTTCCAAAATCTTTATAACTCTCCTTTCTTCTTGCTTTCCCATGTACTTGGTTCATCGTGATTTTAAAAAAAGGACGGTTACTATTCGGGTTACTGATCTGGAAGATTTATGGTACCTGAGCCATATTATTGATGTTGGTGATTTGGTTCGCGGCAAAACCACCCGAAAAATAAGAATTGGGGATGGCGAGAACGCCAAAGTGGCGAAGAAGACGCTGACGTTAACTATTGAAGCTGAGACCATAGAAATAGACAGTACTGCCACCTGCTTGCGAATTAATGGGAAAGTCAAGGAAGCACCGGAAGATGTTCCCCGGGAAAGTTATCATGCCCTTTCTCTAGAGATGGATAGCGAGTTTACCTTGGAAAAAGTTCAATGGCTGGCGTATCAAAAGCAAAAATTAGAAGAAGCGGCGAGCGGCAGGGAGACTTACCTGCTCTGTTTATTTGACCGGGAAGAAGCGCTTTTTGCACTGGCTAAAAAATCAGGGTATGAAGTTCTCGCCAATTTGCAGGGCGATGTTACCAAGAAGGGAGATTTCGGGACAGCGAAAACTGATTTTCAGCAGGAGATAATTAAAGCGATAAATGAGTATGCTCTTCGATATAATCCCTCTACTATCATCATCGCCTCTCCGGCGTTTTACAAGGAAGATCTTTTCAAAAAAATAACCAACCCACAGCTTAAAGCAAAAATTGTCTTAGCAGTATGCTCAGCAATTGATAAGAGCGCTTTAGATGAAGTCATGAAACGTCCGGAATTAGCGGCAGTGCTTAAAAGCTCCCGGCTGCGCCGCGAAAAAATAGTGGTTGATGAATTGTTAAGCGCAATCAGTAAGGATCAGTTAGCAGTCTATGGCTGGAAAGAAGTGCAGCGGGCTATTGCTGCCGGGGCGGTGAGTAAATTATTGTTGACGGACCACTATTTTCAACAGCGAAGGGCGGAACAGAGTTACGCCGAACTGGACCAAGGCATGAAAAAAGTCGATGAGCTTCAAGGAGAAATCCACCTCCTTTCTTCCGAGGAAGAAACCGGGAAAAAAGTTGATGGCCTGGGAGGCATCGCTGCGCTGCTACGGTATAAATTAGAATGGTAAGTTGCATTTCGTAGCAGGTATAGTGCTTAAATTGATATGATGCAAAACCACAACCTTTTAATAGTAGTTTGTTTTACTGATAGTCAAGTAACAAAAAAAATGTGGGTTAAAAGAGTGAAAAAGGAGGGGTTTTAACATGATCGTAAAAGACGATTTATTAAGCAAGTTACGGCGATACTTTGACTTGAACTTGTATGAAGTAAAGCTGTGGGCGGCTTTGTTAAGCCGAGGAGTATCGACAGCAGGAGAATTATCGGATATCGCTGATGTTCCCCGCTCGAGGAGTTATGATATTCTCGAATCCTTGGAGAAAAAAGGATTTGTAGTCATGAAGCTGGGTAAGCCTATCAAATATATTGCCATTCCGCCAAGTGAAGTGGTGGAACGGGTCAAGAAAAATATGCACCTGAATGCTTTGGATAAGATAAAACGATTGGATACGGTGAAAGGATCTCCTTTACTGGCAGAACTGGAAACCTTGCATACTACCGGGATCAACTTAGTGGATCCATCGGATATGGCCGGGTGCGTGCGGGGGCGAAATAACCTGTATAACCATCTGGATATGCTGCTGAAAGATGCTAAAAAGAGCATCAATATTGTAACGACGGATAAAGGTTTCATGCGCAAAGTGGAAGGATTAAAAGCAACCATGGAAAAAGTCAAGAAGAAAGGAGTGCGGATTCGAATCGCCGCTCCTATGAATAAAGAGAATAAAGCGATGGCGGATAGCCTGAAAGGCGTTGCTGAAGTGAAGCACAATGATAAACTCAACAGCCGTTTTGTTACGGTTGATGGTCAGCATTTAGTGTTCATGTTATTGAACGACAAAGATGTTCACCCTTCCTACGATGTTGGAGTCTGGGTTAAAACGCCTTACTTTGCCTCAGCTATGGACAATATGTTTGAGCAAGTGTGGGAAAGCAGTAAGTAAAGCTTTTTTCTATTTTATTTTTTTATTCTCTTCTTTCACGGCTACTATGAAACCCTCTCGTTCNNTTGGCGAGGGTTTCATAGTAGCCTTCTTTCACATTAACTTTATAAATTAAAAACCATTCTCTGCTGGTATGGAGGTCTTGAAAGGGATTATTGCTAAACTTCACCCGCTGGAACGGAAAATTCTGCCGGCTTTATCAAAAGAAAAGGAACTTACTGCTCTCTGTGCCAGTTCTGGTTTAGATCCAACGGAAGCAACCAGGGCCTTGCAGTGGCTGGCCAATAAACAGGTGTTAACCATCCAGAGTACGGCAACGAAAGTGGTGGTTCTGGATAAAAATGGAGTGAAGTACTATCAGGACGGTTTGCCGGAGAAAGCGTTTCTTAAAGCGCTTAGCACGAATTTCCAATCTCTGAGTGCTATTGCTAGCAAGTCAAAATTATCTGCTGATGAATTGACGGCCTGCATCGGATTATTGAAACGCAAACTGGCCATCGAGATTCGAAAGGACAAGGAATTAGAAATTAAACTGGGGCCGCAAGGAGTGAAAGTTCTTGAGCGTCCCAGTTTGGAAGAATTATTTTTGGCAACCCAGTTTCCCCGCTCTTTGGAAAGCATTCAGGGGGAAGAATTACTGGCCTTCGAAGAATTGCGAAAGAGAAAGGAACTGCTTAAGATTGAAGAGCAAAAAAGAGTGGTAGTTGAATTGACTCCTCTGGGAAAGAAATTAGTCCTTGCTGATTTGGGGGGAGAAGTAGTCAATCGCCTTACCCCGGAAATGCTTAAAATGGGAACCTGGAAGCAAAAAAATTTTAGGTCCTATGACGTTGAGATTAATGTTCCTCCAGTTCATGGAGGACGGAAGCATTTTGATACTGAAGCCTTGGAATACATCAAGCGCATCTGGCTTGACCTTGGATTTGTGGAAATGACCGGTAATTATGTCCAGTCTGCTTTCTGGGATTTAGATGCTTTGTTTGTTCCCCAAGACCATCCGGCACGGGAAATGCAGGATACTTTCTATCTTCAGGGAAAAGCAAAACTTCCTAAGATCTGGGAGAAAGTAAAAAAGGTTCATGAAGATGGCGGCAACACCGGAAGTAAGGGCTGGGGCTATACATTTAGTAAGGAAGAAACAGAACAGATATTACTGCGAACACATACGACAGTATTGTCAGCCCAAACTCTCGTTGGTCTCAAAAAAGAAAATCTCCCGGCTAAATTCTTTGCGGTGGGAAAAGTTTTTCGCAATGAAGCCTTAGATTGGAAACATTTATTTGAATTTTATCAGGTGGAAGGGATCGTGGTTGATCCTAAGGCCAATTTAAAACATTTGAAAGGATATTTAACCCAGTTTTATGCCAAGATGGGCTATAGTAAAGTTCGCATGCGTCCAGCCCATTTTCCGTACACTGAACCTAGTTTGGAAGTCGATGTCTTTCATCCCTTGCGCAAAGAATGGATCGAATTAGGGGGAGCGGGTATATTTCGACCGGAAGTGGTCATTCCTTTGCTGGGATTTGACTGTCCGGTGTTAGCTTGGGGGCAGGGGATGGGACGAATCATTACTGAATACTGGAAAATTACTGATATAAGGGAATTGTATAAAAATGATGTCAAACAATTACGAGAAATGAAAGGGTGGCTTAGATGAGAGAAGATTTTAGCCCTCGAGACATAGTATCGTTAGCAATTGGTATTATTTCATTGATTCTATCAATTTATTTCATAAAAGATAATGTGACCAAATTAATCGTAGTTACCGGAATTATTCTTATTTTAATCTCCTCTTATTTTGTCCTAATTTTCAAAGATCTCAATACCAATGAAATGGAAATAAAAAAAATAAAAGAAAAAATGGATATTTATGAGCGTCTTAATAGATTAGAAGCAATGATGACATACAAAGGTGATAGAAAATGATAAGAGGAAATCCTGGAATGGTTATAACCATATTGATAATACTATTGGCTGTTTTTATGCTATTGGTATTGTTCAAGATCATATAAGACCATGCCCACCATAACCCTTAACAAAACTGTATTCGAGAAATTAGTAGGTAAGAAACTACCCTTAGAACAGTTGAAAGACCGCATCAGTATGCTGGGAACGGATTTGGAAAAAATTGAGGGAGATGAAATTCACGTGGAGATATTCCCCAATCGGCCGGATATGTTGTCGGAAGCTGGATTTGCCCGGGCTTTTAGTTCGTTTATCGGGGTGAAAAAAGGGCTGCGAAAATACAGCATTAAAAAAAGCAATTATCTGGTTATTATTGATTCTTCGGTTGAAGGGATACGTCCCTACACAGCCTGTGCGGTGGTGAAGAGCATTCAGTTTGATGCAGAAAAAATCCGTCAAATCATCCAGATTCAGGAAAAGCTTCACGTAACCTACGGACGAAATCGCAAGAAAGCGGCCATCGGCATTTATCCTTTAGATAAAATTACCTTTCCGGTTACTTTCAAAGCTGATAAGCCCGATCGAATCAAGTTCTGGCCGCTTGAAGCTGCGCAATCGATGAGTGCAACGCAAATCATAGAAGAACATAAAGCTGGCAAGGAATACGGTCATTTACTGGCAGGTTTTCCCCGGTATCCTTACTTCATCGATGCCCAGCAGGAAATCCTGAGTATGCCTCCGATTATTAACTCGCACCATACCGGCCGAGTAACTGAAGAGACCAAGGGAGTATTTATAGAATGTTCCGGATTTGATTTTGAAGTCCTGAGCAGGTGCCTTACCATGATAGCAACTGCGCTTGCCGACATGGGTGGTGAATTATATTCGGTTGAGTTGGATTATGGCAAGAAGAAACGGATTACTCCCAATATAACTCCTACCACTATGAAATTGGATTTTGATTATATCAACCAACGGCTGGGATTAAATCTTACCGTAAAAGAAATAGTAAAGTATCTCGAGAGAATGGGATATGGATATGAAAAAAATATGGTGCTTATCCCTTCCTATCGCGCTGATATCTTACACCAAGTTGATCTGATTGAAGATATCGCTATCGCCTACGGTTATGAAAATTTTAAGGAGGAAATACCCAGAGCGGGAACGATTGGGCAGGAAGCTCCCCTGGAAAGTTTTGCCCGCAAGGTGCGTGAAGTACTGGTCGGCTTGCGCTTGCTGGAGGTTAAAAATTATCATTTGATGATGAAGGAAGAACTTACGGTGAAAATGAATAGTGCTTCAGGGGGAATTGCTTTGAAAAATGCGGTTGGCGATTACAATCATCTGCGAAATTCTATTATACCCAGCCTGCTGAAGACTTTGGCAGAAAATCAGCATCAGGAATATCCGCTTAATCTGTTTGAGATGGGAAGAGTTTTTGAAGAAGGTAAAAATACTGAAACTGGAGTAAAAGAAATTGATAAGCTTGCCATTGCCCTGTGCCATGAAAAAGTTGATTTTACTGAAATTAGGCAGGTGGCAGATGTTTTGATTTCTTCATTAGGGTTAACACTGGCAGTAAAAGAAATGACGCATCCCAGCTTTATCTCGGGACGAGTTGGGGAGATTTTGGTGGACAAGAAGAAAATTGGAATTATCGGCGAAATTCATCCGGCGGTATTAACCAACTGGAAGATTACGACGCCGGTGGCGGTGCTGGAATTGGATGTAGAAAAAATGTGGGAATTGGTTAATAAATAAAAAAATAAACCTTATTCTTCTTTCTCCACTGCTTTCTTAGGCTTTTCAGCCGTTTTTTTCTCTTTGGTGGCTGGCTTTTCGGCGGTTTTTTCTTTTACTTTTCGCTTCTTCTGTGGCTTTTCACCAGGTTGCTTTGGCTTGGTTTCCCATACGTCCCAGCCTAATTTTTGAAAAGCAGCCTTGACTTGGTCGTGAGTCGCTTTCTCTTTCAATTCTATAATTTGATCCAAAGGCTCAAGGTGGAGGATGTTTACTTTCTTGCGCCGGGTATTTCCATCAATAATCACAAAATGATCGTCCAGATGTTCTACCACCACGCATTGTCGTCCAGCATCTCTGCCGGCAATCTTGATGCAAACTCTGCCTAGGTCAAAAATGCTCATGGTGCTGCCCTCGCTCGTTGTTGTAGTACCTTTCGGGTGCAGGCTGAACATAACACCCCACCATAGGGTCGTTCCGGTCGCCTGGCGGTTTTAGGCAGTTTGGCTACTTGCATCGGTAAGCCCTGGGGTACACCTAGCAAGGTTTTCCTGCAGGTGGCACAGATAGCTTTGGATGGCTTTCGTCGCCGAAAATGGGTGTTAGTTTTTCCTCCGGGAGTTTTGACTTTAATCCGGCGGAAGGTTCTTGACTTTAATTTTGCATTAGACATGTTTTTCCTCACGTATAAGCGCACTCAGAAATCAAGCAATTGACCTGAGTCGCCTCTAGATCATCCTCCAAGGGATAATATCTGCTCGAGAGCCCATCTCTTTATAAAGATTTAGGTGGATTTGGTTGAAAAAGGTTGTTTGATTTATTTTTTTAATTTTATTCTCTTTACCACCAAAAACCATAAAAAGCTATCCCCCTTCTTGCTCCAAATGGCACGAATATTATTACAGGATCTCAAAAACCACCTCAATCAAGAAGTCCTCATCCAGGGCTGGGTGCAGGAAGTTCGTAACTTGAGCAAAATCAAATTCATCATTCTGCGCGATCGAAGCGGGACTATGCAGACTTTGGCGCTGAAAGCTGATACTGATCCCATTTCCTTTGAAGTCATCAACACGGTAACTCAGGAATCAGTGGTGGAAATACAAGGAATACCGAAAGAAAACAAGGAATCCAAGTGGGGCATTGAAGTGGTCATTAAGACCATCACTGTAATTTCTCCAGCAGGTGTGCCTTTACCCATCGATAATTCTGACAAAGGACAGACAGTTATTGATAAGCGTCTCGATCATCGTTTCCTTGATACGCGTAACCCCAAACGCTTGGCCATTTTCAAAATTCGCAGCAAAATAGTGAAGATTCTGACCAACTTTCTGGATGCGCAAGGCTTTACCAACATCAACACTCCGAAATTAACTACTATCGGTGTGGAATCAGGCGCGGAATTGTTTAAAGTGGATTATTTTGGCACTCCGGTGTATTTAGCCCAATCACCGCAAGTCTATAAGCAGATGTTCGTTGCCGGCGGTTTTGAACGGGTGTATGAAATTGCTCCGGTCTTCCGCGCTGAAAAATCACATACCATGCGCCATCTGACTGAATTTACCGGCGTTGATTTTGAGATGGGTTTTATAAAAGACCATAACGATGTCATGGACTTGATTGAAAGCATGTTCTTTGACTTAGTGCGTAATTTGGAAAAAGAAGCGAGGGCGGAACTGGAACTTCTGGGGGTTACACATACCCTTCCTACAAAAATTCCCCGTCTCACTCTTGATGAAGCCAAGAAGCTTCTCGTAGCCAAAGGGAAGAAATACGCTGCCTATGAAGATTTAGATGCGGAAGGAGAGAAACTCATCTGCGAGATTGTCAAAGAAAAATATAACTCCGAGTTTGTGTTCATCACTCTATTTCCCTGGGCAGTTAAGCCCTTTTACCAGATGAAGGATGAAAAAAATAAAAAAGTGACTAAATCATTTGACTTATTGCTTAATGGCGTGGAAATATGTTCCGGCTCGCAGCGAGAGCATCGGGTGGAAGTATGGAAAGCGCAGGCAAAAGAGAAAGGCCTTGATCCTGAAGCTATGAAAGAATACTTAGAACTGTTCCAATATGGTATGCCACTTCATGGCGGCGCAGGATTTGGATTGGATCGGATTACCCAGCGGCTGTTAGGGTTGGATAATGTCCGCGAAGCGGTCTTATTGCCCAGGGATCCGGAACGGAAGACGCCTTAGAATTTTACTTTTTTTTAATATAAAGTGGGATACGTACTAACTTATAGATTTCTTTATCCCTTCCACCATTTTCTTATTCTTTTCCCTTAAATCAGCCAGAGCTTTCTGAGTCAGCGGTCCAACTGGCTTTACCTTCTCAAACAAAGAAGTATCTTATAAGGCTTGCGGACTGGTTTTTTGTGTAGATAAAGTATCCCCATCCTTTAAATAGGAGTTCTTCCTTCTTCTGCTGGAAAAGAGATGACAGATGAACACAAAATATCAATAGCTGAACTCTACAGCAGGACAAGATCATCATCTAAGGGGTTATCTTCCACTGAAGCCCAGCATCGGCTTAAGGAATATGGCCTTAACCGGCTGAAGAGGAAACGAAAGCTGGTGTACCTGCTGATGTTCTTGCGTAAATTTACTAATATGTTTGCAGTGCTGTTGTTCATCGGGGCAGGGTTAGCTATTTTTGCAGAATCAGTCGCTCCAGATCAAGGGTATCTCTATATCGGAATAGCGCTTTTAGGGGTGGTGATCCTCAATGGCATTTTTTCTTTCTTTCAGGAATACCGTTCCCAGAAGATCATGGAAAAATTCCAGAAGATGCTTCCGCCGCAAGCAGTGGTGCTGCGGGACGGGAAACGGAAGGAAATCCTGGCTGAGCATCTGGTGCCAGGGGATGTTATCTTCTTGGTAGAGGGGGATAAAGTGCCTGCGGATGCCCGGCTGATCGAAGAGAATACCCTTAAAGTTGATCACTCTTCTATTACCGGGGAATCCGAACCGCAGCTGCGTTCCCTAGAATGTACTCATAGCAATATTTTAGAGACTCGAAACATAGTCTTTTCAGGCACGCTGGTACAGTCGGGGAATGGCCGGGGGGTGGTGTATGCTACCGGCAATACCACGCAGATGGGGAAAATTGTAGAGCTTACCGAGAGTTCTCTTGATGTAAGCACTCCTCTTCATCTAGAACTGGCTCGTTTTATCCGGCACATCTCTTTTATTGCTATTTTTTTAGGATTACTTTTCTTCATCATTGGTTTTCTCTCAGGACTGCCGCTGCTGGGAAGCTTAATCTTCGGGGTGGGAATCATCGTCGCCAACGTTCCGGAAGGGTTACTTCCCACTGTTACCTTGGCGCTGAGCATGGCGTCGAAGCGTATGGCGAAGAAGAAGGCGTTAGTTCGTGATTTAGAATCAGTGCAGACTCTGGGCTCCACGACGGTAATTTGTACGGATAAAACCGGAACCTTAACGGAAAACAAGATGGAGGTAACCAGCCTCTTTCTTGATTTTGAGGATATTACGGTTTCCAAGGGGTTTCCTAAGACCGCCAGTTTTGATAGCCTCTTGCAGGGAATGGTGTTATGTAACAACGCTCAATTTGATGCTCGGGAAAAACATTTTCAGGGTGATCCCACGGAAACGGCCTTGCTGGAATTTGCAACCCCCTTTACCTCCCTCACGGTGATCCATCATAAGAATAAACGTATCCATGAATATCCTTTTGATTCTAAAACTAAACGGATGATCACTATCAATAAGAGTTCTTCTGGCACCATGGCTTTTATGAAAGGCGCGCCGGAGCTGGTTCTTGATACTTGTGATCATTTTATGATGAAAGGGAAAATACAGAAACTGACTCCCCATCAAAAAGCGCAGATGGTACGTGGATACAAAGCGTTGGCGTCAAAAGGAGAACGAGTATTAGCTTTTGCCTTCAAAGAGACTAAAAGCAGTGGGGTTCGTGAGGATCATTTTACCTTAGTTGGTCTGGTAGGGATGATTGACCCGCCCCGCCCGGAGGTACGCGAAGCCATTGCCAAATGCCAAAGCGCCGGCATTCGAGTAATGATGATCACCGGTGATCACAGTTTAACGGCGGAAGCCTTAGCCAAGGAGATAGGGCTGGTTGATGAGAAGAAGCCTGCATTCATGGTAACCGGTGATGAGCTTGAGGATATGGATGAACCTCAGTTAAAAAGTATCCTTAAGAAAGAAAATCTCATTTTTGCGAGAACCACTCCGGCAGAAAAGCTGCGTATTGTGAAAGCCTTGCAGTCGATGGGGGAAGTGGTTACCGTAACCGGGGATGGGGTTAATGATGCGCCGGCCTTAAAAAATGCGGATATGGGAGTGGCCATGGGCCTTTCAGGAACTGAGGTTGCCAGGGAATCTAGCGATATGGTCTTACTTGATGATAATTTTGCTACTATCGTCAATGCGGTGGAAGAAGGCCGAACTATCTTTGACAATATCAAAAAGTTCATTACCTACATCCTAACCAGCAATGTTCCAGAAATAATTCCTTTTATCATATTTGCGTTGTTTAATGTTCCCTTAGCCATGACGGTGGTGCTCATCCTTTGTATTGACTTGGGAACGGATATGCTTCCGGCCATTGGGCTGGGAGCGGAAAAGCCGGAAGAAGATGTCATGAAGCAGAAGCCGCGATCAAAGAAAGAGCGGCTGTTAACCAGGGCGATGCTGTTCCGCGCCTATGGGATAATGGGTTTGATTCAAACTGCCGGCGGATTTTTTGCTTTCTTCACTGTTCTATTTCGTGGTGGATGGCGATGGGGACAGGAATTGGCTGCTACCAATCTTTTACATATGGAAGCAGTGACTGCTTTCTTTGCGGCGGTGGTTATCGGCCAAATTGCTAATGTCTTTATCTGCCGAGCTAGGCGGGAGCCGTTGTACAAGATAGGGATGTTCTCCAACAAATGGGTATGGATGGGGATTGGTGTTGAATTACTATTACTCGTTTTTATCGTCTACTTCCCTTATGCCCATTCCTTCTTTGGTACGCAGCCCTTAGCTTGGTGGGAATTGCTGTTAGGAGTGCCCTTTGCGGGGCTGATGATCTTCCTGGACGGCATGCGCAAATTCTTCCTGAGACGAGAGGTTCAATGGGTGGAGAAGTATTTGAGTTGGTAAGATTTTTATAGGAATGGAAATTTACAGCAAGTATGCCTCCATCTCCTCTGAAAGCAGTCTTGATTGTAGCTCCTCACGGCTATCAGGAACTGGAATACCAAATGCCCAAACAAATTCTGGAAAAAGCGGGTATACTCACTACCACCGCTTCTCGAAAGAGCGGAAAATGCCTGGGCCATGCCGGTGGATCAACCACTGCCAACCTCTCTCTTGATCAGGTACATGTTGATGAGTATGATATAATTCTCTTTGTTGGCGGTCCTGGAGCGGTACTGTATCAGCATGATGCTGAAGCTCATCGTATTGCTCAGGAAGCGATCCAGAAAAAGAAGCTGCTTACTGCTATCTGCATTGCTCCCACTATCCTGGCCTATGCGGGGGTGCTGCAAGGGAAAAAAGCCACGGTCTGGAATGCGGATGGGGAGCAGCAGGCAGTGCTGGAAAAGAACGGCGCAACCTATACGGGGGAGGACCTTACTCTGGATGGAAGCATACTAACTGCCAATGGGCTGGCTATGGCAGGAAAATTTGGGAAGAAAATTGTAGAAGTAACCATTGGATTGGCAGAAAAGTAAAAATTCTCAGTTCCAGCTAGCATACCGCTGCACCAGAGCAGCATATTCTCGGGCACCAGCTTCTACTTCTCGTCGGTATAAAGTATCAAAAAAAGTCTTCAGGATTCTCGCTTCCTGCTCGTCTTCCCGTCTTGCTGACAGAGGATCGTTGTTGATGGTGGGGGTGTCATCCAGCAGGTATTTGATAAGATGGGTTTCATAGTCAGCTTCTGCTTCTTCCGCCACAGTTCCATAACTGACAGAACTGCTGTCAAACTTATCATCTAACTCCTCATTGGCCCAGTAGCTCGTCTGGTACTGCCCTTCCTGGTCAGTTGAACTGGCTGGAACCGGAATTTCATAACTCAGCAATCCATCAATAATTTCTACAGCGGTGATTGGAGAGCGTTCATACGCATCAACAGCTTGCGGCTCTGCCAAGTACTGTTCTAAATATTGCTTGCCAGTAGAAGGTAATTCCTCTTCTATCATCGAAGAAGGAGGCTCGTCAGCATCTTCAACCAGAACATCCACACCAAGATTAACCATTTATTAAATCATACACCCCTTTGTTGATGGTAGTAAACATCACTAGTTTATAAATTTTTTTATTTGCAGCAAAATAAAATTTTTTATGACATCAACAGATTTTTATAATCTTTCCCTTTCCGGTACTTATGAAAAAAATTGATGCCTCTTTAATAGTTTTGTACACCACTATTTTTCTTCTGGTGGCAGTCGGAGTGGTAGTGATACAGCGAGGAATTACCGGATTGGTAATCTCTGAAAGCTGCTGCTTTCCACCAAACTGTGCCCAAGATGCTCTCTGTTCGACGGTAGAAGTTCCCGGGAGGGTTCAGCTTTCTTTCCGTGAACGGTTTCTTCCCTTGCTGTTGGGGGGAACTTTCATAGTGGTGGCAGTTCTGTTCTTGCTTTTCCTGCAGAAATCTAAGCATCCTGCTGGCAAAGAGAGGAGAGATAGATAAGTTTCAGAGCGGCACAATCAAAAAAGTGAGTGATGGCAGGTCGTTCACCTCGTGCTTTCCTTGTGATAGGTGTCATCCAAAGAAGGTTAGTTTTGTGAGAAGGAAAGCACCAATAAATTCTCATTAACAACAGTAGTTCTCGGTTCACCTCTTGACCAAGCCATCACTCACATAACAGATTGTGCTTTCAGAGCGAATACTTTATTAATCTTCTTTTCTTACTCGTAATTATGGATGACAGCACACTGTTTTCGCACCAAGAGGTTACTACTATACTTGAGCCACTCCTGAAGAAACTTATTTCGCTTCATCGTTCGGGGAAAACCAGTATTATTGGCATCCAAGGCGGACAAGGAACGGGAAAGACAACTTTGAGTGCTTTGCTGAAACAGAAGTTAGAAGTGTTAGGATATACTACTAAGTCGTTTTCCATCGATGATTTTTATGAAACCTACGCTCATCGCCGACAACTTGCCCGAAAATATTCTCACAATCCATTCTATGCTATCTCCCGGGGGCTGCCGGGCACTCATCGTGTTGCCTATCTTCACGAAACTCTGCGGAAAATAAAACAAGGCAAGAACTTCTCTCTTCCCATCTTTGACAAATCTCTTCACCATGCAGCTGGCGATGTGCTCAGCAAAACCATTCCTGTGCGAGGAAGACAGGACTTTATCTTGTTTGAAGGCTGGTGCGTGGGAATTCCCGTTGTTTCGTCCTCTACTTTGGTTTCCCTCTGCCGTAAGAATAATCTTGACCTTCAGCAGCTTGATCCCACTCTCGAGCATCATAAAGTGGTGTTGCAGTACCTTAAGCAGTATCAACCCCTGTGGAAATATCTGGATTATACTCTTATGCTCAGGCCTGATTCCATGGACTTTCACCAGCAATGGAGGTATCAGCAGGAGAAGGAATTACGGCAGAAAACCGGAAGGGGGATGACTAAAACCGAGATTGACCATTTTGTTGGCCTTTTTCTGCCTTTCACCTATCTCTGCTATGAAAAAATCAAGCCCGATGTTCGGATTCTCATCAATAAGAAGCATGAGTGGTATAAGATGACCATAAGTAGTTCATTATCACGTAAATGAAAGTAGGTATTAAGTCTAGCGCTGGCCGTCCGTCTTTCTTGCCCTGCTTCGCTCAGGTTTTCGCAGTAGTGAAGCTGTTTTTTCTTGAAGAGCAGGTAACTTTACCTGATGCTGAGCAATCACCTAGCGCGAAAGACTTCTTGGCTTCGCCAGCGCTAGACTTGACTTAACCCCTCTAAATGAAGAATACCTTTTTAAATCTGAAAATATTACACCGGAGAAAGAGGTGTTGGTATGTTATCTTATGAGGTGCTCTGCATTGGTTCCGCTACTGCTGATAATTTTCTGACTATCGAGCAGCCTTTTTCTTCCATTCACCCCGGCGATAAAATCTTAGCCAGCCATACTGAAATCTGCACTGGCGGAGGAGCTTCTAATGCTGCCTGTGCCTTGGCTACTTTAGGGCTGAAAACCAAGGTTCTGAGCAAGCTGGGCAACGATCATAATGCTGAAATTGTTGCTCGAGACTTGGAAAGGTATAAGGTCAAGAATATCTGCCTTCACCACAGCTCTCAAAATACGGATGCGGCGACGATTATTTCTTCGACTCAAGAGCGTGACCGGATTATTTATGTCCATAAAGGAGCTTCTGGCGATTTACGTCCCACTGATTATCGAAAATACCAGCTTCGGGCTAAATGGTGGTATATTGCCAGTGTCATGGGAAATTCTCTCAATACGGTTAAAACTTTACTTGCTCACTCCAAGGGAAGATCAGTTCTCTTCAATCCCTCTTTATATTTAGCTGAAAAAGGGAAAAAAGATCTCCAATCAATACTTGATGCTACAACAATTCTGGTTCTCAATAAAGAAGAAGCCCAGGCTTTATTAGGCAGTCTTTCAGGTTCTCCACAAGTGTTGCTCCGGGGTTTACATCAGCTGGGGCCGGAGATAGCCATCATCACTGATGGGCCGAGAAGGTTATATGCTCTTCATGAGCAACAGGTGTATACTCTCCTTCCTCCCAAGGTTAAGGTTGTTCATACTGCTGGCGCCGGGGATGCTTTTACCGCTGGCTTCCTGGCGGGATACATCCGGAAGTACGCCTTTGAAGATGCTCTTCGTCTTGGCCAGGTCAACGCTTCTTCGGTCATTCAGCATCTGGGGGCAAAGAGCGGGCTCTTGACAGAACATCAGGCTCACCAAGCCATGAAAAAATATAAGATACTGGTACATCAGAGGAAGATCCATGGATAAGATTGAAATAGTTTTACGAGTGTCGCAAGGAGTATCCCTCCTGATGTTTTTGGGGTTAGTGTCTTTCTTATTCCTCCGGGGCTCTCCTGCCAATTATCTTATCGCCAAAGGAATGGTCTCAGCCGCTTTTCTTCTTGGAATTCTCATCAGCTGGAAAAACCAGCCTATGGGTGGGGGCATTTTACTCATCTTGGGCTCCATTGGGTTGGTGGTCATTATGGGAAATCAACTTCCGGCATCCTATTTTTTAGTGTCACTGCCTTATTTTGCTGCCGGGGCACTCTTTATCGGGAATTATCTGTATCAAGAGAGAATGGAGGAAAAGGAGGAGATTGATCTGTAACTATGTTTTCATCTACCCAGAAGTTATTGGAAAAAGCGCATAAGCAGAAATATGCCGTAGGCCATTTTAATATTAATAATATGGAAATACTCCAGGGGATCGTGCAGGCAGCAGAAAATCTAAAGTCGCCGGTTATTTTGGCAACTTCAGAAGGCGGCATCAACTATGCCGGGATAAATTTTCTGTATGAGCTGGCGCTGACAGCATCGGAGCTAAGTTCGGTTCCGATAGCCTTACATTTGGATCATGGCCAGGATAGGGGTATTATCAAAAAAGCTATACGGTTGGGATATTCTTCCGTGATGATCGATGCATCTAAAGATGATTTTGAAACTAATGTCAGAAAAACTAAGCAAGTGGTTCAATGGGCTCATGCCAAAGGTGTTGCAGTTGAAGCAGAACTGGGAACAATCGGCGGCGCGGAGGACTTAGCATCTTCCAGAAAAATTATCTATGCTAACGCTGATGAGGTTCAAGAATTCGTGCAGCGAACGGGCTGTGACTTTTTAGCCATCGGCATTGGCACCAGCCATGGGGCATATAAATTTGCAGGGAAACCTCATTTACAATTTGATATATTGAAACAAATACGGCAAAGAACAAAAGTACCCTTAGTTCTGCATGGCGCTTCAGGAGTTCCTTTATCTTTAGTGCAAGAAGCTCAAAAATATGGAGCACACCTGAAAGGGGTAGAAGGAGTTCCGGATGCACAAATAAGGAAAGCAATTTCTCTGGGAATTTGCAAAATCAATACCGATACTGATTTGCGGTTAGCCTTTGATGTGGGGATTCGAAAATTTTTGAAAGGACATCCAGAGGACATCGATCCGCGGCATATCTTGGCGCCGGCTCGGGAAATGATTCAAAAAGTAGTTGAACAGCGGTTGAAATTATTTGGGAGTGCGGGGAAAGCTTAAAAATAATAAACATAATTAAAATATAAGGTGATGAAAGATGAAAAAAACTACGAAAGATATTATTGCCTGGATTTTTCTTATCATTGGGGGGTTAATTGGATTGCTATTAATATTAAGTATCTTTAAGGTGATCTAAGTGGAGAAATTTTTCTATAAACTAATCTCCGTTGAACTATTGTTGTTTGCCATCCTTTGGGCCATTTTCACTATCTTTGTTTCGTGGGGAACAGTGTGTTTTGATATGTTCTATGCTTACGTTACCATTATTGCATTCATGGTGCAGTTGACCTGGGATCACTTTGTAAAGCCTGAGGTTACAAAATGAAATCTATCTACCTCGGTGCGGATCACGCTGGCTTTGCACTGAAGGAAAAAATCAAAAATTATCTTGATAAAAAGGGAATTGCCTACCAGGACCTTGGGAATCTCGTTCTGGACGTGACTGACGACTATCCTGACTTTGCGCAGAACGTAGCTCGTCAAGTTGTTAAGACCAAGAGTTTAGGGATCTTAGTCTGCGGCTCAGCCCAAGGGATGTGTATTGCTGCTAATAAAATCAAGGGTATCCGGGCTGTTGTTCCTTTTTCCCTGAAAGAAGCTCGTTTATCAAGAGAGCATACTAATGCTAATATACTCTGTTTATCAGGATGGTATTTTCATTTCCATAAAGCTACTAAGATGCTGGATATTTTTTTGCATACTTCTTTTTCAACTGAATCTCGGCATTTGCGCCGGGTTAATAAAATCAGCAAAATGGAACAATTACGATGAAGCAACATATTTTTCCTTCCATCATGGCTAAGAACCAGCAGGAATTAGATGGATTGCTGAAAAAATTAAAGGGTGTTGCCAAAATTCTTCATTTGGATATTGTTGATGGGAAGTTTGCGCCCAACCATTCCTTGGATTTTGCCTATCATCTCTCTCCCAACTTTCGCTACCAAGCACACCTCATGATTAAAAATCCAGAACTGTGGATTTATAAAAATCGTAGGCATATTGATATATTCATCCCTCAATTTGAAGCAATCGAGTCTCCTTCCACCTACATCACTTGGATGAAAGAACTTCATAAGCCAGTGGCATTTGCCATCAAGCCCGAAACTAAAGTCAAAATACTCCAGCCCTATCTTAGTGCCATTGATACAATTTTGGTTTTAACCGTCCATCCCGGTTTTTATGGCAGCAAATATCTCCCAGCAGAGCTCACAAAAATTTCGCAAATTAAAAAAATAAATCCTCATATAAAAGCCATTGTTGATGGAGGGATGAACCCCAAAACCATTCCTCAAGCCACAAAAGCCGGTGCTGATTTCTTCGTCTCTGGTTCATATATCACTACTTCAACCCATCCTCAAAAAGCGATGAAAGAATTAGAACAAGCACTTCAATGAGGCTGATGACAAGAAACGGAACATTTAAAATCTACCTTTGATTAATCAATACTATGATCAATGATAAGCACTTTATGGACTTAGCCAATTTGGAAGCTCAAAAAGCCTTTCAACGTGGTGACTATCCAGCAGGTTGTGTAATTGTCAAAAAGGGCGAAATAATAACAAAAGCTTCCAGCAAAGGAATCACCACCAATAATGTCACTGCTCATGCTGAACTAATTGCAATAAGCAAGGCATGCAAGAAACTGAAAACAAGATTTTTAGAAGATGTTGTTGTTTATACTAACATTGAACCTTGCCTCATGTGCGCAAAGGCAATGGTTTATGCAAGAATTAAGAAAGTAGTATATGGCACGGAACACCAAGAATACGGAAACAAGAAAACCTTTGATATTCTTAAACAAAATGGAATTGGCAAAGACATAGAAGTTGTGAGCGGTCTTGATAAAAACAAAGCCTCTGAACTGCTGGACAAATTCTTCAAAACAAAGACACAAATTTAACCAGCTCCGTACTTTTACGTAACTCTTCTCTACTATTAAATCCATTACCGCGAACGAGAAGAACTTCGGCTATAGCTTGGCCTCGCACCATAACTTCGTCGGGGACCAGTGGATGATGACCGTGAACCGCCCCTGCGATCTTGGCCTCGAAAAGATCCGCCATCGCGTCGTTGTTCTTCCCGCTGGCGTAAAAAGGGCACTCGCTCAAAACTAGGGATGGGCTCAGAAGTTACTTGTAAACTTCTATCCCTCAAGACTCGATTAAAATTATCATGGTCGCGGGAGATGAGAAGTGTAACTGCATCTCCTTCTTCTCCTGCACGCGCGGTTCTCCCAATTCGATGGACATACTCATCCGGTGTTTTAGGAACATCATAGTTATAGACATGAGACACATTTTTGATATCAAGACCACGGGCCGCAACATCAGTGGCAACCAAGACATCAATGTTCTGATTGCGCAGGGAATCGAGTGCTTGCAAGCGTTTCTGCTGCGACAATCCGCCATGAATTCCCAAGGCATGAACTCCCTGCTTGCGCAAATTGGTGGCAACAATATCTACTTCGGTTCGAGTGGCGCAAAAGACCAGCGCCAAGCCTTTGGTCTTGTGTTTGAGCAGGTGCACCAATAAGGAAAATTTATCTTTGGATTCAATATCATAATAGACTTGACGTAATAATGATCGATCTACATGAATATTAGTCTTAACTACGACTGGTGATCGTAAATGCCGATGCATTAAAGTCAGAATCTCTTCAGATAAGGTGGCGCTGAACAAGACAGTTTGTCTCTCGGTTTTAGGCAGATAGCCAATAATCTCTTCAACAGCTTCGACGAATCCCATCTCGAACATTTTATCAGCTTCATCAAGCACTAAAAAATGAACTTTGCTAAAGTTAGCGGTGCGCTGGCCGAGATGGTCGAGGATCCTCCCTGGAGTTCCTACGATAATTTCACTATGGGCCAAGGCATCCACTTGGGGGTTATAACTTACGCCGCCGTAGACACTGCCAGTGGTTAAGCCCAGGGGTTTTCCATAATGATAAAGTACGTCGGCTACCTGGACGCAGAGTTCCCTGGTCGGTGTCAATATCAACGCCTGCACTCCCTTCCCTGGCTTCATCTTCTCTAGCAAGGGCAATCCAAAGGCTAAGGTTTTGCCAGATCCAGTTCCAGACTGTCCAACCACGTCCTTGCCTTCTCGAATGGCTGGGATGGTTTTTTCCTGAATGGGGGTAGGCTCTTCCAGGGATTCTCGTTCCAGGGTTTTGAGAAGCCGCTCATCCAATTGTAATTCACTAAATTTCATTATACGGTGCTTATTTTGTCTTTCCTTTATAAATGTTAGGTGAATTTGCTGTCACCTGCGAGTTAAATTAACCTTCAGAATTTTTTTCACATCGCCGCAAGTTTTAAATAATCAAAAATTTTGCTCATTGCTATGGAGCCAAAACCAGTCAAAAAAGAAGGTGTCTTCAATTTCGTGGATACCATGCTGAAAAGCGCTGATGAAACCAAAGAAGTCAAACCGCAGAATCGGTATGACACGGTTGATCCGGCAGAGATAGAAAAAGTCATGGCTAATCTGAAGAAGGGAATGATGCGGAAGTAGGGGGGTTCTTTGGAATAGAAATTCTCTTAAACCCTCATGACAAAAAATCTATTTGGTCTCAGACTTTATTCCCCACTGGGTTTAATACCCCGCAGCTTGCTGCGGCTGGGAGTTTCATTTTTCTGGTTTCTTGATATAGAATTAAGCATATGCCGTCCAGCTCCATACAAACTAACATTATAATTGGTAATGGCATAAATAGGTATGGGTGCCAGGACTTCCGGGAGTTGTCTGTTGTTCAGGAATTCATCAGTAAAGTGATAGGTTTCAAAAATATCTTTATTTTTTGCAGCAATCCCGCCAGCTACATATACCCCTCCCCAAGTCAGAGCATCGAGGGCGAAATTCTTAGCACAGCGAGCATAGAAGCGCACGAATAATTCCATCGTTTTGGCACAGTGTTTATCCTTGGTGTGATAGGCAGCAATTAAAGCTGGACTGAATTTTTCTTGTTCAATTTCTAGAGTATATGATGTGGAGGGGTACACTGTTTTGAGGTAACTGTAAATTGCCTTGATTCCTCTGCCGGAGAGAATATCACCCCAGGTAACCTGTTGGTGTTTGTTCTGTTTTTGTATAAATTTTATCAACTCATACTCTTGCTCATTTTGAACGGCGACATCCCCGTGGCCTCCTTCCGAGGGATGAGGTACATAATAGTTTTGCTTTTCATTCCAAATAAGAATACTTTTACCTAAATCTGTTCCAGCTCCAAGTAGTGCTCTTGTTCCATGTACTCTTTTTGTACCTTTCTTGATTAAGATAAAGTCCTTTGCTGGTAGTTCCTCGATGCCATATCCAATGGCTTCAAAATCATTTATCAATAGTACTGTGGCTCCAACTTGTTTTTCAATCAATTGTGCATCAATTGTCCATGGTAAGTTGGTAATTTTGCAGAATCTTCCCTTCTGTGTAATTGGACCAGCGACTGCTAAACATAAACACTGAGGAAATATCTGATGCTGTTTATGTAGATAATCAAGCACTTCTTGTACAACTGTTAAGAAATTGCTGATTTCGCTACTCTGATACTGTAATGAGAATAATAATTCCAATCTTTGACTGGATTCATCAAGAGCCCCAAAGGTAGTATTGGTTCCCCCAATGTCAGCAGTGAGGATAGGTTTATTAATCTCCTTTTTGGTGTGGTAAATTCGCTCTTGAGGGTGTATCATTGGCCCAAAATAAGTTCATTTCTTTTTGACTACCGTTCCCAACGCTTTTTCAATCCCAGCAGGATCAAACCCTACAATAATTTTGCCGTCAATATCCAGTACCGGCACGCCCATCTGCCCGGATTTCTTGAGCATCTCATCCCGGGCTTTGGCATCATCCACAACATTGTATTCGCTAAACTTGATTTTTTTTCCTTTGAGAAATTCCTTAGTTTTTACACACCACGGACAAGTTGGAGTGGTATAGATTTTGACGATTGACATGAGAGCACCTCTTTTTATTCTTCTTTATTTTCCCTATCTCTTTCTCTTTTTATAAATATTGTGAAAACTTTATAAAGCTGATAATAAATATCATCACTGTGGGAAATGAATATGAATTTTCTGATTGGAAAAAATTCTTTGCTGTTGTTGGAGTAATCGTTGTCATTTCTTTATTGTGGGGATTATATACCCCCTCTGATGAGCAAAATAACTCACCATCTACAACTCTAGAGAATCAGGGGAATGCTCAAGATTTAATAAAACAGAGTATTGTTTATGTAAGATATGAATTCACTTCCAAGAATGAGGACGGAAAATATTTTGAAGGTGAGATAACAGGTTCAGGAGTTATTCTTTCTGTTAACAATTCTAAAATGAATATATATACTAATAGGCACGTAATAGATTGTGGTTATACTGAAGATTGTTATCAAAGATTAAGTGAGAGAATTACTATCAGAACACAAGATGGAAAAACTCATAATGTTCAAGAAGCATTAATAGCCCCACATAATCTTGATCTTAGTGTTTTAACAATTGAAACTAGTGAAGATTACAAAACCTCTTTAGTAAGGTTCGATAATCCTACATTAGGAGAAGAGGTAACAGCTGTAGGTTATCCCGGTCTTCAAGGGATTAATAATGTACTTGAGTTTTCAGTAAGCAAAGGAAAAATAACAAACATCCGAGATTTGTTAACTAGAGATGGTTTTTCTTTTCAAGCAATAGATAGTGATGCTTATGCAAATTTTGGTAGTAGTGGAGGAGGGATATTTGATTCTTATGGAAACTTAGTTGGGATAACCACCTGGAAAACTGGTACTCAAGAAAACATAGCAATTACCTCAAAATCTATTAATCAAAATAACCAAAAAGAAAATTTTACCCTCTGCGAACATGGTAGTTATGTTATTACTTACAAAGATGAAAATTTATGTCAACCTTACTGTAATAGAGATGAAGTCTTAGGACAAGATTTCAAATGTTATGGTGTATGTAAAAACTTCTATTGTAAATCAGATAAAATTAATGGTGAGGATTCTAGATGCGATGATGGTTACATATTAGGAAATGATAATTACTGTCATCCTCCTTGTGGTTCAAAAATTATTTATTGCCCCAATTTCAATAGTATATGTTACAAAGGTAGTTGTATTAATAATTGTAAAGCTGATGGTAAAGAATTGTTTGAAGATGGAACTTGTAGAAACTATCAATAGATAAATTCTCCTTGTAATTTTTATATTGTTGCTAACTTTACAACCCAAAATTCATGTGTTATCCCGAAACTATTTC
>DUFZ01000037.1 GCA_013331635.1 Candidatus Woesearchaeota archaeon | reverse complement strand
CGTAGTCCGTAGAGGTTCAATTACCCGCTATTCTTACCGCACTGGTGCTTAGTACAGGAATATCAGCGTGCAGTACCAAATCTGCGAGCCCAGTAGAATATGCCAATGAAAGATTTGAAAGAGACTATGTTCCTGATGTTGGTCATCCAAGCACGCTAGAAATATATAGTTTAACTACAGAACCAGGTGATACTTCTAATACCGTTGGATTATATTTCAAAGAACGCGGTTTTAACTGTCATGAATTACCAGCTTGGAATGATGCTCCCGCCACTACTTTCTGTTCAAGACCTATACATTTTTATCAAGGATTCATTCATACCATCTAATCTCTTTAATTTTGGTTGAATCCTTCCAAATTAATTTTTTATTTAAATAATATCTTTCCCCAATAATTTATTTTTATAATACTCCATATTTTGAGTGATAATGGATACATCTTTTGATTTATATGAAGAGGCTAAGAAATCAGAAATAGCCAAAGCCACTTCATCAATATTTCCTGCAATCCTATCACAGGTAGTTGCAACAAAAGGATCTTTCCAATTTATATATTGGCGACCTCCAATCTCTTTTTGGTCTTTATTGAATTTTCCATTCAGTGGTGCGAGACCGATAAGCGGTTTATGGAAATATTTAGCAAGGAGCATTTCCTGCGAACCGCCCACGCTGATATCATCGGTGAGATAGACAATAACAATATCGGCTTGCGATATCATGTAACAATCCCGGCCAAACACTAATGAAGAGTCATTCTCATCCCAATTCTCTTTGGGAGTTTTTGTCGGATCAAGGTTATGAATTGTAAAGCCAGTTTTTTCTTCTAACGCTTTACAAAAATTAATGCGCCAATCATGTGTGCCAAAAACAGAATTAGGATTTACTTTTCCGGCAACGTAGATTTTAATTTTCGTCATAGGATTATTTTTAGCATTTGGTGGTTTTTTTAACCCCTTACTTAATCGGTATCCTCATGAATTTCTTGCATTCCAAACAGGAAATAATCACTTTTCCCTGCCTCGTTCTCACCCTCGCTTTCACCCCAGGAGTTAAATAGGTATAACAGTGCTTGCAGAATCGGCGTCGAAGATGCACCGGTATAGTCACCTTTACTTTCATGGCGATTTTTCGGGCCAATATCACATAACGATTGGCTAAAGATTGATTTTTCAAGGCAATTTCCTGCGCCTGTTGAAAGAGGCTGTTGATTCGCTCTAAGGCAAGATTTTTCTGCTGGTTCTTGGGTAGAAGCGGCTTACTCATACTAGCTCAGATATAAATGGTGCTTAAAAAACTATTGCCTACTATATTCTTTTACTTCTTTTTGCTATTAACTTGGCTAATAGAATCCAGAACCTTAAGCCTTTCCTGGGCATCAATGCTCTGTCCCCATAATTGCCAGAACACTTTCTGCATCCAGTTGATCCATTCTGGGTCTTGGATGAGGTAAAATAGAAAAGTCTTTTCCGCCAATTCATGAGTTCGGTAGTGCTGGGGGCTGAGCACTTCTTTGATAGAAACCAAGGTATCATCAACAATGAGCGCGCGCAAGGGTTGCTCGCAATGCCGTATTTCAACCGCGTCCCATCCGGCGCGCTGATTCAGCAAGAGCATTTCCTGGGTATTCTTGCGTGAGGTGATATCAACCCGAGTGAGAATTTTGAGTTTAACTTTTTGTTTTGCCTGCTGATCTAATATTTTGTGAACATTTGGACCAAGTTCTACCCAAGACAGATTTCCAGAGAAAAATAAAATCTGCTGCCGTGCCTGAGCCAGTAAAGAGTTATACTTAATGGGCTCTTGGGTAGAAAATTCAGTTGTCTCCATAAAAGCTTGGCGTTTGTCCTGATCAACAAATTGGAAAATATCAAAAGGCGAAAAATCTTCCTTGTGCTTTCCATTCAATATCTTATGCAATAGCCGCTCCTGATAGGCGCTTCCTTTAGCTCGATCCAGCGCATTCCAGTAGACCACTTTAAGCGCTCCCCTGCTCCCTTCCCGAAAGGTTCTAACTGCAATTAGTCCCGTTTCCTGCCTTATTTCTTCGATGTACCTATCAGCCGTACGCCAGTTTTTTTGAATTGCGAGAGCAATTTCCTGGACACTGCAGGGTTTCTGGCGTACAATATCGAGAATTTGATTACGAACCGTTTTTTCCAACATACTACAACACCATGCCTATTTTTGTGCGAGTAATACCTATCTATTCTACAAGTATATATACATTATGATGGTCAAGTATGTGATTACCGGTGGACCGGGAACGGGAAAAACGACACTCATTCATGAATTACAACAGCAAAGGTACGCCATTGTTCCTGAAGCAGCTAGACAAATTATTCAGGAAGAGCAACAAAAAAAAGAGGGAATTCTACCTTGGACTAATTTATACGAATTCCAGCGTAAAGTAGTGGAACGCCAACTTGATTTAGAAGAGAAAGTAGGTTCAGAGATTTGTTTTGTTGACCGGGGAATTGTGGACAACCTAGCTTATTGTCGAATGGGAAAAATTGAGGTTCCTCAAGATTTTCAAAAAATTGACCTAAAAAATAGGTATGTAGGGGTGTTTCTTTTAGATTTTTTACCAAAATATGAAATTGATCTTCAACGAAAGGAAGATGCACTGGTTGCACCGAGGCTTCATGACATGATAAAATTTGTCTATATTGAATTGGGATATGGTCCTACACCTGTTCCAGTTTTAGAACCAAAAGAAAGGGCAAGGTATGTGATTGAGAGAATACAACGAGGTGATACACTATGAAAGAGGTAGTACTACAATTAAGTCAGCTGCATTTTTTATCTTACAAAGATTTTATAGATTTTCAGAAAGATGTCTGCATTGGTTGTAACGGCCATTTTAATACCAGAAAAGAATACAAACACTATAACATTTCTAAAAGCGATTGTACCGGTGACTGTTGGACAGAAGAGGTAACTGAGACAACTCATAGTGTAACGGACACTGATTTTTACCGCTTTACGTTTGGATTTAGTCAGGAATATCAACGGCAACTGCGCGATATAAAACAACGACTCAGAGAACGTATTTTTGAAGAAAGAAACAATGGCGCGGTGTCTCTGCGGGAAAAATTAGAGCAAAAACTGCATCTTGAACCACAACAAAAAAAAGTGGCCATAGAAGCAATTCTCAAAGATTACCTTCACGATACCACCAATTTATCACACCAGGGAGCCCGCGAAATGTATCCCCTTGATCATAAATTAGATGTTGTATTCCATAATGTACTATTGGGAGACTTGCAGCTGGTCTGGAAAAATCATAACCACACCCGAGAAAGGTACGAACCGCAAGCCATCAAGTCTCATACCCGATGCTGGTCATTCCAGGACGTGGAAGCCGAAGCGATTCTAGAATTGCCTTATTTAGAATTTTATAATTCCATTATGAAAAATACACGCTTTGCTGGTTATCACACCCTCTTTGAGGAATTTCCAGGAGTATTAGAAGAAGTACAGCAAATGCCAGTGCAAATAGAAGTTAAACCATATGTCTACAATAGGAGGTGACTACAATGGGGGGTTGTTATGAAGACAAATACAGCAGCAGGAGCTACGCTCCTCCCGCAGGACACATACTGCACTTGCAGGAATTCTATGCGCATGCCGACAGAAGTTCCCTGTTCGCTGCCTACCGCAGCTATGCCCAGCGAAGCACGGCAGGATTCATCCAGGAAATAGTCAATCTGGGAAAAACAAGGATAACTAAGGAATTTCCTGAGTATGAGCTCGAAAGCAAATTAGAATTATGGTTGGACGGAACTGCTGGAAAAAGATATAGCCTAAAAGATATCATGGATACCTTTGAATTCTCACCAGCTCCCTCCGCCCGTTTCGTCAAAGATGCCAGCAATAAAGAATCAAGCGGCATCAATTATTTCTTTGGAACTCCGGAAGGAGAAGAAAGCTTTGTGCTTATTTCAAAAGGTGGAAAATGGTACCTCAAAGAAAAAGGGCCCCGACAAAAATTTGATTTTGGCTTTCCGGGCGAGGAATACGTGTTCAAGCGTGCCGAGACCCGTAAAGAAACCAATCCACTGGAAGTGGCCCAAGCCATCTTAAAGCAATATACCGACGGAAAGACCAATTTTATTGGGGGAGTGAGCAAAGATCGGGTGGAAGCGCACTTGTTGCAAACCATCACTGGCCGGATTTATTCCCTTACCGTAGATTATATTGCAAGAGAAGCGAGTGCCTTGCCCGGAATGCTTCAATTTGAAGTAGAATATGCTGGAAGAATAGAACGTTATCCCGGGATGCAGCCAGAAGCAGAAGAGCATACCGAAAAGATAATTGTAGATGATATCCTGAATGTCTTGAAGCAAATTATCTTTCTGCACCATGGTGCCCAGCTTCCGCAGGGCCAGCGCTTGCAGATAGCACCCTCACAACTCAGAAAATTTGATTTTGTGCAGCAAAGAGGGGAAAAAGTTCTGGTTCCTGTCCGCAGCGCACGCAGCAGGAGGAAGTAACCATGCTGATCTACCTTTCCGGCCCGCATGGAGCCGGCAAAACCACGCTGGTACAACAACTGCTGCACAGTAATCCCAAAGATCTGGCAGTGTATCCAGAGGATGGCTTTACTTTTCCCAAAGTAGAGCAGCCCTACTACGAACGGCTTAAAGCAAAGCTTCTTCGCTACTATTTCGAATCGCTTGACCAGGGAAAGCAAGATCAAGCCGGGAAAGTGCTGCTCTGCAATCGCTGTGTCTATGATAGCGATGCGTATATCAACGCGTATTATTCTTTAGGGTGGATTAATAAAAAAGAGAAAGATGACCTTCAGGCGATAGAGGAGCTGGTCTTTCCTTCCAAACCTGAAGCTGCGATTATTCTGAATCCATCTTTAGGTACGCTCAAAAAACAGTTGCACCATCGGTGGAATCAAGGCACTATTAAATGGAATGAAGAAAATAGCGACTATTTGCAGGCAGCCCATGATGCTTTTCAACAGTTGTGCCAAGAAACCATTGTATCTGCTTCTTTGCTCTATCTCACAGATGAAACCTTGGAGGAAAAGGTAAACCTAATTTGGGACTGGCTTTCTTCAGTGCGTAAAGTTGAAAAAAAAGAGAGCCAATGCCAGAGATGATATTTCCCCAATTTCACCAAAACAGTAATACTTCAGCAATCTGAAGCGTTACCGTCATAAAGTCGAGCCTCTGCGATATTTACAGCGAGCAGACAGAGGGTTGTCTCTTACGGAGATGTCTGCCCTCTATAAAACACTGCGAGAGGCGAGAAGACGGTAACGCTTCACTTCATAAAGCTGAAGTATTACCCAAAACAAAAAGAATTATAAACTGGTTTGCTATTCCAATCGGTATGAAAAAGGGCCGCCCGGTTCGAAGCGTCATCCGCCAGAATGTCGTCGAGATTCTTCATCATTTAGGCCAAGGCTATGGCTATCAAATTTCAAAAATTTATAATGAAGTTTTTCCGACGGTAACTCAGCGCAGCATTTATTACCACTTGCGCAAAGGCATGAAGACGAAGGAAATAGAGGTATATCGCGTAGAAAAAGAGAATGGCAATTTCTCCTGGGGCAGCATCGCTGAGAAAATCTATTATCGCTTGGGCAAGAAAGCCGATCCTAAAGGCAATGCTCAGGTAAAAGATTTTGTACGCCAATGGAAAAAATAAGCTTTGCCGAAAAAGTATATTCTCTGTGCCGGCAAATTCCTCCTGGCAAGGTAACGACCTACCAAAGATTAGCTTCTGCCTTAGGAATTCAAGGGTATCAAGCCATCGGCCAGGCCTTGCGTTGCAATCCTTATGCTCCTCAGGTTCCTTGCCATCGAGTAATCAGATCTGATGGTTCCTTAGGCGGGTTTAAAGGATCCACCCAAGGTTTTGCCATAAAGCAGAAAGTTTCTCTCCTTCTTCAGGAAGGCATATTAGTCCAAAATGGCAGAATTGACCTAGCCCGCTATGGATTCAAAAAATTTAAAAAATAACCACTCTACTGGGTGGTGCGATGACCGACACTTACTATTTCTGGTTTAATATCATTAAGCCCAGCGTTGATCCCATTTTTCTCAATGCCATGCTGGAAGAATCTAATGCCTACAGCCGGGTTGGTCCAGCTTTACATCCAAATGGAACCTTGCTGGCCAATTCTAACTTCATTGGATTATATGTTTCACATCGGGTTGAAAGTGCTTATATTCTTACTGCCGGAAATGTTACCCTGGAAGAAGCCTTGCGCCGTGAAGAGAAATTGAGGGTATAATATTATTCATAACTAATTCTGATGTTGTAGCTACCAAAAGGAATATTTACACCTCTCTCATTTTCTGTTTCTTCAGACAACTCTACTTTCACTCCTCCTAAAAAAGGGAGAAATCCTCCTTTACTGTATGATTCTCTAGAGCTTATTTCATACTTTGAAATTTCAATTACCAGTCCCCTTTTCAAGAGCCCCCAGGCTGTTTTGAGATGATTTTTTCCCGTTTCTTTTGGTTTCTCTACTAATCTTACCCCCACTTCTTTACAAATTTCCTCCAGTAGTCTATGCCCTACATTATTGTCCATTTTCCTCTCATCCCATTCCCAGCATTTCTTTTAATTCTTCGCTGGGCTGCCAAGGCGGCTCAAAGACAACCTCAACATCGACCTTCGCCGCCCCTTTGGCTTTAATTTGTTCTTTGAGTTCATCGACCATCTGCGGCCCATAGGGGCACATTGGAGAGGTAAAAGTCAGTTTTATTTTTACCTCGTTCTGCTCTATCTGGACATCATAAATAAGCCCGAGGGTCCAGACATCAACAAAGAGTTCCGGGTCCATATAATTCTTAAATATTTCAATTAATTCTTCTTTGGTGACCATTTTTAATGACCGGTTCAAATCCTTCTTTTTCGATGCGGGTAGCCAGCTCGTAGCCGCCGCTGGCGATAATTTTCCCCTGGTAGAGGATACTTACTTGATCTGGGTGCAAGTATTCCAGGATGCGGTTATAATGGGTAATTATGATGATGCCCATCTCTTGTTGAGTTTTCCTTACTAGATTAATTCCTTCCGCAACCGTTTTGATGGCATCCACATCCAATCCAGAGTCCGCTTCATCCAGCAGGGCATAGCGTGGTTCCAGCATTATCAGCTGCAAAATCTCTGCCCGCTTTTTTTCTCCTCCGGAAAATCCCTCATTAAGATACCGGCGCATAAATGAAGAATCCATCTTCAGTTGAGCCATTTTCTCTTTCAGCAAATGGTGAAATTCAACGACCGAATATTTTTGTTCACGAAGATTATTAACCGCAGTGCGAAGAAAGTTTCCGATAGCTACCCCGGTGATTTCAGAAGGGTACTGAAACGAGAGGAACAGGCCCGCTTTCGCTCGCAGGTTAGTCTTTTCATGAGTGATATCCTTTCCATCCAACAGTATTTTTCCCTGCGTGATTTTGTATTTAGGATGCCCCATGATAGCATTGGCCAAAGTTGATTTCCCTGATCCATTTGGCCCCATCAAGGCGTGTATTTGTCCCGGATGAAACGTAAGCGTAACTCCTTGAATGATTTCTATCCCACCAACTTCTACTTTTAGGTCAATGATTTCTAATTTATTCATGTGTATTCTCCATATTTTTAATTCCATTGTGGATGGCTTTTAATGAGAGCAAGGCACATTTCATTCTCACCAGGCTGATGGGTATTCCCAGCAGCTGCATTACTGTTTCAGGGGTTAACTTTTTCACTTCTGCCAGCGGCTTTCTTTTAAGGTAGTCCGTCAGCAGTGAAATAGAAGCTTGGCTGATGGCGCATCCCTTTCCCTGAAAGGAGACATCTTTAATTTTTCCCTCTTGGATGAGGGTATAGATTATAATATCATCTCCGCACAACGGGTTGAACTCGCGATGGGCAAGGGTATACTCTTGAAGCTGCCCATAATTATGCGGGTGCTTATAATGGTCCAGGATATTCTCCTTATAGATCTCTTCCTCTTCATTTAAGGGGCGGGAAGCAATTTCATTGCGATCTACAGTGGCAGTTGAAACCAGAGTCCCTTCTTGGTTCTTGGTCCTTTTCATTTGATCCCTAGTCATTGGAATATCCTCACTGCTTTATGGATGGCTTCAAAAAGTTGGTCAATATCATCTTTAGTATTGTATATGGCTAGTGATACCCGGGTTACTCCCTCCAGCCCTAGTAAGTTGAGTAGGGGCATAGCACAATGATGTCCTCCCCGAACGGCAATTCCTTCTCGATCCAGCAGTTCGCTCACATCATGGGGATGAAGGCCTTGAAGCGTAAAAGAAATAACCGGGCCACGATGTTTGGTTGTACCAGGCCCAACAATAGTTAGCCCCTGAATTTCAGATAATTTTTGCAGTGTATACTGGGTGAGTTGCTGTTCATGTTCCTTGAGGTGTTGCATTCCTTGAGCGGTAAGATACCCAACAGCAGCACTGAGTCCAATGGCTTCTGCAATAGGCGGCGTTCCTGCCTCAAATTTCCAGGGAAGATCGTTCCAGGTAGCATATTCAAAAGTCACTTCTCGAATCATTCCCCCTCCATACTGGAAAGGATTGAGCTGTTCTAATAACCTCTTTTTTCCGTACAAGACCCCGATCCCGGTTGGACCATACATTTTATGCCCAGAAAAAACCAAAAAGTCACATCCAAGGTCATGAACATCTATTGTCAGGTGAGGAACTGATTGAGCAGCATCAACAATAAGAACAGCTCCCACCTTATGCGCTAATTTTGCGAGTGTAGGGATATCATTAATTGTTCCTAGTACGTTGGACATATGGGCAACCGATACCGCTTTTGTTTTCAAGGTGATTAATTTTTGCGCCTGTTCCATATCTAAGCGATAGTCGTTAGTAATAGGAATATAGCGTATACCTAGCTTCCTCTCTTTTGCTTGTTGTAGCCAGGGCACCAGATTACTGTGATGCTCCATCTGGCTAAGAACAATTTCATCACCCGGCTGGAGATTTTTAGTGAGTGCTTCTGCCAGAAAATTGAGGCTTTCCGTGGTTCCTCGCGTGAAAATAATCTCCTCAAAGGAAGCTCCTATAAAATCAGCCACCACTTGATGGGCATTTTCATACTCCATGGTAGCACGCTGGGAAAGCTGATGAATTCCACGATGGACATTGGCATTATCCTGCGTATAAAAGTGATTCATCGCGCTGATGACCGTATCTGGTTTTTGAGAAGTTGCGCCGTTGTCAAGGTAAACTATTCTTTTTCCGTTGATGCAGCGCGCGAGCAGCGGAAAGTCCAGTCCAATTTTTTCTAGATTCGGTATCAATTTAGCTAGCAAGCTCATGTTCTTTAAGGTTGGTTATTTTTTGAGATAGCAGCTGGCTTATTTTTTCTTTCAGCTGTTCATTTTGAATTTTGCTGATGATGGGTTCAAGAAAACCAGCGAGTATAATCTGGGTCGCTGTTTTTTCATTGAGTCCTCGGGAAAGCAAGTAAAATAGCTGCTCTTCATCCAGCTGTCCGATAGTTGCGCCATGAGAGCAGATAACTTCATCATTTTGCACCTCCAGCACCGGGATGGCATTGCAGCGCGCCTGTTCTCCGATAAGTAACGCCTGAGCTTTTTGATGCCCGCTGCAGTGGTGGGCATTTTTGTTGATAGTAATTTTTCCGCGGATAATACTATCGCTGTGATCCATCAGCACCCCCTTAGAGTAGATGCCACTAGCAGTATGTGCTGCCTGATGGACACTTTCACCGTTCAGGTCAAACTGCCGTAGACCATTGCTGCAAAAGGCGGTAGATATGGCGCTATTGGCGCCTGGTTCAGAGAGTATAGTCCGTATTTGTAACTGATTGAGCTTCCCCCCCAAGAGCACATCCATCCAGGCAATAGACGCATTTTGAGCTGCCTTCCCCCGTTTGAAAGTAATGCTATCCGTTGCCGGATGCAGATGCTGCACCGTGCACCAGGTTACCTGGCTGTTCTCTTTGGCGTACACTTGAACCACTTGGCTTTTATAAGACACCTGTTCTTGTGAAATAGAACTCTCTAAAATAGTTACTTTCGAATTTGCTTCCGCAATCAGGATAATATGCTCGGCGGCGCTGTCAGAGAGCAAAGAATCAATATGAATAGGTTCATCAATCTCTGTATCTTTAGGAATAACCACTACCAGTCCCCTTTGAAGATAAGCATAATGGAGCGCAGCAAATTTATTTTCTGAAGCTGGAACCAGCTGGTCAAAGTATTGTTGGATAATCTCTGGCGGCGCATCAGCCAATCGGTGCACCAGAACTCCCTTTGGAGCAGTAATGGCCAGAGCTTCTGGTACTTGCTGCAGTTTTTTTTCTATCGCTATCAGATCTATACTCGAAAAGTCCATGGACATTCCTAACCCATACTGGAATACTGGATTCTTCAGAGTACCAAAAAGCTTCAAAGCGTCCATTTTTTTGTCGTTGATGGTTTTTATTTCAGTCATCGTGCCTGCTCCCTATATCCTTTATATCCTCTATATCTTTATACACCCCTACAACCATGCTGGCAGAGAAAGACTAAAATCCTTCTACTTCCATTTCAATGAGTTTATTGAGTTCTACGGCGTATTCTAAGGGCAGTGCTTTCACAATAGGTTCAATGAAACCAGAAATGATCATCTGGGTAGCCTGCTCTTCGCTCAGCCCGCGGCTCATGAGATAAAAAATTTGCTCTTCATTGATCTTACAGACCGTCGCTTCATGCCCGATGCTTACTTTCTGGGTATCAATTTTCATGTGAGGATAGGTTTTAGATACTGATTGATTGTCAAGCAAGAGAGCATCACATTGTACATTTGACTTAGTGTTGATAGCGTTGGAAGTCACCCGCACCATTCCGCGATAGGTTGAAATGCCTCCGCCGCGGCTAATGCTCTTGGCCCGGATGATGGAACTGGTATTAGGTGCAGCATGAATAACTTTAGAGCCGGTATCCTGGTCCTGGCCTGGACCGGCAAAGGCGATGCCCAAACTTTCTGACCGGGCCCCTTCACCAATGAGTACTGAGCAGGGATAGAGCATAGTTTTTGATGATCCCATATTGCCGTTGATCCATTCCACTGCTGCTTTTTTATGCACGATTGCCCGTTTGGTGTTTAAGTTGTACACATTCTTGCTCCAATTTTCAATGGAAGAATAGCGCATCTTGGCTCCAGGCAGAATATGTAATTCTACACAGCCGGCATGAAGGGATGATTGGCTGTATTTGGGACTCGAGCAACCTTCAATATAATGTAGCTCTGCTCCCTCATCAACAATAATAAGGGTATGTTCAAATTGGCCTCCGCGTTGGGCATTCATCCGGAAATAAGCTTGAAGGGGCAATTCCACTTTGACTCCCTTAGGAACATAAATGAAAGTTCCCCCGCTCCATACCGCTGCATGCAGCATGATAAATTTGTGGTCATTGATTGGGATGCAAGACGTCATGAAATATTTCTGCACCAGTTCGGGATATTTTTGCACCGCCACATCCATGTTTTCAAAAATGACCCCTTTCTCCTTGAGCATTTTATCCAGATTATGGTAAATAATGTTTGAGTCATATTGAGCTCCCACGCCAGCAAGTACTTTTTTTTCCGCTTCCGGTATTCCCAGGCGGTCAAAAGTTTTCTTGATCTCTGCCGGGACTTTATCCCAGTTATCGGTTTCAGGAGAATTAGGGTCGATGAAATAGACAATTGCATTCAGATCCAGTTGGGAAAGGTCCGGGCCCCAATTTGGAAGAGGGGTGTCTTTAAAATACTGCAACGCCTTCAGGCGTTTGGCCAGCATCCAAGCCGGCTCTTTCTTGCTTTTAGAGATTAGCTGGACAATTTCCTCGTTAATTCCTGGCTCAGCGGTAAACTTAGCCTGATGCTCATCCGCATCATCGTACAGGCTGCGGTTCATGGTCATAGTAATATTTTGTGTGTCTATCATGTGCATTGCACCAAAGCTGGTTCATGGGGATGGCAGCCAGTTTCAGCCGGTTCGCAGCCTTTTGGAACGTCAGAAAACTTTTTGTGAATTTCACAGAGCGTTTTCGTGGAACGGATGAGCCGCAACAGGTGCTGGATTTCCCTCAGATAATTCATCCGGTCCTTAATTCTGACCGCTGATTTTTTAATTTCAGCCAGCATATTCTTATCAAAGTCAATCTGATGCCCCCGTTTATTGCTTTGATATTGGCTGATAGTTGCAGTGTTAATCATCAATAAGCTGGCAATATCTTTTTGTTTCATCCCTTGTTCTTTCAGGTAGAGCGCCAAGTACCTTCGAAGAGTGGGAATCACATAAAAAGTTTCGATTTCCTGCGGATGGAGCAATTTATTAACCATAGTTAACTTTTGAAGAAAGCACTTTATAAAGATTATGGTAAAAAGATTTTAAAAAAGGGATTAGACCAATTCCATATAATTTATAAATAATTACTAAGGATTCTGACTATGCCCTCATTCATAAGTTTTAACGGAACCTTAGTCCAAAAAAAATCCCTCACTTCCGATGTGCTGTACTTATCATTCCAGGTTCCTGCTGAATTCACGTTTAAAGCCGGTCAATTTGTGATTATTACCATGAATCTTGATGGACAAACCAAACCAAGGTCCTATTCCATCTTAAATCCTCCCTCTGAATCGGGGAAAGTTGATTTATGCGTTAAAATAATTGAAGGGGGATTTGCCTCCACCCTTTTTAGTGCCCTGAAAGTTGGTGATGTACTGCTCATGAAAGGCCCTTTCGGCCATTTTCTGTTTGAGGAGCATACGATGAACCCAGAACATTGGTTTATCTGCACCGGAACAGGAGTGGTGCCTTTTTACAGCATGATCAAAGAATATCTGCCCGGAATCAAAGACACCAAGTTCGTTCTGCTCTTTGGCGTGCGCAGTAAAAAAGATTTATTTTTTTACGACGAATTTAGGCAGCTGCAACAGAAATACCCCCAATTAGTCTACCTTCCTACTTTAAGCCGCGAGCAGTGGGAAGGAAAGTCTGGGCGAGTACAAACTCATTTACCCACTGATCTTACCGGGAAAACTTTTTATATCTGCGGGATTAAAGAAGTGGTGCTGGAAACCAAAGAGTATCTGCTCTCAAGGGGAGTTGCGCCAGAAAATATAAAAGGAGAGAGATACAATTGAATACCATGGATATCACCCTTTCATCAAAACTTGATGCCGGCCAGCAATTACTGATCCTTGGACAATTTGAAGATGACACTAGTTTGGGAGGATCGTATGACCCCCAACTGGCTTTAGAACTCAAAAAAGCGTCTCTTTCTCGACAATTTTCTTCTCAATTTGGCGAAGTATACCTAACCAAAATGCCCAGTCTTCCGTTCACTATGGTGGCCGTGCTTGGTCTGGGCCAGAAAAAAGAGATGAATTTGGATCGGCTTCGCCGAATACTTGGGATTGCACTCCAGTCAGCTCGTTCCCTTAAATTAAAAACGATTGCCACGAACCTGATAGAATTGATTGCCCCCCTGCTCCGCCTTGACCTTACTAAAGTAGGGATGGCTGCAGCCGAAGCCTTGTACTTGTCCGAATATGCCTTTACCAAATACCTCTCTGAAGAACGAAAACAAAAATATGTTCCCATTGAGAGCGTGTCAATACAATGGAGTTCTGCTGTTGTGCGTTTACAGGAAGGGATACAGCAAGGAAAGATTATTGCGCAGTCAACGAACTATGTGCGTGATCTAGTGAACGAGCCGGCATCCGTAGTTACCCCGGAAAGATTAGAGCAGGAAGCCCGAAATCTAGCATCAGGCAATCCGCTGTTAACGGTGAAAGTGCTCGAAGCAGATGAACTCAAAAATTTGGGCCTCAACGCCCTGCTGGGAGTAGCCCAAGGCAGCCGTCATTTCGCAAAATTAATCTTGCTTGAGTATAGGGGATCCAGAAAGGAAAAGTATACTGCGTTGGTAGGAAAGGGCATTACCTTTGACAGCGGCGGATATAATCTGAAAGCAACTCATTCCATTGAAGATATGAAATTTGACATGGCCGGGGCAGCTGCCGTGCTGGGAACCATTAAAGTTGCGGCCGAATTAGGAATTCACAAAAATATCGTTGGCGTCATCCCCACTGGTGAGAATATGATTGGCAGCCAGGCTCAGCATCCCGGAGATATTGTCCGGGCCTTTAATGGGAAGACTATTGAAATCACCAATACTGATGCTGAAGGGCGTCTCATTTTAGCTGACGCACTCTCTTACACCGAAGCAGCTTATCATCCGGAAGTTATGATTGATATTGCTACTTTAACTGGTGCAATTGTCGTGGCTCTGGGTTATTATGCTGCCGGCTTGTTCAGCCCTGATAAACAGTTAATATCAGAGTTAGTGCAGGCGGGAGAAGAAAGTCATGATCGGGTGTGGCCAATGCCTTTCTTTGAGGAATACCTTAATTGGATGGATGGGACTATTTCTGATTTACGTAATACCACTTCGCGGGGTGAAGGGAAAGAGAACGGTGCAGTTAATGGCGCAGTGTTTTTAAGCAAGTTTGTAGAGAAAGCTCGTTGGGCGCATCTGGATATTGCCGGTTCAGCCTATTGGAAGGAAGAAGGAGATTATTTGACCACTGGAGCGACTGGTTCCGGCGTACGGGTGTTAAGTTATTATCTTTTGGATCAAACCAAAAATAAGGGAGAGTGAACAATGGAAAATGTCATTATCTTAGGAACGGGAATTTCAGGTTTAACGGCGGCAATATATACTGCTCGTGCCAATCTAAGCCCCTTAGTTATTTCCGGTTCCGAGGACGGCGGACAGCTTACTCTCACCACTGAGGTAGAAAATTTCCCCGGATTTCCTGAAGGTATCATGGGCCCAAAATTAGTCCAAGAATGTAAGAAGCAAGCAGAGCGATTTGGTGCACGGTTTAAAATAGATCTTGCCACCAAATTTACTGCGGGGAGTAAATCCCATATACTTGAATTAGAGAGCGGAGAAACTATTCAAACCAAAACCTTAATTGTGAGCACTGGCGCCTCAGCGAGGTGGCTGGGAATTCCTTCTGAGCAGAAATATAAAGGGCGAGGAGTTAGCACCTGCGCTACCTGCGATGGCGCACTCTACAAGAATAAGGAAGTCATAGTTATTGGCGGTGGCGATAGCGCCATGGAAGAATCGCAGTTTTTGTCTAAATTTGCCCGCAAAGTTACTGTTGTGCATCGGAAGGACTCTTTCCGCGCCTCCAAAATTATGCAGGATCGTTTTTTCAAGAATGAAAAATGTTCGGTGGTATGGAATAGTGAAGTAGCAGAAATCGTTGGAGATAAATTTGTAAAAGGAGTAAAACTCAAAAATACCATAACTGGAAAGATTACCGAATTGAAATGCGATGGAGTATTTCTTGCCATCGGCCATGTGCCCAATACTGCTATCTTTAAAGGAATTTTAAACATGAATGAAAATGGGTATTTACTCACTGACCGCTTCATGAAGACCAATATTGCAGGTGTATTTGCCGCTGGCGATGTGCAGGATATTCGCTATAGGCAAGCAATTACCGCCGCCGGAACTGGTTGCCAGGCAGCGATGGAAGTGGAAAAGTATTTGGCGGAAAAGGAGAATTAAAAATAAATTAGAAATATTTTTTCGAAATTTCTCAAAACAACTTCATCAGCCAGGGCAGCGCCAGATTTAACACCAGCAGTACTAAGAAGAACAACCCCACTTGCCTATATCTTCGTTCACCAAGTGTATCTCCTTTTAATTTATGCAGGAATACCTGCGCCATTCGTCCACCATCAACAATAGGCAACGGCAATAAGTTAAATAAGCCGATTCCCAAACTCAGCAAGAACAGCCAGCGCAGGAAGCCAGCCAGCCAGTCAATACTGCTGTACAACACGCTCCAGCCACTGTCTTGATATATTGATTTTAATTCAAATTTATTGCGGATGTCTTTGATTCCCAGAAAGCCTTTAGTTGGATCATCGGGGCTTTGAGCTAGAATCAAGGAATATTCCCGTTCCGCAGTAGCCAGGGTAATAGCATCGCCCGGCTTAGCGGCAGACAGAATCTGGCTAAAGTTTTGAAAATGAGTGACGGTTTCCCCATTCACGCCGGTGATAAGAGTGCCCGGTTTAATTCCCGCTTCTGCCATTGGGTATGCCCCCTTTTGATAAGAATCAAAAGTAAACCCGGTCGGTTCAACCATGGCCTGTTGTACAGGCGTAAAAACAAACAAAAGGAGTATAATGGAAAGAATGGCCAGAAGAATATTGGAAAAAGATCCGGCCGCTAAAATAGAATATTGAACGATATCGGGCTGTTTTTGCATTTTCTTCTCATCTGGTTCCACAAAAGCCCCTAAAATAGGCCCTAAAAAAACAATCCCGGTATTTTTAACCTCTACTTGGTGCGCCCGGGCAACGATTCCATGCGAAAATTCATGGACAATAGCAATACAGAAGATGGCAATAATCCAATACCAAAAGGGAAGCACCCCCAACCCCGGAACATTAATCCCCGGCAATACCACTGAAACGCCTGGCGTGGTTGCCGGATTGACAATAATGTCAATGAGATTTTTAATTAAGATATACGAAATAAAGATCAGGCCGACATACCCGGCACCAACACCAACATAGCCCCCTAGGATAATCCATTCCCGCAGTTTGCTGGCATACTTATCCATCCATTTTAGTCCCCATTTCATGCGATAGAGGACGATGACTTTGGCTTGGATATCCAGTTTTTTCCTCTTAATCCAAAGTAAAACAATAATACCCAGATAAAAGAGAATGATATACTTAAACCTCACTATAAACGCAATAAAGTCAAACATCTCAGGGTTAATGACTTCGTAAGACTATTTATTTCTTTCGTTTTATCCGGAGCTTGGTAGAACTGCATTTTCTGCAGGTTACCTTCCCTTGGGATACTTTCAGGTTAGGTGCCCTGATTTTAGAATTACAGGCGCGGCAGACAAAGATGTTTTTCATCTTTCTAGCCATTGCTTCTTCAAATTTAACCATTAGTCATCACTTCACTTGTTTCATCACTTTAGTGCCCATCAGCAGCCAATATAACACTTCCACGCCTTCTTTCACTTCCGCTTGCAGTTCTTCCGGAATGTCCAGGTCAAAAGTCTCATAGGTCTCCACATCCATGACGTTAGCCATATTTCCGGAAATGGAAAGGACCTGTGCGCTTTTCTTTTCAATGATGGGAGCTTCTACTTTATCATGGCTGGGCATGATAATATTGCGCTTTTTCCCGTCAAGCAATCCTACCGCTACCAAGTTTATTTTGGCGTGCCCGTGTTTTCCCGATTTTGACGTTGCCACATCGGCAATTTTACAAGGAGCCCCATCAATGATGATGGTATCTCCTTTCTTTAAGCTTCCTGCACCAACCGTTTTTTTTTCATACATTAAAAACCACTCTCTTGCTTGATTACCAGTTGAATATCTGTTTTATTGACTGTTTTTCGTCCCGCGTGTTCCGCTAGACGTTTTGCTTCTTTGGCAAGTTCTATCCCTCGCTCTTGCAAAGTCTCTGCTAAGGCTTGTTTGGCATCATCAGAGACCCTATCAGCCCCTGCCTGCCGGATAATCTTGTCCATGGCATTGAGAGACAGCACCAGCTTTTTGGCCATTGGACACACAAAAATGAGGGGTGTTTTTAAATATATCGCTCGATAGTTTTATAAAAATAGAAACTGTTCTTAATATATGCGACTTATTATCGTACGGCATGGGCAAACTGAGTATAACCGAAAAAACCTTCTTCAGGGACAGGGTGGGATAGGTTTGAATTCACAGGGCTGGAAAGAAGCAAAGAAAGCAACACAACGACTCAAAAAAGAATCAATTGATGTTGCGTATGTGAGTGATTTACAGCGAGCACAGGAAACAGCGAAGGAAATTCTTCGGTATCATAAATTGGTCAAGATAGTGGTTACCTCTGCACTCAGGAAGCGACATCACGGTGTTTTTGAAGGTCGACCTGCGCAGGAAATGATAAAAGCAAGAGAAAAATCGAAAGTTTCTTTTCATAAATTCAAACCAAAAGGAGGAGAATCATATCAGGATGTTCAGAGAAGAGTTGGTCTTTTGTATCATCGGCTCTGTCAGAAATATAAAGAAGAGACCGTATTGCTCATAAGCCATGGTGGAACAATTCGGGCCTTACTGCTGTTGATTTTTAAAGAATCTTTTTCATCAGACAACTACCCCAAATATCATCATGGAAATTGCGCTATAACTATTTTAGAAATATCAAAAACCAAAAAGCCAAAGATTGAAGTACTAAATTGCCTAAAGCACATAATATAGCTCCTATCCCTATTTCATTTTTTATCTCCAGAAATTCCAGATGCTTTTTGGTTTGGGGCGAGCCAATTTCTTTTCTTGTTTGATGACCAGACTGATTTCCTGTTCCAGGGCCTGGTGGTTAGGGTAGAGCTCTTCCGCCGCCCGAAATTCTTTGGTATGAAAAGAACTGCGGTTGTTCTTATGATTGAATTGGTGATGTTTATGGAGCATTTCATGGTACATAATATAATCCAATACTTCAGTTCGAGCTTTCTGGAATATGGTGGAAACGGTAATGCTATCATCATGGAAATTATAATAGGCTAATTTGCGGAAACTCTGCTGGCCCCATTGCAGATTAGGCAATTCCAGTTGATTGGAGAAAAACTGCAGATTCACCCTCCGGAAAGCAGCTTCTAAGAGTTGGTCGGTTCTGTCCTTGGGTGTAAGAATAGGAATTTTTTTGATGAAATTATGATATAATTCTAAATTAGGGGTATGCGCTCTTTTTTTAAGAATTTTGAGGAGAAGTGATTGAATAAGTCCAATTTTAATCTCATCATCGATGTCCTTCCATTGCAGGTTAAGGTTGATGGAAAGAAGGTTATGGTGCAGCCGCACGTTGGCATTGAAGTCTGCAAGACGGCGGTTGTATTCTAATTTATGTTGGTAATGAAATATCTCTTCTGGAAAGAGTCTTTGAAACGATTCTTCAATTAAATTCATTTTATTCAATCTCAAACCGTAATATAGCCGCAATCCCGCCCAAATCACGCAGCTGCACTCCCTCGCGGGTTTCGGTAGAGATAATCCTCACCGTTGCTCCCCCGGCAAGTGCTTTTTCTTCCAGTGCCACAATTTTTTCTTCAGGAATGTTTTCCGAGATCAGCAGCAAGTCAACTGCATTCATCTCCAAAGCCTTGAGAGTTTCTTTCTCACCATAGGTAATTTTTTTAGGAAAGTCGATAAACTGCCGGAAAAATTGCTGCATAGTCTTCTTTTCCTGGGCAACTTCTTCCTCTGCCAGTAAATCATCTGATTTATCCAGTAGTTCCTGTAATCCAAATTCTTCCGTATATGATAGGTCTTTAGTGCCAATTATTTTCCGTTTTAATTCTCCAGTAAGATAATCATGGCCCAAAAAATCCTGAACGGTGGTGCCAGGACCGCCCACAATGATACCTTTTAAATTATTGCCTAGAGGAAGAAACTGGTCTTTCATATAGTCACATATTTTTTTGAAATGATCCTTATAAGCACCTTCACGAAGGCGGGCGAATCTCTGGGCGGAATTGTGGACAATCACTCCGTTGGCAATGAAATTCTGATTGCCTACGGAAATGTCTACCATTTCAACACTTTCTTCTCTCTGAGTAATACTTTCTATTTTTACAGGTAAAAAAGGATAGTTATAAATTTCTTTTAGATTATGGTATAATTTCTCATCCTTAATATTATTGAGTATAGAGTGTTTGAATACTTCTTTGCTCATCATGCGCTCATTTCTANNAAATTAGTTACTTTGGGAAATAATCGGAGATTATATCCTGCGGCTTCCACTATTTTTCGTATTTCTCTGCCCGGTACCAATATTTTTCTCACATTGCTTTTGAGGGTTTTATCATTGATATGGTGAATAAGCTTCTCTGACTTTTTCGTTGAAGTGAAGCCAATATTCTGCTGGAATGATTCCAAAGATATTTTTTCCGTAATATCAACTGTAAATCGCGGATTTTTGCTATATTTATTTCTTCTATTATCATATTCATGCAGGGAACCAATAATGCCGAATCGCAGAAGGACTAATTGTACTTGTTGGGCGAGTAGCTTATTATTTATACCCATAGCTACCTGTTTTCTTTGAGAAACATACCCTTCAGCATCAAATAATCCTCTAAGGAAAGCGGCTAGAATTTTATTGGGTGAGGTAAGTATTTTTTCGGGGATGGTTGTATCCAATGTTTTCTTTATCTCCGGAAATTCAGCCTGAATTAATCGCACTAAAGGCCTGCTGGTAAATCGCAGTTGATGGTAATTTTTGCTTTCCCGGAATTTATAAGTAGACGATAATGAGAAATAGTGGTCAAAGATTTGTTTATACGCTAAAGCGACTTGTTTATTCTGTTCAAAGAAAGTTACTCTATCCTTCTCTAGGCAGCCATCTCCGACAAAGTAGCCCAGAAATTGAGCTAATTTCTCGTCAAGTAAGACTGGCAGCTGTATAATTTGATATAAATAAGGAGATGTATACTTATTCAGGAAGTCATAGAAATCAATTCCTAAAGCAACACATAACTTCTGGAGAGAAGCCCGCTGAGCGTTGATTTTTCCTATTTCGTAAGAGGAAATGGTGGTTTGGGTAATTTCCAGCTGCTTAGCAAGCTCTCTTTGTAATAACCCTTTTTCTTCCCTTTTTTTAAAGAGGAATTCTTGCCCCTGCTTGCTAATCTTGAAGGAATTATAATACTGAACTGCAGGAATTGTATGAACTTCTCCCTCTACCTTAATATATTCAGGCATAATCAAATAATCTCCTTTCTGCAGCTTTTGAGCAGATTTTTCTTTAATCCCCTCTGGAGTATTTACAAAGAAAACATGATCTTTAGATGCCTGAACTTCTAAGCGAGGATACCTGGTAATTATCTTGTAAATTTGAGATTTCTTTACATCCCATCTATCAGTTATAGGTGAATCCGAAAGTGAAAGATCGTTCATAACCATACTCTTAAGAGCTAATGGGTTATGCGAATCTTTTATCTGGAGGATATTTCCATCACAGGATTGGATTAAAGTCTCTTTTACAAGGCATTGCCCACCTGCTTTAAACTTTCCTGGAACTTCCGAATGAGTTTTTTGAAGTACGGTGATAGTTTTTCCTCGCAGGAGCGCAAGAATGGCATCTCGTCTATCAAGTACTACCAACCCATAGACCTGATGTTCCACCAACATCTCTTCCAGCACATCGGTGACAAAGATTTTATCACAGCGGTAGATACGCACATTCAAAGGCAGGGGCGGTTCAATGCTCCAGGCCCGAAAGTCCTGCTTTCCTTCAGTTGCTGCGACGTTCCCGGCAAAGGCCGCCAATCCATGAGGGGGAGTTTTGGGATACAAACGCAGGTGCTGGATCATTTTTTCCAGAGCAGCCTGCACGTTTTTTCTGGTGCTGGCAGACTTGATGTTGGACGCAGTTCCCTGCTCTTCTGCCAGATGCTGGATTATTTTGGTAAGTTCATAATCCTGGGGGATGTACACTGTCACAAATTCAGTGTGCAGAGCCTTATGGCTCTTTAATTCCTGGATCAATTTTTTCAGGGGCAGTTTTTGTTGTATCGTCAGAGCCATGAAGAGAAGAAGAATGAGCTTGATTTATAAAGATTTGGTGAAATGTTATTGAGAATATATTTTTCCTTGCACTTTCATAAACTATTTAAGTGAGATTAAGTTATGGACATAAAATGAAATCTCTCCCTTCTTTTTTGGCCAGCGCTGTGATGAGCATGGGCCTTGCGGCGTGTGTATCGGATGCTCCTTTAACTTCTCCCTCTAAACCAAAGCCTTCCGCGCCGATCGTGGAAGTTCCCAGCAGTGTCGATTATAATACCGTGGCATGGGACAGGGCGTATTTTGATGCAATAGGAAACCATAGCGATGAAGAAATCAATCTTTTTGGATTACAATTTGAGTCCTATCTCCAAAGTGAAAAAAGGGTAAGAGTAGTTAGGAAATTGAGTTTTTAGGAGATTCAAAATTTAGGAATTCACACTGCTGTGTTGCATAAATAGCTA
>DUFZ01000016.1 GCA_013331635.1 Candidatus Woesearchaeota archaeon | reverse complement strand
GAATATTTAGAAGGAAAACTAATTGTAGTTTACAACCCAGAATTAGAAGTATTAAAAAAAGAACTAAACTTTGAAAAAGAAATCGAAAGCAACCAAGATATCGGTTATTCACTAATATACCATAATACAAAACACTCTTCTGAAGAAGTTGTAAAAAAATATTACGACAAAGAAATTGTTGAAAGAGCATTCAAACAAATAAAAGGAGTGTTAAGTTTAAGACCTATAAGAGTGTGGTTATCAAACCACATTACAGGACACATAAAAATCTGTTACCTTGCTTACGCAATACTATCTTTGCTTAATCACAAACTAAAAAAACTAAACATCACAGCAATTGATTCTTTAGAATCACTTAAACACGGATACAAAGTAAAACTAAGAGACACATCCTCTAATTTTGAATGGAGCATTCACGTTCCACTCGAACCAAAACAAAAAAAAATATTAGAAACATTAAGTGTAGTGACTAAAAATTAAGGAAAATTCAGGTAAATAATTGATTTTCTTTTTAGGAACACGAACACTCAGGTTTTCGTCAACAAACTCTGCGAGAGTTTTTGACGTGCTCAGAAATACTATCCACTTCATTCAATGCGTATTTCTGACACATCCACAGGTCTCGGACACAGTGGCTTTCAACCGAGTGTTCTTTCAAGTAAAAGACGAATAATCTACTCTTTTTTAACGCCTGCTTTTGCGCATTTGTTTGAGCAGAACCAGTGCGTGTCTCCGCAGTATTCTCTTTCAACTACTTTGTCTTCTTCCTGAGATAAAGGTTTTCCGCAGTTTTCACAGACTCCTTTTTGGCCTTTGCCTGTTGCTCCTTCTGCGAATGCTTCTTCCCAAGGGGCAATTTCATCATCTTCTTCCAGCAAGTCCCGTCCCTTCTTATTATAGATATCCTCATCCTTCACGCCTGTTTTCATGGATGTTTCCAATTCATCCTCAGTTTCTTCCTTTAGAATTCCCTGCTCCTCATCAGCATAGAATTTTTGATCTTTCTCTGGAGCTGCTTTTTTCTTGCCAGTTGGCATGCTATTTCTAACTGGCATTGATTTTTTGGGAGCGCGTACTATCTTTTTTGGCGATATTTTAGAACTTTTTTTAAGCACTTTCTTCACCACTTTTGCCATACCAGCAGGAAAAGAAATGGAGTTTAAAAGTGTTTTGGTTTACTCTTCTGGAACTTCATCTTCAGCCTGGGAAAGTTGAGTCTCTTGGTAGGTAAGGTAGGTAGCCACCACTTTATTTTCCCTGATCTTTTCAATTTTAAGGGCTTTTTCTTCCTCTTTCCATTCTCGCTCCACCCAGTGTTTGGGAATACACATACGATCATAATTCCGAGTAGAAAGTCCTCTTGTTCTTTCCATTTCCTCTGTTCCCCTCAGAACATAGGCCCTGATATAATCACCAGCTTCCAAAGGGAGCAGACCATCCATCGTAATTCTTTGTACTGGCAAATCAGAGCTCATTTTCAGTTCCGTATATTCTGAAAAGGTACCATATGAAGGTGAAGTACCACCCAACCTCATTTCTGAGCTAGGAGTAAATTGTCCCCGCAAGGCATACCCGTGAACTTCTTCAATGAGACCTTCTAAGGGAATAATGAGTTCTTCTCTCTTCTTTGCTTTGGCACGCAAATTGACATTATGTTCATCTACCTCTTGTTGATATTCAACTAAGAAACTTCTAGGTACAGGAGAATCAGGAGATGGTGGTTCAGTCATACATAATATTTTAACTTCTACATTTAAATACTTTGTGTTGATGAAAGCTATAGTTTTTTAAATCAAACCATGGTTTGCCAAGTTCTATGTCCCAATATACTATATTAATCATTGAAGATAGTCCCATTGAACTTCTGCATCTCAAAGAGACCTTAACATCCCAGAATATATCTAATTATGATACCGCTACCAAGCTCGAACAAGCCATAGGATATCTGTGGACCAGGAATTATGATATAGTTATTGCCGCCACTGGAAGCAGCCTAATCGGGCCCAGAGCCCTGGCAGAAATCCATCATCATGTCCCCCATTATCCCAAAGTACTAGGACTAGGAAATGCTCCTTCAGATAAACAATATTGGTATCAAGTTTCAACTGATTCTTATCTCTGCCATTACTTCTTTGAAAGACAGGAATTCTATTCAAAGAAAAACCTGCAAGAGATAGTCAGGCAACAATTTTCTCCATAATTCTTTTAAAAAGAACCACTTTTTAGCAGGGTATGCTGGAAAAATTAATTGGCCAAACTTTAGATATTCTTTTTGGCAGGCAGAAATACTGCCGTCTTGATGCCGTGGCCAAACTAGAAATGCGTGATATTAAAGTTATGAATGACGCCAATGCTCTTCGCTTTAATACTGAGCCACGATACCTCATTGTCACCTACCAAGACGATTTTATTGCCACGGTCTATCCAAATCATCTCAGCCGGGCTCCCGTTAAATTTTCCTGGCAGAAAGATCAAGACTATGTAGAAAAGGTATGGAAAACCCTAGAGACATATTACAGTTAAACATACTTTCTGAGCAAGAGCATAATCGTTCCAGCAACCAAGGGTACCACCAGATTATCATCCAAAGTCCGGTCATTCAAATCAATTTTAAGAACTTCCGCAATCATTGCGCCCAGGCTGCCTAAAAACGCTTCAGGAAAAGGAACAAATAAAACTGCCCCAATACCACCAGCAAGTGCTCCGGCAATGGTTCCTTCAAGTAATTTTCGGCTCTTTCCATTAAAGATATTTTTAATCTGCCCAAATTTCGCGCCAAAGACATGGCTCACTGAATCACCTAAAGAAAGAACCATGACAGCAGCCAGCGCAATATCCTTTTCAAAGAGCTTCATCACCAGCAGAACACCGATAAAAAAGAAAATCATTCCTTTTCCCGGAAAAGTTCTCCGTTGCTCATCCCGCTCAAACTTATCCAAAAAATAACTAAAAAATGGCAGCCTGGTTCTTTTGCTCAGAATACTAGCAAGCAATCCCACCATCACCATCAGAAACACAATCCAGGCAGTAAGAATATCAAAATAAAACAAAAGTGCCGTGCCTATACCAACACCAAGATGAAATATTTGCCTGTATATCTCCCGTTGCGTAAGCATGAATAGGCTGTTAAAGCTGCTTTTAAAAGAGTTATGGAAGAGAGGCAATTATATCCATTGAAAAGGAACAACCCCCCTCATTCATCGCTTTTTTGCAGAAAACTATATAAATCTCTTCTCAACTTATTTTTTTATATGTTCAGTCTACTCAGTTTATCATCAAGAACCAGACAATTTGCCGACGCCTACCAAGATGAGTTTAATAGAAGAGTAACCAAATATTTACAAACTGAACAACGATTATCCGATGATGATATAACCATCGAATATGTTGAAAAAGAAAAATACAGTTTTAAAGAAATTGTTCCGGTTGAAGATTTATCTTTTATTTTTGGCAGGACGCCGCAAACGATACAAAAAAGAATACAAAATTTTGCGAACGATCTCGTGTATAAAGATTCTGCGTATTACCTCTCTCCCTTTGCAGCCTGTTTTTTCTATCCTCCTCAACAAGAATTTTATTCTCGTGCATCTTATATCCCCCGTGAAGAAGTTCTTGAAGAATTACTCTTATCCTCAGAGAAAGATCTAGAACTCGTAAAGTTAGTCACTCATGACAGTTCCTATGTAGTGGGGAGTTCATTTTTTAATATGTACGATGCCCTGCATCAACGCTGGGCGATGGCCATGGAAGATGAAGAGCAAAGAAAAAATTTGTTACAGTATAACACACCTAAACCAAATGGAATTAAGAGAACCAATGGAAAAATCGAAATACCCCTCACTTCTGAACAGAAGGAAATGGTTACTCAATTAATGAATTCCTGTGAGAATTTGATGTACTCCATCATTCATAAGATGGGAATACACCCAAAAGATTATCGCTGGAATACTGCAGAGAGTGCCGGACGATTAGGCTTGTTTGAAGCAGCCCGGCGCTACGATCCAAGCAAGACCAATAAATTTAGTTCTTATGCTGTACATTATATTAGAGGATTTATTTGGCATGATCTTATCAAAAATCGTAACATGGTGCCCATAGGAACTAGCCAAGTTCAGAGAACACTGTTTTATCAATTGCCAAAATGGCAGCAGGGTAAAATAAAAGGATTACCGGAAGATGCATCATTAGAAGATGCTGCCAAACATTTTAATGTTTCAGTGGAAAGTATCAAAATGATGCAACAACGTTTAGCCTGGGATGTTTCACTTGATGCAAAGCTCTATAATGGAAGTGATGGCAGCGAAGATACCCTTGCCGATCGACTTCCATCTCACAGTCCAACCCCAGAAGAATCAATCACCTCTTCAGCTCAATTGGCAAAGAATTTAACCTTGGGGGTTAGAGATATTTTAGATAAGCGGGAACAATATATTATTGAACATCATATTATGCCTGACGAAGAAGATAAGGAAACACTTGAGGAAATTGGACATCATTTTGGGATTACCAGAGAAAGAACCAGGCAGATAGAAGCACGAGCGTTACAAAAGATGAAACTAAAAATGAGTGAGTTGCATCCTGATGTAAATGAGGGTAATTTAGATCTTGATAATTAAAAGAATAATCTCATCTCACAATACGACCAATTTCTCCATCATACTGCATGTGCTTAAGGAAAGCATTAACAGCACCATCACCCAATTGAGCACCACTATATTTTAAATGATGTTCTATATCTCCCCATTCTCTTTTCTCTTTTTCAGTAATAATCCGAGGAGTAACTGAACGAACCACTCCATCAGATGCCGAAGGAATCCACATAATGAGTCCAGGTATTTCATCCGGTTTCTCATCCTCAGGTGTAGGTGAACGTCTAAACCTCCCAAATCCTTCGGTTATAATATAGCGAATGCGTCCATGTTCTGAAACGTTATAAAAAATTTCAGAAGAACCATCCTTAGCAGTAACCCACCTCGCATTGAGCATGCTTCCATTTCCCCCACTAGGCAAGCAACGCATTATCTCATCCTCAACTTGATTATTGGGAATAGTTAGGTAGGTATCAAATTGAATTTCCACGTAATCACGTCCATGAATATCAAATCCATCCCCCTTTTTAAAATTCAAATAAATCAATCCATCTTTTCCGCTTCCTTGCGGCCATAGCTCAAGACGTTTTCTAACCCCTGCCAGGCTTTGAGGATTTTCCACATCTTTAAGCCAGTACGAAGAATTACTTCCACCATATCGCCGATGACAAAGTTCAGGTCCAGGTAAGGTAATCGTATGCTTACCTTCATGTTCGGTCGCTCCCAGAACATAAAAATAGTGATTGAATAAAGCGGCAACATCTGCGGTAGATAATTTCTCTGTTGACTCCAAATATTCCAGTGATGCTTGTTTTAGAGTTTCTTCAAATGCCATGCTGCTAACCTCCCCTGATTGATTTTAATGTAGTACCAGCCATTATTTATAAACATTTAGCAACTGTAACTATCAAATAATAAGAGGGGGATAAACTCTTCTTTTACTTGAGAACTTATCTTTCTTAATTTTATGCTACCCACTCACCCACTGGACAAGTCCACTAAGAATATATAAACTAGTAATCTTTTACTTTCTCAATGAAATTTGATAAAAATCTTGCTGCAATTCACGCCTATCTCTGCGGTGATGGGTATGTTATCAAAAATCCTACAACTCAGAAACACAAATACTATTACATTGGATTAAGAAACACTAACGAAACCCTACTCAAAGATTTTCAGCAAAAATTCAAAGCATATTTTAACATTGAGCCTCGTATTGTACCCGGTCGCAGTGTTATTCAAAATAAGGCAATTTACCAATTCTTAACGAAAGAATATTCCTATTATTCTTATGAATGGTCTTTTCCAAAGCTTTCAACAGAAAATAGCAAAGCCTGGATTCGTGCCTTTTTTGATTGTGAAGGTTGGGTTGAAAATCAACCAGCAAAAAGTAGGTTAATTGGCTTAGAGTGCTGTAATGAACGAGGAATTTTTCAAATTAAAGAGGCTCTTTATAGATTAGGAATTAATTCTCAAGTCACTAAGAAAAAAGGAAGAACTATTTGGAGGTTAACGATTTGCGCAAAAGAAAATATCATACTATTTCAAAAGAGAATTGGTTTTCTTCATCCTCAAAAAAAGAAAAAACTAGAAGAAGCCATAGCATCCTACACTAGCTACGTATGGAATATTCCAACCAAAAAAGAAGAATTATTTACTTTTGTCAATCAAAAAGGAAAAATTCGTCAATCAACAAAGAGATTAAGGTTATTATCTATTCACCAACAAAACCTCATAAACCTACAGAAAGCTTTAAAAGAGTATAACATACCATCAACTTTATTGGGGCCATGGAGATCAAGTACCTGTTCCCAATATTATTGCCTTACGATTAAGGAGGAAAACATCCATGGATGAGCAAGAATCTCATGCCAGTGGTCCACCGTCAGAACTCAAGCAAATAAGTAAGGTAGTATGGGAATTGCCAACTACCTATAAAAAAGGAATGCTGGTTCCGGCGAGGATCATTGCTAGCAAAGAACTGATTGATGCAATGGATGCGGGAGTATTTAACCAAATATCAAATGTGGCCTGCCTTCCAGGGATCCAACAATATGCATATTGCATGCCCGATGGTCATTTCATCTGCAGATAACTGCGATGAGACCAGTGGGGCTACGGATTCCCAATCGGAGGAGTGGCTGCCTTTGATCCAGAGCAAGGTGGTATCATCTCACCAGGCGGTATCGGCTTCGATATCAACTGCGGTATGCGCCTCATCACCACCAACCTCACTGCCGAGCAAGTCAAACCCCGCATCAAAGAACTAGTCGATGCGCTCTATAAAGCAGTTCCTGCCGGTGTTGGCTGTAAAGGATTCGTCAAGATATCTAAAGAAGAATTCACCAATGTCATGCGTGATGGCGCGCAGTGGTGTGTCAAAAACGGCTATGCCACCCAAGATGATATTGAGCACATTGAAGACCAAGGAAAAATTGCTCAAGCAAATCCTGATAAAGTATCGGACAAAGCAGTAAAACGAGGCTTTGATCAGCTCGGCACCTTAGGCAGCGGCAATCATTATTTAGAAATTCAGGAAGTACGAGAAGGAAATATCTATGATAAAACCGCAGCGAAAGCGATGGGCATAACTGGACCAGGACAGATTGTTATTATGGTTCACTGTGGATCGAGGGGCATGGGCCATCAGATCGGCACCGATTATCTTCGTTTATTTCTGGATGTCATGCCTAAATATGGCATTCAAATTCTCGACCAGGAACTCGCCTGCGCTCCATTTAAGTCCAAAGAAGGGCAGGATTATTATCAAGCCATGGCCTGTGCTGCCAATATGGCTTTTGCCAACCGGCAAGTCATCATGCATCGCATCCGTGAAGTGTTTAGCAATGTATTCCAGAAAACATCAGAACAGATGGAAATAAAATTAGTCTACGATGTTGCTCATAATATTGCCAAGCTCGAAACATATATGATTGATGGTAAAGAAAAAGAATTGCTCATCCATCGCAAAGGATCAACGAGGGCTTTTGGACCATCCCATGCAGAATTCTTACCAGAAAAATACAAAAAGATTGGCCAGCCCGTCATTTTAGGAGGCTCGATGGAAACCGGTTCATACTTATTAGTTGGAACCGATAGCGCCGATACGACCTTTGCCTCCACCGCCCATGGCGCAGGAAGAACCATGAGCAGAGCGCAGGCAAAACGAGAAGTGAGAGGCGACCAATTACAGCATGACATGGAAAAACGCGGCATTTACGTTCATGGTGTAACGATGGCCGGACTTGCTGAAGAAGCAGGACGCGCCTATAAAGACATTGAAGTTGTTGTTGATTCTCTCGAAGCAGCCGGCATTACCAGACGAGTGGCTGCCTTGAAACCGATAGGGAATGTGAAAGGATAAAGTTTTTAAAGAAAGAGTTCTTTTTATGTACTATGACTAAATTCACTGCTATCTTACAAAAAGAAGAAGATATGTATGTTGCCACCTGTTCTGAGATAGGGACAGTAAGCCAAGGAGATACTATCGAAGAAGCTCTTGCTAATTTAAAAGAAGCAACTGAATTATACTTAGAAGAATTTCCACTCCAAGAAAAACCATCCCCAATTCTGACTACGTTTGAGGTTGTTGTGAGTGCCAACGCTTAAGAAAATTTCTGGGAAAGATTGTGTAAAAATATTGTGCAATAAGTTTGATTTTATCGCCGTTCGGCAAAGCGGAAGCCATATTATTCTTAAAAAAGAAACATCGGCAGCAACAGTTGGCACTGTAGTTCCTAACCATAAAGAATTAAAAGTAGGAACACTTAAAGGAATATTAAAGTTAGCAAAAGTTAGTGAAGAAGAATTTGCCGAATTTCAATAATTTAAAACCAATAGGGAATGTGAAAGGATGACTGTGAATGCTGTGTTGCATAAATAGTTAGT
>DUFZ01000071.1 GCA_013331635.1 Candidatus Woesearchaeota archaeon | reverse complement strand
CCTAAACCTATCCTCTCCACTTCCACAAAGATTATAAAGAAAAGTCGTCCATTTTGGACTATGAGATTCATTCCGGTCATGGCATTGCTGGGGGCATTAGGATTGAGTGCCTGTGGGGATGAGACCACAACGACCCGCAGGGAGTACAGCGAACGTTGGATCGATTAACGACTCCTACCGTAGAATAATTATTATCCGTCTGTGATTTTAATTTCTTCCATTCATCCTTTCCTTCCTTCAGCCTGTGCCAGAAGAATGGGGAGAGTAGGAGCTTCTATCCGCACATGAAAATGGGTGTTGTGTCCAGGTTCGTGATGAAGAACTGTTCCATAGTGGTTCCATTCCTGTTCTCCAAATTGTTTGAGCACATACTTTCGTAGTTTGCCAATATATTCTCGATCCAGAAAAATTGCTCGAACGGTTCCCTGTTCCTGCAGGGTTTTAATGAAATGCCAGTTCACTTCCCAAGTTTGTGGATTATCGTTCCTTCCAATGGGGCGATAGGCGGTAGAATTGGTTTTTGTTGCGGGATCATAATGAAACAAGGAAATATCGGCATCCAACCCATTCTGATGGCTGCGATGAGGAGGAAAACGTCCCCCTCGTTCCTTACTTAAGTCATGTACTTCTGTCTGAAGGCCATATTCCAAATAGGTTTCGTAGGCAGCATGGGCAATGGTGCTCAGCAGTTCCCACGTTCCATAGTGATGCATACTTTGAATGTCTAGGCAGGGAGTATACGGCAGGGGCATGGCATTTTGGAGTTTGCCTTGGTGTGGCTTTCCCATAGCTTTTGGATATACCCGGGGTACAGGAATATCACAGATGGCAGGATTGTAATCGTTTACTTGTATTGAATAACTGGGATTTCCAACATCCGTAGCTGATGAGGTATCCATCACGAGGCTGACTAAGCCGGATTCTGGCACCTGTTGCTGAGCTGGATCCATACTATTTGTTATCCCTAGTCCCAATACACCTGCCAGCACCGCCAGACCATACTTTTTCATCTTTAAAAGCCCAGCCCCCCGTATCTTATATATAGGTTATTGTGAACAATCTGGACAAAAAGGTATAGCTAAAGTGGGTTTATACCTTTTTGAAAAAGAATTTCCCAGCCTAGGCTTCATCCAAAATTATTTTGTCTTTAAACGCGCCCCTTTCTTTGCGTTTCTTTTTCTGGACTTCAAGCACTTGTTCAATCGTCCAATGTTTATGTTCTAAAATCGCCGTAATCACTTCAAATACATCTGCCATTTCTTCAATGGATTCATCCTGCGTAAATTCATCAACTTCTTCCTGCAGTTTTTCTTTCAATTTCTGCCAGTATTCAGCATCAGAAGCACGATGAGTGACGGAAACTTGCCCCTTATTTTTGATGATGGCAGGAATTTTATCGCGAACGAGTTTATTGTAATTCATGGGATATGGTGAGCATGCGGATTTTATAAGATTTGTGGAGACAATTACTTCTTAAAGGAAAGCTAAAAAAATTCTTTAAAATTTATTCCACTGTCACACTCTTGGCCAGATTCCGCGGTTTATCGATATCACATCCTTTCATATCGGCAATGTGGTAGGCTAATAATTGTAAAGGAATGGTAAGCAGTAGGGGGTAGAGGAGGCTATCTACCGGGGGAAGGGGAATGAATTCATCGCTAAGATGTTGTAATTTGGCATCACCAGCGGTTCCTACTGCAATGATCTTTCCTTTTCTGGCTTTAATCTCCTGGATATTGCTGATGGTTTTTTCATACACGTCATCTTGAGGGCAAAGGGCAATGGTAGGCACCTCTTCAGAAACTAAGGCAATAGGGCCATGTTTTAATTCTCCTGCGGGGTAGGCTTCGGCATGGATATAGGAAATCTCTTTTAATTTTAAGGCTCCTTCCAACGCAAGGGGAAAGTTGCTATTTCGGCCGATGTATAACATGTTTTGGGCCAGGCAGTATCGCGCGGCGATTTCCCTAAGGCAATCATTGAGGCCAAGGGTTTCCTGTACTTTGGAAATAATATCACCAGCATCAAATACTTTTCCTGCCAGCTGATGCGCGAGCAGATATAGAATTATCAATTGAGAGGTAAACGCTTTGGTGGAAGCTACGCCAATTTCCGGTCCGGCACGGGTGTAGATAACTGAGCCAACTTCCCGGGCGATGGTGCTGTCCGTCACATTGATAATTCCCAGCGTGTGTGCTCCGTGCTGTTTGGCCAATCGCACTGCCGCTAAGGTATCAGCCGTTTCTCCGCTTTGGGAAATGGCGATAACCAGATCTTTGCTTGACAAGAGAGGTTCGCGATAGCGAAATTCAGAGGCGATCTCATTGATGACCGGAATTTTGGCAATCTTTTCAATCAGGTATTTTCCGGCCAATCCGGCATAACTGGCGGTGCCGCAGGCAATGATGATGATTCGCTCAGCATTTATGGGAATTTCTATTTTAACTTTTAGTGATTCTTTAATAACCTGGGGCTGTTCAAAAATTTCTTTGAGCATGAAATGCTTGTAGCCTTGCTTCTGGGCTTGTTCTCTGTTCCAATGTACTTCTTTAATCTCAGCAGGAAGCAGCTTTCCCTGGAAGTTGCAGAGTTCTAGTCGCTCGGGTGTTAAACTGCACACTTCAAAATCATTCAGATAGACAACTTGTTGCGTATGCTCGACGATGGCAGAAACGTCGGAGGCAAAGAAATACTCTCCGTTTCCGATGCCTACTACTAAAGGGCTGCCATTGCGCGCCCCAATTATTTCACCTGAATTTTTTTTAATGACGCAAAAAGCGTATGCTCCTTGCAGTCTGGAAATAGTCTGGAGCACTGCCTGCCGTACGTTTCCGGTATAGTATTTGGCGATGAGGTGGACGATGACCTCAGAATCGGTTTCGGATAAGAAAGCTATTCCTTCTTTTCGCAGCTCTTCCTTCAATTCCAGATAATTTTCAATGATGCCGTTGTGAACTATCGAGAAAGTATTACTGGCATCAACAAAGGGATGAGCATTTTCATCGGAGGGCTTGCCATGGGTTGACCAGCGGGTATGGGCTATGCCCATCTTACCGGGAAGATATCCAGATTTGATATTTTCTACCCGCCCTTTTTTCTTATGAAGGAGCAATTGATTTTGATGAGCAGTACAGATGCCGGCGGAATCGTAGCCACGATATTCTAATCGTTCTAGCCCTGAGAGCAGAATAGGGTATGCTTCTCTATCACCAATATATCCCACGATGCCGCACATGCAAAAAAGGAGGTAAAATTCGCTTTAAGAAGGTTGTGAATTCTCAGCACTAAAATCAGATTTTATGATGATTAGATATTTAAAATGTCGTATCCTGAAACTATTTCC
>DUFZ01000063.1 GCA_013331635.1 Candidatus Woesearchaeota archaeon | reverse complement strand
GGCACAACCTGGTACTGCGCAGGACTGGAACCATCGTTTCAGTGATCCTGTTCTCGCAAGGGTTTCCCGGTTCAAAACGCAAAAAGACTATTCTTTTTGTTTGACTTTCCGGGCGCTGGCGTTCATTTTATATCAACCAACCCATGCAACTCAACGATACTGCCACCTGGACCAAATTCCTCACATGGATTAAACAACAACAAAGCCAGCCAGAACCTCTTTTGCTCATTCATGATGTCGATCCCGATGGAGTGAGTTCCGGAAAAATTCTGCTCGAAGCTCTTCAAAAAATAGGCATTTCAATATCCCAACGGCTTCCAGGCAATGAGCGCAATAATCTCTTCAATGAGTCAACACTCAAAATAATAAAAGAAAATAATATCACCACCATTCTCACCACTGACATTAATCTCTTCTCCAGCGGCTACCTCCAAAAGCAAGAAGAGCTGAAAGGAATTACCTTCATCGTGTTTGATCACCATGAAGCGCCCCTCAACGTACCGCCATCGATACTTTATTTTCATCCCCTTCCTACTTTTGGTTTTCCTGATTCTGGGCAGTACTGCACCAGCAAATTGGTCTATGACCTGCTGAGCAACCTCGTTGATCTGCATGAACTCGACTGGGTCGCCAGCATAGGGATCATCGCTGATGCCAATTACAAAACCTGGCATGAATTGGTAGACCAAACTCTGCAAAAGCTAGAACTCCCCATTACCAAAAATCCTTTCGATTCCAAGCTCGCTAGGGTTGGCACTTATCTTTCCTATGCTTTGATTACCAATGAAAAAGCAGCTAGAGAAGCCATAGAAATATATTTCAACTCTTCATCTTACCAGCAGGCACTGGAAGGATTAGAAAAATTTTCCGGAGTGGAAAAAGAATTCAATAAATGGATGCATAACTGGGCTCAGCATGCTGAATACCATCACGATGTAATCTTTGTACACTTGAAATCTAAATATAAGATTAATTCCATCTTCAGCAGCAAACTCTCCTTCAAAGACCCCTCTACCACCTACGTGGTCTATTCACCCAATCATAAAGATAAGGATATCCTCAATTTCAGCCTGCGCCGGCAGGACGGAAAAATTGATATATCCAAAATTTTGAAAACCATGGTCCTGCAAATACCTGGCATGACTGGCGGCGGGCATAAACAAGCTTCTGGAGCGCAGTGCCAGCGCCAAGACTTTCCAAAGTTCAAAGAATTATTTCTCCAGTTGCACCAAGCCCAAACTAAAGTTTAAATAAGAAGTGCCCATTCAATACCCCATGGAAGATTTTGAAGATATCGACATTGAGCCCGTAAAATCCAAGCACTTCAATATATCCTGCTGTAGATCCTACTTGACTCCCAAAGGACGGTGTTATAGCTGTCCGGAGATGGAAATGGAAGAGCCAGATGAATGAGATTTAATTCTCAATTTACTTCTGTGTCAGCTGTGTATATCCAACTTCACGCAAACTATTAACATAATAATCAATACCTTCATTTACTATTTGCTCTCTTGAAATAGTATTGTTTCGATTTACAAAAATTGTTTTTCCTCTCTTCCCTGAAAACAATTCACTTTTAACTGCTGCCTGCATCTCGGGCAATTCATCGGCAGTATGAGTTACAATGCGTCTTCCTAGACTATTTTCTTCTTCCCCTACTTTCAAAAATTCCATTGGATCAATCTTATTCCCTTCATACAATGGTATTGTAACATTCCCTATCAATGGGGCAAGATGCTGTGTAACCCACTCTTGCTTTTTGGTAGAAAAAATCAGTGCTTGTTCTCTTGCTTCATAGATTTCCCGCAAAACATCAATTCCCTCTTGGTAGAGGGTACTAAGATAATCTGGCTGCAAATCAGCATGTCGCTCCAGGGGAATTTTAATAGCGTCAATAATTGCTCTCTTTTGAGATCCAGTAGTCCACTCTTCACCTCTATTTAAGGCGCGGTAATTAGCAATAACCTTATCAGCTACATTTTGATCTAATTCTTCTCGCTGTATCACTTCTTTAAATAGTCGTACTTGTTCTTCTCCAAGTTTCCATGAATCCACCAGCACCCCAAACATATCAAACGAATGAATGGGTTTAAATCCAGATGGTACGATAATATATTGTTCATGCGCCATAATCTAATCCTCTCCAATTATTTTTCGTACAATTCCTGTAAATGCATCAACATCTACTTTATCTCCATCTTTAAACACTTGTGTTGCCACTTCCGTTCCCACAATACAAGGCACGCCCAATTCTCGAGAAACAATTGCGGCATGGGAGGTAATTCCTCCTAAATCAGTCACAATTGCTGCCGCTTTTTCCATAGCTACTACAAAATCAGGGGTAGTTAACTTTGTTACTAAAATATCACCTTTTTGCACTTTATGTAACTCTGACCTATCTTTCACCAATCTTACTATGCCTTGTACTTTACCTTGCGAAGCTGGATATCCTTGTACATCATTAAAATTTTTTACGTTGGATTTAACGCGGTGCTTCTCAACCTCATCACCCGTATACAAAGTAATTTGATTATTTTCCAGTATCATAGCATACTTATCTAATCTTTTTTGAATTTCTTCCTGTGGAACCTTAAACTGGTTGTTTAAGCCATTCTCTATTTCATCCGGTAAAAGATAAATTACTTCTTCATAGGTAAGATCTAATCTCTGTGCAATTTCTTCTAAAAGCAAAGCGCTGTAGTGGCACCCTTCATTAATCCACATCAACCGTACCTCACGAAAATAAAGTACTTCCTGAAATAAGACAATATCATTTTGAATTTCCAGCGGGAATTCATTACATAACTGGTGTAGATTATCTAATTGATTCTCCATTTTTATTGCCATTTCTGTTAGTTTCTGCTGTGGATTATTGCATATCATTACTTGTAGTCGTTCGATAACTTTTTCTGCAGTATAATTATCTCCTGCCAATAGCATTTTTAAAATCCAGATATATTTCTTTGAATGTTCTTCTATGTCTTGGAGTATTTTTTTATCATGTTCCTGTAAAAAAATAATGCTTTCTTGTGGGGTGTGTTCTTCAAAAAATTTCCTGTACTGGTTGAAATTACCTATCTGGCTTGCGATGGTTAAAATATCTCTCCTCTCTTGTGCAACCAGAGTTATTTTAGATGGAAAAGAAATTATGTTGGTAAATTCTGAGAATGAAATTCCTTTTTCTTGTAGAAATGGTGTTATTTTTTCTTGAAGGACAGGAACCATTACCATTTCTCCAATAAAACCAACCGGCAACCCTGGTCCTGCCACCTGTTCATACAACTCACAAAATTGTTGAAATTTCTTATGTAATTCCTGATTTGAACCTTGAGCTAATTCTTCTTTTTTGAGCGATTTACTGAAAATTACAAATTTTTCAGCAGCTTTTTTAATAACTTCAAAGAGATGAGGAAGGAGTTTTCGATAATCTTTTCTTATTTCATCTGCGTACCCATCATAATCTTCTCTAACTCCACAAAGATCATTATCAACATATTTTCTAAATTGTAGCGAGACGGGAACCCCTATGGAACCGGTGTAGCGATATCCATGCTGGATAAGATATTCAGAGAGCAATTCTTCCTTAAAACTTACTCCTAAAAACCAATTAAGAGGTTTATTTTGGTGGTAATTCCCCATTATTATTACTTAATAGTAATCTTTTTAAATGTATTGGTTTTTTTATAAAACTACCCCCTTCATACTCACAAAAGAATGAGTTGCATTCATAATCTTAGATTTCATTCTGGGATACCCAGCCTTCGGCACGTTTGACAGCCTGGATTTGGCCTGGGCAGTGGACCGGTCTTAGTCCTGAGTAGGCCGTTTTCTACCATAATTTGCTCACTATCATATTCTGGCGTTCGCTGAAGCTGAGTCATGAGCTTCCAGCTCACCATTTTTCGCTTAAAGCTATCTTCTAAAGTACATATTTTAAAATGGTCGTTAAATAAATCAAGGAAGTCACGGTGAGTGATTTGCAATAATTCATTTTTCTCAACGATTAGTTGTAACTTCTGCCAGTGATCGCTCAGAAGATCATCATTATCAAAGCATTTTCGGGCACAATAGTTGCCATAGTACCAGTTAACAATATGCCGTATTGGATATTTATTTTTTTCTTCTGGCATTTTCACATTTTTTTCTTTTTATCTTTCTCTTGTTTTAACTTGAAATGCTGAGCTAGTGTCGTCATGACCTCTTGGAAAGTGATCTCCATAACCAGCAAGGGAGCTAAGTCTTGATCCCAACGGTTCTTTAACGTTTTAGCCCGATTAAACATTTTGGTGATATCATATTCACACTTTCCTAATTCACATTTTCTCTTCACTAAAGTAAGATCAAGAGGAATTTTTTGAGTAATAATTTGATACATATCAAAATGATCTCTAGGTCTATTTCTCCCGATCGTTGCTGCCATTTTTTCAGCAACCATTTCTTTCAAATTTAATGTAGGAACTGAAAATGAAGGTATTTCTCCGGTGTAAAAATGGGGGATAAGATTATTTTCAGGAGGGAGCAACAATTTTCCCCGTTCATTAAGATCAATAAAGACTTCTCCTTTTTCACCTCTCAGTCCTTTATAATGAACGACCAATCGAACAAAACCATCTACATTTTTATCCGAGGAAATTTCTTTGAAAATAGCGCTAGCATGAACTTTTTCTTCAATCTCCGGTCTAACTTTGGCCAGAGGTCTGGTGAGGGTGTAATCAATATCTTCGCTAATTCGAGAATATTTTAGTAAAATTTTCTGCAAGGCAGTTCCTCCTTTGAAGTAAATTCCAGTTACATCCTTCAAAAGATACAACAGTACAGTAACATAATAGTCTTTAAGCAATAAATCAAATTTAAACCCGGTATTGGCAATTATTTCAAAAATTCTTTCCTCAGTTATTTTCTTGATTTGATCCATTTTATCGCCTCTCGTTTAGATAAGATTTTGAATGGGTGCTTTCCTATTTTGCGAACAACTGATTTCGTTTTAATCCGTTGGGATGTAGTACGATGAAATACAAAACGAGAATTAAGCAAGTTTATTTTACCTTGTCGTTTGGTTGTGAATACATCAACTTGCATGGGAATCTGGTCGGTCAGTTTCCAGTAATGAGCAGCATACCATCCCCCCACAAAATAATCTTGTCCATTGAACATTTCATCGCTAATAATCAAAGGGTAATCCGTCCACTTTCCTTGTCTGGCCTTTATTGGAACAAGGAAATATTTAGTTTTACTAAGTCGGATAATTCGTCCCTTCTTGCGCATAGTGTAAATAGTATTGGTCATTTGCTTTTGGTTCAAAAAATGATGGCGTATCTCTTGGCGAGAAAAATAGTACTTTTTCCTGAACTCAATGTCTGACACCAGTTTCAATTCATTCTTTGATATTCCACTCATTTTTAACATTAAAATCTTATTTTTTAAGATATAAGTGTTAACTATTTATAAACCTTTCGCTCTATTGTTGCAAAAGAATAATTACCCAAAAATTTTAAAAAATACCTCTATTTTTCCCCAGTTCATGAATCGCCCAACCAAATGTCCTATGTGCAGTTCCTTGGATATTGATATCACAGAAGTGGACGGCATCTATTTCTGCCGCTGTAAGCGCTGTCCCTTTGATGAATTAGATGTAGAAGAAGACGTACCCGATTGGATCAAAAGCCGCCATGATCCGTATAAGACCACCTTTAAGAATAAGAAAGTTTAAGGTTCATTGAATTAATTTGCAGGAAGTATATCTTTCACCCAATCAAAGAATCGCTCAGTTTGTTTTATCATTTCGAGTGCGCCATTCTGGGAAGTAAGCTTTTCTTCATATTCAACGCTGTTTTTAGCATTTAATACATTTAAAAGCTGGCGTACTTTATGTTTTAGGACTTCCCTCTCTATTTCTAGACTCTCCAAAAGCTGCACCACATCCTCATGCCTATCACCAGCATGGCGCACACCTTTGAAGAAAATAGTTACAGCATCTGCTCCTGAAATACAGCAATGAATAGCGCACAAGGCAGAAGAATTATAATTTCCTCTCTCAAATTCAATATTCATGGCTTGAAAATGTTCTTTAGCCTTAAGAACATAATTTTTATACAACTCTTTACTAACATTTCTTGTTTTTATCATCTATCCACCATCTCTTAATGAAGTCTTCACCAGCTATGATCTCATAGTTATATTTTAAATCTTGAGCAAAAGGCCTATTTTTACTCGTTTTAAATTCTTTTTCCGTCAATACTAAAGGAGAAATAAGATTGCCAAATTCTTCGCTTAGATTTTTCCTGGCTTCTTCTAAAGCCCTTTTCATTTTATTTTTGTCATTAGTTATAATCAGCACATCAATATCACTATTCATATTTTCATTTCCCTGCACCATACTGCCAAATAAAGCTACCATCTTTGCTTTCGGAACTATTTTAGAAATTTTCTGTTTCAATTCACTTTTAAGGTCAGTTTCAGTGGCAAAGATTTTTTGTATGGGTGCTGCCAAATGGCTTTGAGTATTAAAATGAATCATATTGGCAGTTCCATGCTTTTCTATACCAATGAGGTTCATGCCCTGCAAATCAGAAAGAGACTTCAAAACAGGTGTATGAGCGCAATGCATGAGCCGAGCCAATTCTCTGATAGTAAATTTCTTAGTAGGATACTTTGATAGAACTCGAAGTATTTTGATTTTAACTTTGCTTCCTAGTACCGCTTCCCAAAAGTTGTGGATTAACATGGTATGAAATAATTCCAATTGGAACTAAAATAGTACACTATTATATAAATATTACTTATTTTTTTACTCATTTTCTGAAAGGACCAGAAACACTTAAAAACCAGGTAACTCTTTTCCTCTTGATGAAACTCCTTTCCTGGAACGTCAATGGCTTTCGTTCAGTCCTTGGCAAAGGATTCCTGGAATTCATCAAAAAAGAAAATCCCGATATTTTCTGCCTGCAGGAAATTAAAGCTACCAAAGAAGACGTCAATCTCAGCCTTCCCGAATTTCCCTATCATATCTGGAATTCGGCCCAAAAGAAAGGCTACTCAGGAACCGCAGTATTTTCCAAACATCGACCCTTAAGCGTCGATCATGCCCCCAGCTTAGATACAGAAAAAGAAGGGCGAATCAGCACCTTAGAATTCCCTTCTTTTTACTTGGTCAATGTCTACACCCCCAATGCCCAGCGCGAACTAACCCGGTTAGCACACCGCCAGCAATGGGACCGCAAATTTTTAGGATATCTCAAAGAATTGCAGCAGAAAAAGCCAGTTATCTTCTGCGGCGATTTAAATGTCGCCCATCAGGAGATAGATTTAGCCCACCCCCAAAACAATCGCCAGAATGCCGGCTTTACCGATGAAGAAAGGCAGGGCTTTTCCAAAATCCTCGAGCACGGCTTTCTTGATTCTTTTCGTGAATTTAATAAAGAGCCAGGGCAGTACACTTGGTGGAGTTACATGTTTAATGCCCGGGCCAAGAATATCGGCTGGCGCATCGATTATTTCTGCCTGTCCACTGAATTACGCTCCCAATTAGAGAAAGCGTTTATTTTACCACAGGTCAAAGGATCTGACCATTGTCCAGTGGGGCTTATTCTTAAATAATCCAAGCAAAAAGGTTATAAATTCTAACGATATTATAACTTATATGGTAGATGGACGGATAGTAGCGGTAGTCTTTCTTATACTTCTACTGCTGGTAGGATGCAACCTATCTCCTAATTTACTCACCAGCTCTTCGGTGCGAGTGGAAACCATTGAACCGATAAATCATACTCCCTCTTCAACTCCCTGGCTGGAGCGCAATACTACCGGGAAAGGAAATATACTAACCGGAAGTTTGGGGTAGTACCAAGAGGCAATTCTTAAGCGGTATAGACATTTAAACTTTCAATGCTTCCATCAACTCCACCGCTCTGCTTTTATCTATCTTTATCAGAGTATCCAAATATTTCTTTCCCAAAACCATACTCTGCTGGCAATCCGATGAACAGGGAAAATGAGAAAGCAGCACCGCATCCTTATCCCGTTGCGTTATATTAGTAAACATATTAGTCGCTTTCCCTTGCAAATTAGGATTTTTACTACTAAAATTCTGGCAAAAAAAATCCACACAGCAAGTTGGATAGCCTAGAATTTTTCCCAAGTCGCGATGGTTGTTCATCATCTCATAATAACTGGCCAGCCAGGCTTGTTCCTCGTTCGCAGAAATATACACCAAATACATCCCCAGTCGAGGATCGCTTTCTTTAATACGAATCCCCTTATTGGAATACAGCTCATCATCGGCAAACAGCACTTTAAATTTAGAGCGAACCACATACAAATGCTGCTCATGGCAGAATTTTTGAACGCGAGGCAGTTCTGACTCATAAAAACCATGACGAACTACCTTCTTGGCATTATTAATAAGGAGCATAATCTCCTGAGCTTTGGTTTTGGAACCGAAGATATAGGAGAGTTTTTTGATCATGATTTCAGTAAAAAGAAAGAATATTTATGTTTTTCTATAAAAAATAAGGGCTCTTTGCACTTGTTATAGAAAGTTTTAAATAGTTTAACAGTTTAACTGTTTAACGTACAACTGGAGGTAGAATAAAATGGACACCGATCTGGTAAAAATGAGCCCCAAAGGACAATTAGTAGTTCCCCAGGGTATTAGGATGGATGAGGGTTTTACTCCCGGAGATAGATTTGTTCCTTTTCCCATAAAGGGCGGAATATTATTTAAGAAAGTAGAACTGCCCAATGTAAAAGCAGAATTCCAAAAATTATCTAAAGAAATTGAAAAAAAGTTCCAGAAGCAGAAAGTTACTCCAGAGGATGTTGATGAGGCGGTGAAATGGGCAAGACGAAAGTCTTCTTAGATACCAATATTCTTATCTCTGCTCTGGGGTGGAAGGGAAAGCCTAGAGTTGTTTTTGAGAAATGTGTGCATGGTGAGTTAGCTTTGGTAACTTCTCCCAATCAGATTGAAGAACTAAAAAGAGTAATGGATTATCCTAAATTTGGTTTTACAGAAGAGCAAAAAGCAGCCTTTATCTCAATAGTTCTTGAGATTGCAACTATGGTAAAGATTTCTGGCAAAGTAAAAGTGATTCTGGAAGATCCTGATGATGATGCTATGTTAGAAACAGCGGTGGTTGGGAACGCTGATTACCTCATTAGCGCTGATCAGCATTTATTGAAGCTGAAAGAATTTGCCAAGGTGAAAATTGTTACCGCCAGTGAATTTTTAGGAACTTAAGAATTTTCTAGGAATTGAAGTAGAATAAATAAAAAATTCACTACTAAATAGTTAATTTTATAAAGTAGGCTCATTTTCGGTCAATAGGTAAGCATAAACTAAAAATGGCACAAATTATTACCTTCCCTGGAAATGAACCCTCTGGCGACCTAACTCTGGTTGAAGTAGTGCAACTTCTTTATCATGAAGAAAAGATGAGGCCAGAACTTATTTCTATTCTTAAACCCATCCCTGATATTGCAATTGAGTATGTTACTTTACACGAAAACCAACGGGGAGTATTTGAGAAATTTAGAAAAGAGTATCCAAAATACTTAACAGGCACGGGTGATGGATGTGGAATTAAATATCTTGAAGATAAGAATAGAATTGCATCTTTAGCCAGAAAGACCCGGTTTACCTATCAATTTCTCTCTTTTTTTGAGCATTATCTTAAGTGTGAAGACAGAAAATTTAATTCAGCGTATATTGCTCGAAATCCACAACTCAATGAAATTTTTCCTCATCAAGGGCATAATTTAATGCAGAACCTTCGTCACTCTCCTTGGAATTTAGATGAAATAGCCTCTCTTGCAGCGCAGATGCGACCAGAAATAAGAGCATATTATAGACCCATTACATAATATTTTGATCCCAATGTACACACTATTTCAATAAGATAAATTTACCATGATCATCCATTGTATGGGCTATGTACAAGCTTCGCAGTATCAGCCCCAGGTTTCTACCCTTGCCATTCGTATTTATGATTCCTATTCCGGCTCAAGCAACACCTCTGATATTCCCTTGCAGCCATCACCCCATTATCAAATACTAGAATATCTCATTGATGATCAAGATCCAGATTACTACCTAGAAAATGATCCTACCTACGATATAAGAAGATTGCAGCAAGGTCATGCTCTCTTTACCCCTGAGCTTGCCACGCAATTGCTTCATGACTTTGAAAAATCACAGAGAGGTTGCCTAGAATTGCTTGTTCATTGTACTTTAGGAGGAAGCCGCAGTCCTGCTATTGCCATCGCCTTGAATGAAATTTTTCAATTAGGCAATGACTCAGAAGAAATGAAAGAAAGATATAAACCCTATAATCAATTTGTGTATAGGTTGCTTAAGGAAGCGGCAAATTCTCACCAGGCTGATTCACGCTAAATATTCTCTCAATCAATCCCCTATAAATCTCCCGCGCCTTCCTGCCTTGCTTCAATAAATGATGCACAAAGGCAAATCCCACATCATGCAGTCCATTATGTGCCGGATTTTCTGTGACGAAAGAATCTCCAAGGCCTGCAATATCCTGCTCTTGAATGACCTTCATCCAGGCCAGTGAAAAGGCATAGGCCTTCGCTTCCTCATCCGGACCATGATCAAGAGTTTCCGTTAACACATGCCCTAATTCATGCCCGATGGTTAACATTACTCGTGCTAAGGAATCATTGAGCACAAAAATTTCTGACAGTAAACCCTCTCGTCGCCGGTTGATGGA
>DUFZ01000086.1 GCA_013331635.1 Candidatus Woesearchaeota archaeon | reverse complement strand
TGATTGATTATATCGCTCGTGAATGGATGCTAATCCCTACTTTCGCAACAACCTCCATCCCACAACAAACTATTTAAAGTAAGGCTTATTTTGAAATCAAATCTGGGCTTGTGGTCTAGCAGCTATGACGTCCGCCTGACTCGCGGGAGACCCCCGGTGCAAGTGCTACACTTCATCTAAAAGGTGAAGTTTTCCTGCATATCCGGGCAGGCCCATTCATAATCATAGACCATTAAAATATGTCCCCCACTATGCCACTAGAACAACCATTGTACCTTCTTCCGCAAGTCAAAAAAAGAGCACTTATTCCCCAGCTAGGCACGCTTATTGTCCTCGCCGCCATATTCTATGCAGGCATCCTTCTGAACATATCCCTGCTTCAACTCCGAGGATCGCAAGAAACTGTCATCAAAACCGTATCTTTGATAGGAATCATTATCATCGCCGGTATAGGCACCATCATTGCCATACGACGGGCGCACCTTCCTCACCGATTCTATCAGAACCGGCTCACCATTATGAACCGACCGGTCTATTACTCCGAAATCACCTCCACCAGCCCCTACCAAAGCATTTTAGATAAACTATTCAGAACGTATACCATTCCCTTGAACCACAAAGCAACTATCAGAAACATACCCCTCAGCATCCCCCTCCAACCCTACCTGCAGCAGATGATTGACTACGCACGACAAAAACCAGAACCGGGATTCAGCAGGATTTAACCATTTTTCATCAAATCACTCTTCTTCTAAATAAGTGGCAATAACTACTGTCGTAAGAGATAACAGCAGCGGACCAATAATAACTCCCACCGGACCAAATAGAAAGATACCCCCAAAGGTTCCAAACATGATGATGGCAGGATGAATTTTAGCCCGTTCACCGATTAAAATAGGTTTAATAACATTATCCAAGCCGCTTATGAATACAAGACCATAGACAAACAAACCTATCCCTTTCCATATCAGCAAGGAAGAACCCTGAAATACACCCTCTAACAGAAAAATAACCGCTGCTGGAACCCATATCAGCCCTGTTCCCACAAAAGGAATCAATGCCAACAGCCCCATTACTACCCCCCAAAATAACGGCGAATTAATCCCAAAAATAAAAAATCCCAACGCCCCTAACGCCCCTTGAATCAAAGCTACAATAAAATACCCGTAAACTAACCCATGAAGGATTTCCTTAAGCCTGGCCATAATAGCACTAAACTTATGCTGATGTAATCCCAATACCTGTTGGATATGCTCTACAAATTTATCCCCGTCCCGCAGGAAAAAAAACAAAGAAAAGAAAATAACTACTAAATTAAGGGTTAAGCGCGGCAGACGGAGAAGAAAATCAGATCCCTTCTGGATAACCCAATTCGTAATGAACTTACTCACTTCCTGGATTTGATACGCAACCGAGGGATCTTTTCCAAACCCCCTGATAGACTCACAGAACTGATTATGGCAATTGCTAAACAACCCCGTAGCCAACTTCTGCTTGACCGAAATAAAAAGCACATACGATTCCTGAACCAGCGTTTTAGTAAGGAATACTGAAGGGATGACTAACAAAGCAAATACAACGATGCACATCAGTGCCGCCGCAAGCGATTTTCTCTTGATTTTCCGCTGCAAAGCAGAATAAACCGGAAAGAAGATATACGCCAGCAACCCTCCTAAAAAAAGAGCTAATAATAACGGCTTAAGCACCAAAAATGATACGACTACCAAGACCAGCAACAATAACAATGGAACATAGGGCTGATATCGAAGAGTATCCATAAGACCATAAAGAAACTTGATATTTATAAAACCTACTATCAGAAAAAAAGGTCAGAACAAAATAAAAGTAAAAGAAAAATAAAAAAAAAGCGTTTAGCTTTCAGGCTTATTCAGCAACTGGTGTTTCTACTACTGGCGCAGCAACTGATGGAGCACTGATGGTAGCATCCGTTTGGGTGGTACCTTCAATTTCCACTTCCGATCCGGTAAGCTCTTTCCATCGGTGAGCGACAACTTTACCCGCTAACCTGGTGTCAGCTCCACTGTACCCTGCTACTAACATAGCCACATTGGCGCCATTCTCAAACAACTTGACCCGAGCTTTCCCAGGAGTGAATCCTTCCGCACACTGAGCTGGATTACCTAACAATTCAGCTGCAACCGTGTTCACACAGGGTCCGCCAACGACCACTAAGTTCTGAGCACCGGCACTGGCAATTTCACTATCCAGTTTCGTAGCATCAACAACTGTCACGGGAGCTAAATCTCCGGTGGCAGAGGTTGAACTCGTCGTTGCGCCACTGGTAAAGTACACTTGAGGTAAGCGTTGCTTCTCTGGGTATGCCATAATAAACTCATCAGGATCTGATGCTGGTTCGTTGAAGGTAATAAAAGCACCCATGGATGTGTAGCCATAACTAACCTCAGTTTTCCCTTCAGGTGTTTTCAACGTTACACCGCCAATAGCAGCACGAACTTCTGGATCTGACGTAGCCGAGATGTTCAATCTTATCGCACTTGGTATAAAATTGTCGTAATCATCCGCATTCTGGCTTGACGAAGCATCAATGCGAATATACTCATTTCCTTCAGTACTCACGCTACCATTACCAGTTACGTTTCCGATGGTCCACTGAGAACCATACGAGTCAACAAAGTTGACGCTTGACCCATCCCGAGTTCCATCACCATTTAGGTCAGCAGTAATCTGGAAGTCATCAACTTGAACTGGCGTTTCAGCATAGACATCAAAAGAGTAACCACCCAACTTAATGGTAGCTACCGTCCCGGAGGCACTACTATTTGTACTTACCGAATATTCCAGTGTTTCCCCAGTTCCAGCATTCTTAAACTTAATCTTTGGACTCGTTTTAGTCACAGCATCCGCACCAGAATAGGTAAGCAGATATGATTTTGCCGATCCGTCAGCAGCACTGCCACCGGTTAAGATGAAGTAATCATCTTTAAACATAGGTGTAAGACCTTCTTTAATCAGCTGTTTCTGATTGCTCCTAGAGTTTGTTGCGGGATTCTGTGATTCCCTACCAAGGCTAAGGTTAATATTTCCTTCAGCATAGGCTACTGGAATACTTACCGCTTTACCATCACCATCATACAACTCTAATTCATACCGCCTAGAACCAGATGTTTTCATACGCAAGTCATGCGTTGCCTCTTCCGAGATACCTTTATATTCAACATCCCAATTCTGACCAAACAGAATCTCTTTTTCTTCTCCTGATTTAGCAATCACATCACTCAACTTTTCTCCTGCTCCAAGAAAGTAATCGTCTTCTGCAGTCATATTGACTTCAATCGTACTCACAGTAAATGTCGCGTTGTTGTCCGTACCTGTAATGATTACAGTAGATCCATCAATATCTTCTGAACCAATCTTAACTCGATAGGCACCAATAGCGTCCGTTATCTGATCATCTCGAAGTTCCATCTTGGAAGCACCAACAAAGAACGTAGCGGAGTGAATACCACCAGCATAATTCTGGTATAACACTTCACTGACACCCACTTCGCTCTTGTCTTTCAAGACATAGGTTTCCCCTACTTTAAGCTTGTTGGTTGCTTCACCATTGACGCTGAACTTAGCTTCGTCATCATCAATGTAGGTCAAAGATACATCATAGGTTTTATCCCCAACAGTATAGGTTTTAGATTCCCCTTCTAGTAAGGTATCACGAGTTGATCCAGCCATTAAGATTAACCTAATACTTTGATCAGGAACTGTATCCGGTCGTCGAGCTAATACTACTGTATATGCTTTCCCCATAATATCCAGATTAGTGTTCTCAAAGTCATCTAAATATGTCCCTGTAGTATCCGCAGATCCTACAGAATCAGTAACATCTGACTGTGCTGTAGAGCTGAATTCCATCTTGTAACGTGCAATTTGCCGATCATTCTGCGCCAAGAAGAAATCTGATGTTACATCATCATCACTCTCAGCATATTTCACAATCAAGTTAGTATTCGAACCGAATGAGCCTGCACCCGCACCATCAATGTCAAAGAACAGAAATTGTTGGTAATCATAACTTCGCTCATTAGTTGCCCAAACCCCATCTCCAAGTGCCTGTAATTCATCATCACCTATAAAAGTGTTGATATCTCTCAAGGACTCCCCCGTAATGGCTGAATCTGAAGCATTACTATTAGCAAGTTCAAAAAACTTAGAACTAGTTCCAACCATCCAAGCATCTCCTGAAACAGTAGTTGTTTTCTTGTCAGCGGCTTTGGGATACATCATGCTGGCTGCAATATCAGTCATAGCCAAGTTATCCACTGAAGCTGCTTTTTCCCCAACTACAAAGAATCCATTAAATTTACCATCCGTTACAAACATACTTGGATAGTCTTTCAAATCTGCTGCAGCCAGAGCACCCATCGCCGTTGCCCCTAACATAGCAACACCAGCTCCTACCGCAAATAATCGCTTCACCGTTCTTTTTACTTCCATTTAAAACACACCTCCATGTGTATGAATATGCTCTTATGTGAGGTTTGAACAAAACCCCTTCCCAATTCTCCTATTCTATAAAAATTCCGAAAGAAGCACACCATCACTTTGGTACCTCTTTTCGATTTTATAGACAGTTGAACTAATGGATGACTTCACATACCAGATATTGATTTATAAGTCTTTCGCAAAAATAACTGGTGGTAACAGCCAAGAGAGGAGATGAGCGCCTGAAAGCAAAAAATTTTTAGTTTTAAAGCTTTCATCATCAAAAAATAACAAAAATGAAAAGACAGAACTGTGTTCTGGTTTATAGGGTAACTGACTATCCAGCCATCCTACGGGTATACCACCTATTTTATCCATCCACTCCCAAGAGAGCGACAAACATATAAAACTATCCCTCTATTATATAAGAGATGGATATCAGCTCCCTTCCCCTGCCAGCTTACTTTAAGGAATACTACCAAACCTTCCCCACCCTTACCCCTATTCAGAAAAAAGCTATCAACGCTGGTCTGCTCCACCACCAATCACTCCTTATCTGTGCCCCCACCGCCTCAGGCAAAACCCTAGTAGCCACTATGGCTATCGTCAACCTTCTGGAACAAGGTAAGGCTATCTATCTCGTCCCGCTCAAAGCCCTCGCCCACGAAAAATTCAAAGAATTCCAAGAACTCTTCAAAAATTCCCCCCATAAAGTAACCTACTCTGTAGGTGATATGGACTCGCCATCCTCTTATTTAGCCAGCTACGATCTTCTCATCCTGACCACTGAAAAATTAGATTCCCTGCTTCGCCACCAGGTACCTTGGCTTCCTGCCGTCAAACTCGTCGTTATTGATGAAATTCACCTGCTCAATGATCCGACCCGTGGTCCTACGCTGGAAATCATCTTAACTCTGCTCAAAACTCTCCTCAAGCCCCAACTTCTCGGCTTAAGCGCCACTATCGGCAACCCGCAAGAGTTAGCAAAGTGGCTTGGCGCAGATCTCGTTCGGGACAGCTGGCGTCCGGTAGAACTAAAACAAGGCATTCATGTGGAAGGCAAAACTAAATTTTATGCGAAAAAGTAGAACCCACCTAAGATGATATTTTTTTTGATTCCCTCACAAACTCTTTCATCTTTTCCACTTTGTCCCGGAGTTCCCCAGCTCGAACATACCTCAGCTCGATTGCTTTCTCATAGCAGCCGATCGCCCGGCCAAGAGCCAATGCTTTTTCATACACCACCCCCAAATTATAATATGCCCGCCCATTTCGGGGATCTAACGAAATTGCCTTTGCCAGCATCTGTTCCGCTAAGGCTAACTGCCCTTGTTTCTCGTAAATAGCCCCCAGGTTGCCATACGCTTCTAAATACTGAGGATTGGACTGAATCGCCAATCGAAAATGCTCCACCGATTTATCTAAATTCCCCTGCTTAAAATAACAAAAACCCATCCCAAACTGCGCCTCTGCATGAGAAGAATCTTTCTCTAAAATACGAAGATATACTTCCTGCGCTGCTTCCATTTTCTGTAATTTCTGCCGCACCACTGCTAAATTCAGCGAAGGTACTAGAGAAGCAGTTGCATCCAGTTCCACGGACTTTTCCAAGGCTTTTTCTGCCAATTCCAATTCTCCCAATTCTTTATACTGCACTCCCAATTCAAAGTAGGCTTTTGAGTTAAGTGGATCTTCCATCAGCTTCTGCTGAGTCAGCGCCAGATACGATCGCTTCTTTCCCTCAGAAGTTTCCACTAAAGAGCCATAGTGATGAACAAACCCTTTCAAGGTTGCCACCCTTCCGGATGAAATTAATAATTTCTCATCGATCATTTCATGCACCTTGCCGGCAAACTGAACATCTTTTCCCACTCGAAATAAACGAATTTTAAGAGAAGGAAACCACCCTTTGCTGGAGTGAGCCAAGGTATCAGTTAAAGTATTTGGCTGCCATCCGCTCATTGAAGACTGATTCGAATAATTCTTGGTAATGACATAATATCCTGCAATTCCTTCTTGCGAAACCGCTTCCTGAACAGCTGCTACGTCTTCTTCACCAAGAACTTCATCCGCATCCAGAATGAACACCCAGTCGCTGGTGGCATACTTCAAACTTTCATTACGCGCCGCCGCAAAATCATCATTCCACTGAAAGTCATACACCCGTGCCCCAAAACCTGCTGCAATGTCCTTCGTTCTGTCCGTACTGCCCGTATCCACCACCACAATTTCATTGGCTACACTCAGTACTGATTGTAAAGCTTTTCCCAAATGCTCTTCCTCATTCTTGGTAATCATACAGACAGAAAGGGTTGGTTTCTTCAGTAACTTTGAAAATTCTTCAAGAGAAGTATTTCGCAAGACCCATTGTCTCGCATACGCTCCCGGCAATTTACTAAACCCTTTCTGGACAGTCACCGCAGTTTTATATCGCACTGTAATGGCATCTCGCAGTGCTTGTGTATACTCCCCATAAGGATAGGAAAAATGATCTGCTTTCCGACCAAGTTTTTCCTCAATCAAGCGCTCCGCCTCATCTAATTCCTTCACTAGAGTTACCGCCTCCACCCTCGCTACATTCCGGTGAGAGAAAGTATGCGATCCAATTTCAAAACCATAATCAGCCAATTCATTCAAGTGTTCCCACGTTAAGAACGGCGCATAATTTTCCTGCACCGGAATTTCCTGCCCTTCCAGCCAACCCGGAACAACGTACATCACTCCCGTAAATCCCAGCTTCTTGAGAATCGGAAAAGCATGGTGATAAACTCCTGAGCGCGCATCATCAAATGTAATCACCACACACTTTTGTGAGGTCTCTAAATCATGATGGACTCCCACCTGCAACTCATGCAAGCTGATGGTTTTATAGCCTTCTTTTTTCAGCAACAGCATCTGCTGCTCAAAATCAGCAGGAGAAACACACCATTGGCTACCAGCATCACTCACATCATGGTACATTAAAATGGGTATATCACGATATTTCATTTTTTTCTTATTACCCCAGTAAGGCCCGCACTTCTTCAAATGAGGGGATGCTTCTCTCCTTCTTATATCTCCCAGCTGCCCCTCGCAGCTCCTCTACTGTAAAACTAAATTCCTTTTTTTGTAATTCTGGACGAAGACGGCAGATAAAATCAATAAATTGGGTCACGTTTTTAGGATTATCGGTTTTGTAGCACCTCTCAAAATCCAGCATGACCGAATGATGATTCTTATCAATAATAATGTGCTTCACCGGATGATGCATTTCCTCCTTATTGATTCCCAGTATATCAAGTGCAAAACACTGCTTTAAAAGATTATCCAAGACTTTTCGTATTGTCTCCTTCGATTGGTTTTGAATCCACGTAACCAGATACTCCCCCTCTACAAATTCATACACCAAGGTATTGCTCTTGAAGAAAACGGCCTTTGGCCCAATGCCTTTCTTGTTCAACAGCATGAGGACCTGATATTCATTCTTGATCCTGTCTGCAGCCTTGCTCTCTGGATGCTTTACCTTGATGGCAA
>DUFZ01000011.1 GCA_013331635.1 Candidatus Woesearchaeota archaeon | reverse complement strand
GATATAGCAAAAGAAAGATAATTTATAAAATTTCCCCTACCTCAGCATATTTGAACTCGAAATCTTTATATAATCCCCGCCGTTCACTTCTCTTATGTCCAAGAAACTTGAAATCGATGAAAATAAGCTTCAGCGCCTGCATGAACTGCAGCTTCTGGGAATCAATCCCTATCCCTATACCTTCAATCAAACTCATCATGCTGCCAGCTTGAATGAAAAATATGCTGGATTAAAGCCCGAAGAACACACCAAAGATAAAGTCAGCGTTGCCGGAAGGATTATGTTAAAGCGGGTGATGGGAAAAGCGGCTTTCTTTCAGATCCAAGATCAAAGCGGGAAAGTACAGCTCTATCTGGCTCAGGATATTCTGAATGATACTTACCAAACCTTCGCCAAGAAAGTTGACATCGGTGACATCATCGGCGTGGAAGGGCGAATGTTCAAGACCAGGATGGGAGAAGTGACCATTGAAGTGCACACCGCCACCATTCTCTGCAAATCACTGCTGCTGCTCCCGGAAAAATTCCATGGATTAAAAGATATTGAAATCAAATACCGCCATCGCTATCTAGACTTAATAGTGAATCCTGACGTGAAACAAGTCTTCATGAAGCGAAGCCAGATGATAAGTACCATTAGAAACTTCTTCACCCAAAAAGGATTCATAGAAGTCGAAACTCCCACTCTTCAAACCATCTATGGGGGGGCCAATGCCAAACCATTTATCACCCACATCAACGCTTGGGATATGAACATGTACCTTTCCATCTCACCAGAATTATATCTAAAACGTCTCTTAGTGGGCGGCTTTGAAAAAGTATTCACCATCTGCAAGAACTTTCGCAACGAGGATGCTGATACCTCCCATAATCCTGAATTTACCATGCTCGAAGCCTATCAATCCTATGTTGATTATACCACTATGATGGAATTGCTCGAGCAGGTCTATGAAAAATCATGTATCGCAATGAACGGCAGTACTCTGGTAAAAAAAATCTATCAGGGAGAGGAAGTAACTCTTGATTTTAAAGCCCCCTGGAAAAGAATGACCTTCATTGATGCGATCAAACACTACGCCAAGATTGATGTATCTCATATGAGTGAAGAGCACTTAATGAAGCTGCTCAGAGATTATCATCTGGAATGCAAAGGCACGTTTAGCTGGGGAACTGCCGTGCAGGCCCTCTTTGAAGTCCTAGTGGAAGATAAATTAATCCAGCCGATTCATATCATTGATCATCCCAAAGAAACGACGCCTCTGTGTAAAGCACATCCTCAGGATCCGAGGTTGATAGAACGTTTTGAATCCTTCTGCCTGGGCATGGAATTATCGAATGCCTACTCCGAACTCAACGACCCTATAATCCAGCGAAAACTACTTGAAGAACAAGCCAAAGAATTACGCGCCGGGTCAGATGAAGCCCATCCCATGGACGAAGATTTCCTCAACGCCATGGAATACGGCCTGCCTCCCGCCGGCGGATTAGGATTTGGCATTGACCGGATGGCCATCATTTTAACCGGCGTTGATTCCATCCGCGATGTCATTTTATTTCCTACCATGAAGCCGGTTGAGGATGAAAAGATTGGAAAAGAGAAATGATACCTAGCTTACTTGTACACCCTTCCTCTCTTATCAAAAATTCTTATTTTTATAATTTTATTCTGAAAATCAACATCAATAAGTGCCCGATAATCTCCTATACGTAGTTTATAGCCATCACCTTCAAAGTGTTCAAGATATCGAAAAGGATTTTCAGCAACCTCATCAAGTTTATCAAGAATTCTCTGCGCTAGGTTTGGGGGTAAGGTTTCAACATATTTAGCAGCTTTTGGATGCCAGCTAATCTGCCATATCATCGTAGAATACGTTTCTTTAAGTCCTCATGGTTAATATATTCAGAATCCGGAGTTGCACGTGCTTCTTTCAATAGTTTTTGAGCATAGCCAGTTAATTTACCTTCTTGCGAGAGAATATGTTTTATCACTGCCATGTCTCGTTTCAGTTCTTCCATATCTTCATGCATATGGCCCATTGCAACTTCACTCATAACAGTATGGATATTACCATTATTTAAAAATCTTTTTGCTTATTTTGACCTAAAAATAAAAGTGTGGGCGGCAGGGTTCGAACCTGCGTAGGCACCGCGCATAAGTGGCTTTGCCCCTTATCAACCCCAGAGCTTCGCTAAAATAATTATCACTTCAAACTTAAAAATATAAAGTTTGGAGGAAGTTAGCATTCTTTATCATCAAATGGTTCTAGCCAAAGTGCAGCGTAAATTCTCTCTGCAATAACATCCACCTGTTCTTTTTTAGCAGTCCGTAGTAGCGTAAATGCTTTAGGTTCGAGTTGGCATTTCCAATTCTCAGCATCTCTTCGCTCATCAAGAGTCGTTCCTAAATCCTCCACTTTCATAGACAAGTCCACCACTCCTCTTAGTTCTGATTCCTTCACTTCCACTTCATAGTCATTACCCCGCACAACAAATGGTCCAGTATACAACTGGTCTGGAATTCCAAACTCCAATAAAGCTCGATGTGAATTGCTAAATTTGCTGATTTTACCTCCAATAATTAAGGAAGAGTTATTTCCCACATATCCCCAATCAAATTCTCCCCCAGATACTGCTAGTCTTGCAAAATATCCTTGCAAAAATGAGTGAAAAGCATCTTTAAATGGAACATGGTAAGTATAACATTCAATCAATGTATCCCAGTCTATTATAATTCCCATAAAAATGGTGCGGACGGCAGGGTTCGAACCTGCGTAGGCACTAAGCCAATGGGTATCTTCTGGACCTAGTAATTATCTTTAGCAACCAGCCTAAGCCCATCCCGTTTGGCCACTCCGGCACATCCGCGGTAGAGATAAACTGGGTTCATTCTTTTTTATATCTTTCTGTCTAAAAGTTAGCTTCCCTCCACCCCAACGTTTATAAACTTTCCAGTGCTGCTTAATACAAAAGCAGGTGATAGCGTGGACGTAAAGAACCTATGGGACTGGCTCAGTGGAAATACTCCAAAATCAGTCCCTAAACCCATTCAAACTCCCCTCGCACCAGTCGCAGGCATCGCCACCGAAGCAACGACGTCCAAAAAACTAGGGCATGGTGTTGTCCTCTTCATTCTCATCAACAGTATCCTAGGTAGTTCTCTCTTCTACCTTCCTAGCTTGGGTGTTATTGCCTCGGGCTCAGCCTCCATCATCGCCTGGGTAGTGCTCTTCATTCTGGCTTCTTTTATGATGCTCTACGTAGGAGAACTGGTAACCTTACATCCCACTTCTGGAGGAACGTATGAATTTACCAAGCTCGCCTATGGCCATTTTGGTTCATTTTTCGTCGGCTGGCTGATTTGGATTGCCGGTAATTTGGGAATGGCTTTAAACGTCACTGCCGCGGCGCAATATTTCATTCCTGAAACCAGTTCAGCTGCTTTTATTCTGCAGATTATTTTCGTGGTTATTTGGATCGTTGTTCTTAATTTCATGGCCTATCGAGGGATTGATGCCGGCGCTACCATGCTAGTCGTCTTTGGAGTCATCGCAGTTATCGTAGTACTATTCATGATTATTCCCTCATTCATCGATCTTCCTGGTTTACTTGCCGGTCACCTAGGAACAAAATTTGACCCTAATTTTATCAGCCCTTTCTTCCAGCAGCAAGGAATTGGTATTCTGGCCTATCTTGGACTCACTCTATTTATCATCAGTGAAGCCTTCTTTGGCTTTGAAGCGGTCAGTTATATGGCCAATGAAGTGAAAGAGCCGCGAAAATTGCATCGCACCCTTCTCGCCGGGATTATTATCTGCGGGGTGATAATGACTCTCTACATCTTGAGTTCCCTGGGAACGGTCACTCATCAGGATTACATTACCAATTCCCGTCCCTTTGCCGTTCAGGCTCTGAATACTTTAGGTAAAACCGGGGAGACCTTGGTTGTCTTCGGCATGTATTTGGTGATAGTGGGAGCAGCTGCCGCCTGGCCCATTACCGGCTCTCGCTTAATACAGGCCATGGCCAGTGATAAATTGTTCATCAAGCAGCTCGCTGCCCTTCATCCCAAACATAAATCACCCTACAAAGCAGTTTTTTTCCAGACCATCATTATATTTGCCTTCACCTGGCTGATTTTTCGCGGCTATACTGCCGGCTGGACCGATCCCTATCGGGTCATGTACTTGATTTACGTCTTGTTAAGTTTGCTAGTGCTTTGTTTAGTGCTCTTAACCGTCCCGGTGCTACGAAAAAAAGAAGCCCATTTGGAACGCCCTTTTACCGCTCCCTTTGGAAAAGTTGGTCCCATCATTCTCGTTATTATCTTCTTAGTATTAATCGGCAACTGGATGGCAATTGAGGGAGGTTCAGCTAAGTCTATCCTACAAATTGCCGCTTCCTTTGTTATCTTAGGATTTCCCTTTTACTTCATGGTGGAAATGTTTTACAACCCTAAAGCTATCGTCACCATGAATGAACGTTTATCCTCAACCGTGGTTATATTTGAAAAAATATTCTTTCCCTACAGCATCCGCAACCAGCTCTTGAAAGATATGGGCGATATTCGTGGAAAAGTCATTTTAGAATTTGGCTGTTCTTCCGGAGTGTTAACGAAACGGCTGGCCCCTTTGGTGACAGAAAAAGGCCGCATCTACGCAACAGATATATCGCTCAGTAAAGTAGAAATGGTGCAAAAAAGCACCTCCCACTTTTCTCATGTCAGTGTTCATCATCATCCCCATTTGGACGATTTTAAACTGCAGCTCCCGCAGAAAGTAGATGGAGTTATTTCCGTGGGCATGTTATCCTATATGCAGCACCCCCAGCAAATGTTAACTTCCTTAGCTCAGCACGTCAAGCCTGGAGGCGAAATCGTCTTTTTAGATTACGACAAATTCTTTTATGTTATTCCCAACATTGAATGGATTCAAAGCGATGCTCACTTGAGAGACATATTTACCAAAGCCGGATTTAAAGTAGAGATTGTACGAAAACGAGGCTTGCTCTGGCAGTATATAATTATTAATGGAGTAAGGATTTAATTAAATAAATTTCTTCTTTAAAAAATCCAACAGCAATCTTTTTATATCCTTCTTCCCATTTTCACAGTCCATGAACATTTTCCTGTGCTGTTCCAAACATTTCTATCATAAGCTCCCTCCCTACATCCAAGAACTCGAGCATCTTGGCCACACTATCACGGTCCCTAACAGCTATGAGCATCCCTTCAAAGAAGAGGAGATGAAACAGCAGGGAAAAGAAGGTCATATCATCTGGAAATCGAATATGTTGCGACAGCAAGCACTCAAAGTCCAAGCCAACGATGCCGTTCTGGTGTTCAACTTTGAGAAGAACGGTCAGCCAAATTACATTGGCGGCGCCACCTTTCTCGAAATCTTTAAAGCCTTTGAACTAGGCAAGAAAATTTATCTTTTCAATCCCATACCCGACAACATTTTCAAAGACGAATTAACTGCTATAAATCCGGTAGTACTGTACGGAGAATTAAGCCATATAAACTTAATCATCTCTTCTTCGAAATCTTATTCACTTTCGCCAAGTCGTCAATAATATCCGAAGCAATAAAAGCATATCCCTTTTTCTTCTTGAGCAGCTGGTCGGCAATGAACCCATTGATATAGGATGCTGCCACTGCGCTCTTAAACAAATCCTGGCTCTTGGCTAAAAATCCGACACACAGGCCAGCCAGCACATCACCGGTTCCTGCTTTGGTCATTCCTTGATTACCTGTTCGATTATAGGCAATCTTGTTGCGGGAGATGATGATATCCGTCGGCCCTTTCACTAAAAGCACATTGTCATTTTGCAGAAAGTATCGCAAATTACCCTGTAGTATTTCGGCTTTCTCTTTCACGTTGCTTTCTTTCAGCTTGGGCAGCAGAAAATCCTTCCCGCTGTTAATAAGCATAAGTTCCAGCTCTCGTTCATGAGGAGTAAGGATGGAATTGCTGAAGTCCCGGAACGACAGCGTTTTCAAAGCATCAGCGTCAATCACTTTTGGCTTCTGGCATTTTCGGATAAAATAATGGCAGAATTTATCCGCTTTCAGCGTGATGCCATTCCCGATCAGCACCGCATCAAATCTATCAGCATATTTGACCAGCTCCTTGGCTTCTTTGACGCTTAAAGAATTCCCCCGTAATTTAGTGGTTATCAAATCCGGGCTGTAGCGATTGATCGCCCACGCCACTTTCTCCACGGTAGCGATAGTAACGCTGTCGCATCCCGCCCGCAGTGCTCCCAAGCCAGCCAAGGTGACCGCCCCGACATATTCAGTTGAACCCCCAATAATCAGGGCATACCCATTTTCACCTTTATGAGAGGTTTTCTTCCTCTCCATCAATTTTTTGACTTGGTTGAAGTTCATGGTGCCAGCCTGCCTAGGGTTATCTACTTCTTTTTGGCTTTATATACCTTTGTAGTAATCCTCGGGTGAATAAAGGCTATTTTTAGCCTTTCTTTATAAAGGTAACGAAAAAATAGCCTGTAGTTTATAAATAGGTCAATTTGCTGCTGCGCCAGGTCATTTTTCAGCGAAGAAAACCTTTTAAAGAAGCCTCCTAACCCTTCATTTCATGGCCCTGTAGCTTAGCCTGGTAGAGCGCTGCTCTTATACGGGTGCGATCTACTCATAGCATCCAGAAGTTAAGCAGAGGTCCCGAGTTCAAACAGCGTCGCTACCCTGGGAAGCAGTCAAGTGCCATTTGATAATGGCACGAAATATCCAAGAGAGTAACGACGCCTGACAGTCTCGGCAGGGCCACTTTTTTTTGAATGAAACCGGTGAAATAAAGTAAATTATAATTCTGCTTCTAATCCCAGAAAGAAATGCAAAATAGTGGTCTTATTTCTCTTCTTAAAAAATAAACTGCGGCTGCCGGGACTTTCGAGACAGGTTTTACGATCGCCAAGCGATAACCATATGGATTTTACGACGTTAACCTATATCCTTCGAACCCGGGTCACAGCCTCATTGCGCATCGGCCTGGCAAGGCCGTATGATAGCCACTACACTACAGCCGCATCAAAACTCCCAAAACGGCAGATTCTTAATAAAGTTTATTGTTTTGGAAAAACTTCATCTCAAACAAAAACTTAATAAAGTAACCCTCTGATAACCTTCTATCCCCCCTTAGTTTAGCGGCTAGAACACTCGGCTGTAGCAGTGGTTAGACAATATCGTCTTTGGGACGTGTGAATGACAAACCATCAGCCTGTGGGTACCGAGGAATCCCCGGTTCGAATGTTAAACCCCGTTTAACACACCAGAAAAACGGAGTTTTTCAGAGTGTCTGGGAGGGGGGACTTTTTTTATTATCTTGGTTATACCACGGCTTGCTATGCCAAAATCTCAAAAATTAACCAAAAAGTTAATAAAATCGGGCAGCTTTGAAAAAAAAATGATAAGCGAACAAATAATCTGTATATCCAAGAAAGAGTATGAAGGAATGAAAGAAACTATAGAATTGTTGCAAGATCCACAAATATTATCACAAATTCTGGAAAGTGAACAGAATATTAAAGCTGGTAAAATAAAGAAATTTGAATATTAGTAAACCTGATGCGAACCAACCGCTTCACCTCATTTAAATATATTCCTACCCCTTCATCTTTCAATGCAGCACTCTAGAGTGTCTTCCTGAGCCAAAAACAGCACTTGACACCAACCAGAGTAAACTTTGAAGCGCAGTACACAAACTCAAAATTTTAGAAACCTTTATAAATAAACCGCAGTTTTAGCTCACAGCATGGCCCGGGTATTTTCTACATATACTTATTGATGTCAATAATAAGATAGTAGGCTATACTCAATACCAAAAAAGCTGCCCTGGTGGTGTAGTGGCCTAGCATGAAGCCCTGTCGAGGTGTGCAGAACACCGGTGAAAGGCTTCGACCCGGGTTCGAACTCTACCAAGAATGAAAATCCCGGCCAGGGCGCATGGGCCGGTAGCTCAGCCTGGTAGAGCGCTTGACTTTTAAGAAAGCAAGCAAAGTTATCAAGCGGTCGTGGGTTCGAATCCCTCCCGGCCCGCTCATAATCATATACCCAACATGGCATTTGACATCAGCAAACATAACTTAGTACCGAAACATACTAAAGTAAGTGATTCTGAAAAAGCCAAGCTCTTTGAAAAATATCTCATTGGGGCCAGAGAACTTCCCAAAATTATGAAAGATGACCCCGCTATTGCCAAGTTGAGTCTCAAAGGAGGGGATATCGTCAAGATTGAGCGTGCCAGTAAAACCGTCGGAATGACCACTTATTATCGGGCGGTGGTTGAGGAATAAGCATGGACAAATCAATTCTCATCAAGCGATACTTTGAAGAAAAGAAATTTGTCGAGAGCAACATCCAATCTTTTAACTTCCTTCTGGAGAAAGGCCTGCAGGAAGTCATCGAAGAGAACAAAGAAGCAGAGCCGACTATCATCCCCCACAACATTGAAAAATTCAAGATACGGTTTGGGCGCCTTACTGTCGGGAAGCCGGAAATAACCGAAGCCGACGGAAGCAAACGGGCGATTTTTCCCATGGAAGCCCGTCTGCGCAAGATTTCCTATAATGCCCCCATCTTTCTGGAGATCAGCACCTATATTAATGATGTCCAGCGGGAAAATTTTATTGCTGAAATTGGAAAGCTTCCCATCATGTTAAAGAGCAAATACTGCAATTTATCAGCTTTAAGCCGGGAAGAACTCATCAAAAAAGGGGAAGATGCCTCTGATCCCGGCGGATATTTCATCATCAACGGGACTGAAAAAGTCATTGTGAACGTCGAAGACCTTTCTGCCAACAATTTCATGGTCAGCGAAGAATCGCCCGGGCAGTTTACCGGCAAATTCTTTGCCGCTCGCGGCTCCTATAAGATACCCCACGAGATAGAACGGAAAAAAGACGGCATTTATTATGCTACTTTCACCCGCATTAAAGCCATGCCTTTAATCATCATCCTCAAAGCCTTAGGGCTGGTGAAAGATGAAGACATCATGAGAACGGTCTCAGATGAAACCAACCATGAAGAGGTTATTCTTAACCTGTTTGAATTCGTCAGCATCAAAACTCAGGATGATGCCATTGATTATATCGGAAAGCGCATCGGCATCGGCCAGGCGAAGGAAATTCGGATGGAGCGCACTAAAGAAATTTTAGATAAATACTTGCTGCCCAACATCGGTATAGAGACCAGCGATCGCCTGATCAAAGCCAAGAATCTCTGTAAGATGCTCAAGAAATACATCGAAGTGTGCAATAAAACCCGCAGTCCTGATGATAAAGATCATTACATGAATAAGCGGGTGCGCATGAGCGGGGACTTATTGCTAGACTTATTTCGGGTCAATTTTAAGGTCCTGATTGGGGATATTTTATACAACTTTCAGCGGATAATCAAACGTGGGAAATTACCTTCCATCCGGGTCATCATTCGTGATAAGCTCTTGACTTCACGCTTGTATTCCGCGATGGCCACTGGGGAATGGGTTGGCGGTCGTCAGGGTATTTCACAGAGAATGGATCGCTCTAATTTTCTGGCCATGATTTCCCAATTACAGAAAGTTATCAGTCCTCTTTCCAGTGCCCAGGAAAACTTTGAAGCCAGGGCTCTTCATTGTACTCATCTTGGAAGATTATGTCCTATTGAAACTCCCGAAGGAACCAACATTGGTTTGCGTAAAAATCTCGCCATGCTCTGCTCGGTATCTCAAGGAGCTGACGAACATGAAGTGCTGGAAAAAATAAAAGCTTTGGGGTTAAAAGAAGCAGTATATTAAAACTAAAAATGGCCGACGTCTATCTTAATTCAAAGTTTATCGGAACCGTTGAAGATGGAATACTCTTTGTTGAAGATATCAAAGACCTGAGACGTAAGGGCATTTTATCAGAAGAAGTAAATGTTCGTTTTGACCCGGTGGTAAAAGAAGTGTATCTGCTGTGTGATCAAAGTAGGGCTCGTCGTCCATTAATTATTGTGAAACAAGGAAAGCCCCTGCTTACGCAGAAGCACGTTGATCAATTAAAGAACGGCGAAATTACCTGGTCTGATTTAGTAAGGCAGGGAGTCGTCGAATATCTTGATGCCGGCGAAGAAGAAAACGCCTTAGTTGCCTACCAGGAAGAAAACCTCACCCCTGAACATACTCATTTAGAAATAACTCCTGGTTCTATCACTGGAGTGACCACCGCTTTAGTCCCCTTTGGAAATTATAACCAATCTTCTCGTCTTATTATTGGAAGTAAAAACCAAAAACAAGCCCTGGGCTTTTATGCCGCTAACTACCATCTGCGCATGGATATGGATGCTAACATTCTTCATTACCCGCAATTTCCCTTGGTTAAAACCAAAATTCATGAAGTGGTAAATTACCATGAGCACCCCTCTGGTCAGAACATGATTGTTGCCGTCATGTGTTATGATGGGTATAATATGGAAGATGGTGTTATTCTCAATCAAGCATCGGTTGAACGTGGTTTGGCTCGCAGTACCTATTTTAGGCCGGTAAGTGCCGAAGAATTGCGCTATTCCGGCGGACTGGTCGATGAGATTTCCATCCCTGATAAAGATGTCAAAGGCTATCGGAGCGAGCGTGATTACCGCTTCCTGGAAGGCGACGGCATTATTTATCCCGAAGCTAAAGTTGAAGATGGCGATGTGGTCATTGGAAGAACCAGCCCGCCTCGTTTCTTAAGCAGTTTAGATGAATATAATTTTTCTGCTGCCATCCGCCGGGAAAGTTCTCTCTCCTTAAAGCATGGTGAGAATGGCGTTGCTGATTTCGTGGTCATTACCGAGAACGACGAAGGAAATCGATTAGTCCAGGTGCGTTTGCGTGAAGAGCGCATTCCTGAAATTGGCGATAAATTCACCAGCCGCCATGGGCAGAAAGGAGTAACTGGCATTTTAATCCCCCAGCAGGATCTTCCTTTCTCTACCTCCGGCATTATTCCTGACCTCATTTTTACCCCTCATGGTATCAGTTCCCGGATGACCATTTCTCATTTAATAGAACTCCTGGGCGGAAAAGTCAGCGCTTTAGCCGGCCGCCTAGTCGATGGAACTCTGTTTGAAGGGGAAAAAGAAGAAGACTTACGTGCCGAGTTGCTCAGCCTCGGCTTTCGGGAAGATGGTTTGGAAACGTTTGTTGATGGCAGGACCGGAAAGCAAATGTTCGCTAAGATTTATGTCGGGAACATGTACTATCTTCGCCTGCGCCACATGGTCGCCAATAAATTACAATCCCGCGCCCGGGGCCCGATTCAGCTGCTTACCCGCCAGCCTACCGAAGGGAAAGCCAAAGAGGGGGGATTGCGTCTGGGTGAGATGGAAAAAGATACTTTTATTGCTCACGGTGCGTCCCTGCTCTTGAAGGAACGTTTCGATTCCGATAAGATAGTCCTTCCGGTCTGTGAAAAATGCGGATTAGTCGCCGTGGAAGACCAGTATAAGAGCCGCAAGTACTGCCTCATGTGCGGTGAGGATGTCGCTATTAATTTCATAGAATTAAGTTATGCCTTTAAGCTGCTGCTGGACGAATTCCGCAGCCTGGGTATCTACCCCAAATTAAACCTAAAAAACAAATACTGATGTGATGCTGCATGGTTAACGTACACAAAAAAATTGAGAGCATTTCCTTCGGTTTTTTTACCCCTAAACAGGTCGTAGATTTAGCAGCCTGTAAAATAGTAACTCCGGAATTGTATGACCGCGAAGGATATCCCGTCGATGGCGGTCTGATGGACATTCGCCTAGGTGTTATCGATCCCGGATTACGATGTAAGACCTGCGGTGGAAAGCTGAAAGAATGTCCCGGTCATTTTGGGTACATTGAATTGGCTCGTCCCGTTATTCACATTAAATTTGTTCGCCAGATTTATGATATGCTCAAGTCCACTTGCCGCCATTGTTCACGCATCTTGATTCCTGAAATAAATCTCAAGAAGTATCTTTCTCTGCTCGAGAAAGATAATGAAGATGAAGAATTTGAAGCTCGTCGTCGGAAAGTAAAAGATATTATCAGCCGTTCAAAAATAAAAGATAAATGCCCCCACTGCGAAAAAAAGCAAGAAAAAATTAAGTTAGAAAAGCCCTACAATTTTTATGAAGCTGAAATGCGTCTTACCCCTATTGACATTCGTGCTCGTCTAGAAAAAATTTCTGATTCTGATTTGGAAATATTTGGAGTGAAGAAAGGATTTAGGCCTGAAGGAATGATCTTAACCGTGATCCAAATTCCACCAGTCACCATGCGTCCGAGTATTACCCTTGAATCAGGAGAGAGAAGTGAAGATGATTTAACCCATAAGCTGGGAGACATTGTGCGTATCAACCAACGGTTGTTTGAAAACATCAATGCCGGAGCCCCTGAAGTTATCATCGAAGATTTATGGGATCTGCTGCAGTATCATGTTACCACTTTTTTTGACAATGAAGTACCTCAATTGCCTCCTGCTCGTCATCGGGGCGGACAGATTTTGAAAACCTTATCTGATCGTATCAAGAGCAAGGAAGGCCGCATCCGTCATAATTTGGCCGGGAAACGGACTGATTTTTCTGCCCGTACCGTCATCAGCCCCGATCCATTGATTCACTTAAATGAAGTTGGCGTTCCTAATATCATCGCCATGGCCCTTACTATTCCCGAGCGGGTAACTGAATGGAACAAAGACTATTTGCGCAAGTTTGTCGAGAACGGCCCTAAAAAATATCCCGGCGCTAATTACATCATTAAGCCCGATGGCAAGAAGAAAACCATTACTGCTGAAACCCGGGATGAGATTCTAGAAGAACTGAACATCGGATATACCGTCGAGCGCCATTTGATGGACGGAGACATCGCCTTGTTTAACCGGCAGCCTTCCTTGCACCGGATGAGCATGATGTGCCATAAAGT